>CAZTAS010000069.1:0-26647 GCA_964611635.1 uncultured Thermodesulfobacteriota bacterium
GCTTTACTGTGAGCGAACCGGGGGGGTCAAATATGCTCTTGCGGGAATCATGCGTGGCCGCCCACGGTGCGCCGTATTAGGGGCCCACTATGCTGGCAGTCCATGGATGGGCGTAGGGACGGCGGCCCTTGCCGGAGCCCTCATGGGGGTGGTGATGGCCGCCGCATGCGTGAGACTTCGGGGAGATCAGATTGTAGTCGGTGTGTCCCTTAACATTCTGGCTCTGGGGCTGACTGGTCTGTTGCTATTCCACATTTTCGGCCGACACGGGAGTTCACCTTCCGTGAACAAGCTTCTGCCATGGCCCGCGGGGACATGGTTCGCCCTGCCTCCCCTCACTTGGGTGGCGCTGTTTTTAGTGGGATTCAGCATTGTTCTTCTGTACTTGACGAGATTAGGGCTACGGATGCGGTCTGTGGGAGAAGACCCGGCAGTGGTGGATTCCATGGGAGTGGATGTTTTCCGGCTGCGATATCTGGGAGTGATAGTAGGTTGCATCCTGGCAGGAATGGGTGGTGCTCAGCTTTCACTGGGAGATTTGAGCCAGTTCGTGGAAAGAATGACTGCAGGCCGTGGATTCATTGCCCTAGCTGCTCTCATTTTCGGGAAATGGACACCTCATGGCGCTCTGGGGGCTTGCCTGTTATTCGGCATGGCAGACGCCCTGGCCGAGCATTTGCAGGGCCATGCCATTGGGGTTCCTTCTCAGATCTTCCTGATGATTCCATTCGCTCTGACAATGGTGGTATTGGCGGGGTGGGTGGGGCGTGCTGTACCGCCGGCTGCGGATGGCAAGCCTTACGAAAAATAATAAGGGAAATCCTTGAGATTCCTTTTTATTTGACAAATTCACGCCTTCATGATTAATTAATAATATAATTCGATTGTGTAATTAATTATGATGGCCTTGGTTCTTTTTTACTGGTTATTAAACAGAAAATCTACTATTTTCACAGGAGCGGATGAACAGTAAGGTTGCTCAATGCTCCCTGCTGGTGAGGCTCCAGGGACTGAAACGTGGGAAAAATTAAAGACATAAAAGCCCTAAGATCGCCAAAGAAGGGCAAAAAAAATTGCCTGCTGATAATTCTCCTTTTTATCTGTCTGGCTAACCCGTCCACCGCGTGGCCTGCAGGGCACGTAAACGTGATTACTGTGAACGAGATCATCAATCCGGCAATTTCGGATTACATTATCAAGATGGTGGATCAGTCGGTAAAAGAGGGAGCGAACAGCCTGATCATTCAGCTCGATACGCCCGGAGGCCTGGACCTGGCCATGAGAGATATCGTCAAAAGTATCATGAACGCCAGGATCCCGGTTGTTGTTTATGTGGCTCCTAGCGGCGCCCGGGCCGCTTCGGCCGGGGTGATGATCACAATGGCTGCCGATGTGGCCGCAATGGCTCCGGGCACTAACATCGGCGCGGCCCACCCCGTTACCCTTGGAGGTGGGAAAGCGGACGAGACCATGATGGAGAAGATAGAAAATGATGCGGTAGCTTATGCAAAAAGTATTGCCGCCAAAAAAGGGCGCAACGAGGAGTGGGCTGAAGAAGCTGTCCGCAAAAGCGTCTCCATTACTGCAGAGGAAGCGTTAGAGTTAAAAGTCATCGATCTCGTTGCCCGTGACTTAAATGAGTTGCTGGAAAAGCTGGAAGGACGCACAGTTGAAAAAGAGGGGCTGAAGTTTTCAATGCACACCCATGGAGTTGAAGTGCGAAATCTTGAGATGGGGCTTCGCCAGCGGATTCTAAACGCTCTGAGCAATCCCAACATTGCTTACATCCTGTTGATGGTTGGGCTGGCGGGTCTTTACTTTGAATTCTCCAATCCTGGCTCCATCCTCCCCGGAGTTATTGGTGCTATCAGCCTCATTCTCGCGTTTTTCGCCCTCCAAACCCTTCCTATCAATTATGCTGGGATCTTGCTGATCATTCTAGGAATTATTCTTTTCATTGCGGAGATCAAGATCGTTAGCTACGGCCTTCTTTCCGTTGGGGGGGTCATCTCATTGATCCTCGGCTCCCTCATGCTATTTGAGAGCCCGGCACCTTATTTTCGTGTATCGCTCCGCGTTGTGCTCCCCACTGTATTCCTAATTTCCGCGTTTTTCATCGTTGTTATAAGTCTGGCCATCAGGGCACATCGTGCTCAGGTCGCCACCGGCGTGGAAGGCATGGTGGGGCTTATTGGCATTTCGAAAAGCTCGCTGGGACCCAACGGCGGCAAGGTATTCCTCCATGGTGAATATTGGAACGCTGTCAGTGATGAAGCGATCCGGGAGGGAGAGGAGGTTCAGGTGCTGGAGGTCAAGAACCTCCGGATGAAAGTCAAACGCGTTTCATAATTTTTTTATCATAAGGAGAAGTACCGCATTCCGTGGTCATTGAATCTGGAGACAGATTCGCAAGAGATTATTTTTAAACAAAGGAGGCAAAGATGTTTAGCATTTTTGGTGCTACGGTCCTTGTTGTGGTAATCATCATGTTTCTCGCGTCAGCAATACGGATTTTGAACGAATATGAGCGGGGGGTGATCTTTCGTTTGGGCCGCCTTATTGGAGAAAAGGGCCCCGGCCTTATCATTCTTATCCCCATAGTGGATCGCATGGTCAGGGTCAGCCTTCGGACGGTGGTAGTAGATGTCCCGCCTCAGGATGTGGTGACCAAGGACAACGTCACCACCAAGGTCAACGCGGTGGTCTTTTTCCGCGTAATGGACGCCATCAAGTCAGTCGTGGAGGTGGAGAACTTTATCTATGCAACCTCGCAGCTTTCTCAAACCACGCTGCGCTCCGTCGTGGGAGCTGGTGAGCTTGATGACCTGCTCTCAAAGCAGGAGGAAATAAACCGACATCTCCAGGAGATCCTGGATCGGGATACCGATCCCTGGGGGATCAAGGTCTCCAAGGTTGAGTTGAAGCACATCGACCTGCCCGAGAACATGCAGCGGGCCATCGCCAGACAGGCGGAGGCTGAACGCGAGCGGCGCTCCAAGGTAATCAACGCTGAGGGTGAGTTTCAGGCGGCAGCCCGGCTCACAGAGGCGGCCGAGATCATCGAGACCCGTCCCATCGCCCTCCAGCTCCGGTTTCTCCAAACCCTGGCGGAGATCGCCACGGAGAACAACTCCACCACCCTCTTCCCAATCCCAATTGATCTGTTCCGGCCGTTTTTTCCAACGGATAAGGACAAAGGGCAGGCCTGAGGGATAAGGGCCTGCTGAGACATTTATTATTAAGAATTATTTCGTGGGGGAGAAAGTATCCCCCATTTTTTTAGCTGTAAATAATGTAAATTAGCATTTTTTGGAGCCCCATCCAACTACATTGAAGTTAGGATTCATAAAAGATTGACACCAGATCTATATTAAACGTCATTAATAATTGCATATTGACATTCCTGAACTGGGTGCCACGGGCGAAGCCGTGAGCTTGCCCGTGTCTTGTGATCAGTACATTCATGCTTCACTGGCGAGCCTTCGGCTCTGCCAGTGGCACCCAAGATATTCATACTTTTGTTGTTGCAACCACTGGCTAATTAAGAATATTATGCGCAAATGTTAAATACGTCTTATATAGAAGAATTTTAAGGTGGTCTCGAAGGCAGTTTTTGGGCGAGAGGCGAAGGATATTCTTACATCTGGAGGAGTCTAGTAGGGCGCCCACGACAAGAGCTTGGCAGCGGATACTTTTTTGTATAGAGCGAAAAAGAATAAGGTCAGAGTTAACAAATAAAGAAATTTAAGGCAAGATAATAATATGTAAGCTTCAAATTTTACTATCAAAATCAAATTTTATAATACATAGTATATTAATACCAAAATTTCAGTACCATTTTTCTTAGCTCGGTGTTTTGCCGTATATCATAATTACCTATCAGCTCAGATAAAAATCTCCAGAGAATATTTGCACGATCTACCGTATTTATCCACAGAAGAGGAATATTGCCTAAGCAGATAGAATTAAAGGGCTGGGGGATGGGTTTCAACGGCTGATATCATTCTCTTTTCAACATTATTGATGATGCGGGGCATCACATCTCCGGCCCGGCCCCTGATGTTCACTTCCGCCAGGTCGTCCTGATCTGTGTTGGTCAGGTTAATGATCACCAGTTTCGCGCCGTTGAGTTTAGCGTACCTGGGCATTTCCGATGCGGGATAGACCACGAGAGAGGAGCCAACCACCACGAAAAGGTCGCATCGGATGGACTGTTCCTTCGCCTCCATGAATGCGCGCACAGGCAGTGGCTCTCCGAAGAAGACGGCATTGGGCTTGAGGATGCCTCCGCAATGAGTGCATCGCGGGTCTTCTTCGCCGGCCAGAACACGCCTTTCCACCTCCTCCCAGCTCCACTGGGCCTGGCAGGAAATGCAAACCACTTCCTGCATGTTGCCGTGGAGCTCGATCACCAATGCATGGCTGTTGCCGGCTCGCTGGTGCAAGTTGTCAATGTTTTGCGTAATTACAGCCGAAAGCTTTCCCATTTTCTCAATTTCGACGATGGCCCTGTGGGCGGCGTTGGGAAAAGCCTCCTGGAATTTGAACGCCATGCCCATGGTCCACATCTTCACACGGGTCTCAGGACAGGACAGAAATTTCTGGATGGTAAAATCCTCCGGCTGAAATATTGTCCAGATCCCCCCGGGGCTTCGGAAGTCCGGGATGCCCGATTCAGTGCTGACGCCCGCTCCGGTGAAGACCACGATCCGCCGGGACCGAAAGATGAGCTCCGCGGCCTGCTCTATGTTCCGCTCCATCTGGACCATAAGCAACGTCCTCCTTATAGTTTCATAATTTATGATCAGAAGGGAAATGTCAATAGTATAAGGTGGGGCTGCCTTAATTTCTTTGATGCTCAATCAGGCAGAGGATGCCGGGTGATCTTTTCCCGTTCCCGGAATCGGGTGCTCGTGGATTATTATGAGTTCATGGCAGCCTGGATGTCTTATAATGGGTTTTAGAGAGGCAATTGAGCCTGCACACGAGGCTTCAAAATGACGGGTCATTATCGATCTGAATGAAAAGCTATAAGTTGAGCTATTACCCTCCTGAAGCCAATTTTTATAACAATGCCTCCGCTTACATTTGCTGTAAATACCTTCCCGATAGCATCCACATAATAAGGATTTGATTTCCAATTAAATTTTTTATAAGATCCTATCACTATAACCAAAGAACAAAATGGATGCGACTTAATCTGAGAATTCAACCAAGGCCGGCTTGGAAAAACTAGTTGTTCAGGCTGTGCAGCAGCAGGATGTGGTTTCGGTTTCCTTCAATGGACCGCGGTGGCATCATGGTGTGATGAATAAATCTTCTTGTGCCTTCAAGTCGCCCGGGCCAGCCGCTGTCTTACGCATTTACTGCCAAGCTGTAAATTGCAGAAGTTTGGTTGACTCTCGCCGATCTAGAGCGGTAGAAAAGATAATCAATTATGAAGAAACACCAGGTCATCTTTTATGGATGGATTATAGTAATTACTGGCATTATAGTAAAAACCTTGGGCTACGGGGCCCGGTATTCATTCTCTGTTATTTTCCCTTCCCTGCTTGAGGAGTTCCAATGGCCCAGAGACATAACGGCTGGCATGCTATCCATTCACTTGCTGGCCTATGGTCTTGTTGCTCCCGTGGCTGGCCACTTGGTGGACAGGGTAGGTCCACGCAAAACCATGGCCTTTGGCACCACTGTGCTGGCCCTGGGCCTGTTCCTATCCCGGTGGGGAAACGAGCCGTGGCACTTCTATTTCAGTTTTGGAGCCCTGTGCGGAGCCGGTCTCTGTCTTATGGGTTCGGTGCCCTTCACCGCTGTCCTGAGGAATTGGTTTGAAAGAAAACGAGGCCTGGCCTTCTCGCTGGTGCACGCAGGCGTTGGAGGCTCTTTTGCCTGCTATCCAGTTATAGCTTTTCTGATCAATCGCTTCGGCTGGCGCAACACCTTTGTGGTGGAGGCCATCATCATCGCCGTTACCATAATACCCCTGATAACTTTTGTTGTACGGTATCATCCCAGGGATAAGGGCCTAGTCCGGGACGGCGCTGTGGAGGGCGGAGATACTGCCCCGGCATCAGTGAATGAGCCGCTGCGGATTATGGATCAAGCCTGGGCGGCTATAGAGTGGACGTTGCCCAAGGCGATGAGAACCAGCCGTTTCTGGCTGCTGTGCCTGACAACCTTCTCCGTATGGGGTATAACGATGCATATTATGGTGGCCCATCAAGTGGCTTTCGCTATAGATGTGGGCTACTCAAAGCTCTATGCGTCTTCAGTTATATCACTGTATGGGATTATGTTTGCCTGTGGCTCTCTGGCTGCTCTTGTCTCTGATCGGATCGGGCGAGAGCTCACATTTACGATCGCCGCTGTCATAGGCATCTCGGGCATACTGGCCCTGATGCTTATTAAGGACACCTCCACCCCATGGATGCTCTATTACTATTCTTTGAGCCTGGGCTTCGGCCTGGGGATGATCTCTCCCACCGTAACGGCCTCCCTCACCGACATTTTCCAGGGGCCAAAGGTTGGTTCTGTCATCGGCTCTGTCTGGCTCAGCTTTGCCGTGGGGGGGACCATAGGGCCCTGGCTGGGCGGCTGGATATTTGAATTCACCGGCAACTACATGGCCGCTTTCATCTTGTCAATACTACTGCTCGCCTTGTCATGCGCCGCTATCTGGCTGGCAGCACCACGGAAGGTGAGGCTCGTGCCGGGTCGGGCAAAGAATCGGCAGAAGATGTAACAATCACTGATACCGCGGGCAAAGCCGCTGGGACGCTTTTATCGTTCCAGGAGGCATGCATCTTTTCCGAAAGGTAGTAATTACAAAAGTTTCAATCATTACATGCTGTTACCTCCATTTTTAGTTTCTATTTTTCTGGCTCCCGTAAATTATATGTATGGGAATCAGAGGAAATTGAAGCGTATATCCTCTGGGAATTCTACCCTGATGCTGCCAGCCAGGGCGAAACTTGCCACCACAAAGAGATGATGTAGATCCCCCCGTCCTATCGGTTGCCCTCATATGTGATATTGCTAAAGCGCTGTGTCAATCCTGATGTCTCTTTTCGACCCGGACGACACATTGTCCGGGCCGCCCGTGAATTTCCCCAAAATTTCCCCATGTCCATGGGGAAACTAAATATCAATGATTTTTTTAAGAAATCCGACATGCGGGTTGTCAAGTTATTGATAAAATTTGAATTTAAGAAAAAGGCAGTCCTTCTTTTCCAGTTTGCGCTTGACAGCAATTCTAGGGAATCATTATAGTGAGTTCACTCTACTTGGCTTTAAGAGGTTGATATTGCGCAAGGCACCTCACCTTTTTTAATCCGAAATAACTCTATTAAACAAAGGTTTCCCTATTAACGAATGTCGATAGAATTTTGAGGGCTTATCCGGTCTCGGATTAATAACTAGCGTAATAAGAAAGGCGATGGTATCAATGGGCAGGAATAGAATATTCAAGCTTCCCTGGCTCCCAATTGTCGCCCTGATCATATGCCTTCTTTCGCAAGGAGTGTCTCGAGCGGGACCCTATAACTTGAATCAACGCTCAGTTTTCCGGCCGCTTGCAGTCTCACAGTCCAACGTTGCTCAAATAGATTCCCACCTGGCAGAGTATTTCCGTGGCATCAACCTATACAGGGCGGGTCAATGGGCGCAGGCCGCCTCCGTCTTTGAGGCACTGCTGGAGAAAAACCCCGAATTTTCCCTGGCGGCAGGGGCTGCGGCCGATTCTTACCGTAAGCTGGAGCAGACCGATAAAGCTCAATCTTATTACGCACTCGCAGCCCGGTTGTGCGAGGAGAAAATGCGGAGAAGGGCTCAATGGGATTTGAACCTGGATATGGCCTCTGTGATGGCAGACATTATTTATTATCGCTACCGCATGGGCCAATGGGATGAGTGCTGGAGACTCCTGGAGTCCCTAGAACCGGGGAGCCGCGAAAACCTTGCAGGACTGGCCGCCATGCTCCTTTTCGCCCGTGGCAAAGTGAAAGAAGCCCGCTTGGAGTTCTGCCGGGCATTCAAGAAAGAACCTCGCGATTCCCGCTTACTGGAATTCCTTGCCGAAGCGCGGGCAGCCGGAGAGGAGATGGCCTGCCCCGAAGAACAGAAACTTGAGAAACCTGCCAGGGCCTATGCCCTAATAATCGGCATCGGGCAGTACGAGGACAAAGGAATCGCCAAACTAACCTACCCCGTTAATGATGTCCTATGCATTGATGAGGCGCTGCGCAACCCCCGCTACAGCCTCTTTTCCCCTGGGAACATCGTGGTTTTGCTTGATCGGCAGGCCACCACCTTCGCTATCCGGAGGGAGCTGCAAAAGTTGGGGGAAAAGGCCGGAGATCTGGTCATGATCTATTTTAACGGCCACGTCGGATGGGGGGAAGAAGACGCCTATTGGCTCACCCACGACACCCGCCTGGATCGGATCCCCGGCACGGGCCTCTCCAACCTTGCCATCGTCGACTTCCTGACCCGCCTTCAGGCCCGACGCCTGGCTGTTTTTGTTGATAGTTGCCACAGCACGGCGGCCTTCCGAGGAACATCAAAATTGAGCGAATTCTTTTCCACGGGGGATAAGCGAAAAAGGGTCTTCATCAAAGCATCCACCGGAGCCATCCCATCCGGAAAACTTAATGTTATCCAGCACGGCATATTTTCCCCTTACCTTTGTGAGGTGCTCCGGGGAAAAGGGGACGATAATCGTGACGGACTAATCGACATCCATGAGGCGTGGTCTTATATGAAAAACCGTGCAGGTCAAACAGGCCCTGATCAGGCACCGGTGATCAGCGGATCATACACAAAGGAGTTCGTCATATCCAAAAACCCCCTCATGAGAAGATGAGCATTGTTAGGCCGAAACGATGAAGATGCCAATATAAAACAGATGAGATGATGAACATTGTCCGCCCAAGACTATGGATATTAGTAAGATCCTTATTGATGTGCGCCGTCCTCCTGGGGATATCCTGCGCTTTCCAAGAGCAGATCGATCGCCTGACGCAGCAATCCATCTTGCTGGAGAGAGAAAACAGGCATGAAGAGCTCCTTACCGTTTACCGAGATATACTGCGGCTCGACCCTGAAAACCTGGAGATACGCGAAAAGCACAAACGGCTGCAGCAACTGCTGGCCCGCTCCTTCAACGACCAGGTGCGGCAGGCGATGAAAGAGGGACGCCTGCAATCGGCCCTAAAGCTCCTGGAGCGCCATCGCTCACTTCTGGCTGAAAACCCCCCTTCGCCGCAGATCGAGGGGGAACTTCGAGAGTCCCTCCTCCACATTGAATCGCTGAAATACCAGGCCCAACTGGCTCAGCAAGACGGGGATTACCTCGAGGCGCGGGATCTGTTCGCGCAGGCAGTCAAGGCGAACCGGGAGGATGCCGAAGCTCTGGCCAGCATGGACCGTGTGGTCCGGGAAGGGAAGTTAAAATATTTGGAGGCGGCCCACTTCCACGAGCGCAAGGGCGATTGGACAGCGGCCCGACAGGCTTACGAGCTGGCCATGAACCTGAGTCCAGACCAACAGACGATGTTGCAACTGGAGAAAAGCCGCAAAGCCACGGAGGCGATATCGCAATGCAAGGAGGCGGCTGAATTGCTTGACAAAGAGGAGCCCGAAGAGGCCGTGGAGCGCATGAAAAAAGCGACGAGGCTCTTCCCTCCGGACAAGATATCATACTGCGCGGCCGTCCGAAATCGCGTCAACACGGCCATGGCGCTCAAACATTACCAGCGCGGTATCCAGCATGAAGTTCGTGAGGAATGGGAGAAGGCCTTCGAGGAATTCCGCGCAGTGGAGGTTCTGAAGCCGGGGGATCCGGCCGCACGAGAGCACCTTGAGCAAGTCCGCAAGAAGCTGGGGAAGAGGCTCTACGCCCGGATTCTCTACTTCCTTGAGCAGAGGCAATTCCTGGATGCTCTCCGCGTGTCGCGGCGGCTGGAAGAAGTCTCCCCGGGCGCAAGTGAAATGCTGGACCTGGCTGCACAGGCTTTGAGCCGCTGGGCTGACGAGATTTACCGGAGGGGGCTCTTTTACGCCTCCCATCGGTTTCACGCCAATGCATGGCTCAATTTTCGAGCCGTGGAGGAAAAGATCCCAGCCTATCTGGATTCGCAGACACAGGTATCGGAGCAGTGGCTGAAGGTGCGGGAGCGTGTGCGAGCCAGGATAAACTTCCTCCCCTTCTTCAGCAAGGTGCCCGAGCCCGGACTGCTGAAAGGGTGGAACAAGAAGCTGTTTGAAGCCTTTAAAACCCGCACGCCAGCCGCCTGGGAGCTTGTCGTAGCAAAGGCCGAGACCACTCCTAACGAGATGGAAGAATTGCTGGAGCGGATCGAGAGCATTCCCGGCGGAATGGTTTTATGCGGCTGGCTGGAATATCTGAACGTCCGGCACTCCATCTCAACGTCCTTTGAGCCGATGGAGTATACGGTCAAGGAAAAGGTGCTCAATCCCCGCTACTTCCAACTTCAGAAAGAGCTTCGGCTTCTGTATAAACGGTTCCAGACCGTTCTCATTTCGGAAGGTCCAAGATCCAAATCAGCCATGGAGCTTAAGAAGAAAATAGATCAACTGGAGGGGGAGCTGGATGGGATATCGCCTGAAATGGAGGTAATGAGTCCCCGGAAGACCTCAAAAAAAATTCAGACCCACAAACTGAGAGGAACAGCAACGGCTGCGTTCCGGGTGTTCGACGTTCGTATTTTGAAGGAAGTCTGGAGCAGGGATTTAAGAGAGGAAGCAACCGTGAGCGATGAGGCCATCGATCCTATTTTCGAGGCGGGTTTCCCGGGCAAATCCCTGGACCTGCCCACGGAAGAAGAATTCAAGAGGCGCCTGCTGGACAGGATGATCCTAAAGCTCCAGAGGGAGATGGACTCATATGTCCAGAATTATTGTTTGAATATTTTTCAACGTGCTGAAGATATGCTCAGCCGGGATGAACTCGAAGAAGCCCTGGAGCTATATGCGGACTTTCTGGCCACAGGGCTTGGGGAGGATATTCCTCAACTCCAGCGGGCACGGAATATTCTTGAACAGGCCCGAGAGGCTATTGGCCAGATGAAACCAATGGAATCTATTGTCTCCTCTTCATCGAGCCCCAGTTAGCTGGAGGCGAGATCAAAGTCGCGGTGGTAAACCAATTTTACTTAGGGTTAGAGAGAATATACTTACTATTCTTTCCTGGTTTCTTGGTTCTTAGTAGCTGTTATTCATTATTTATTACATACGGCTTTGCACTATCAAATAATGACTCATGACTTACTTTCTCTTCCATGTTCAAGCCAAAAATAAAGATGATGAAGACGATTTACGAATCGATAAACTCCCGCTCCTTTTTCTTTTTCCTTTACGATCACTCCTAGACGCGTCATTCGATTCAAAAAATTATTAAATACCTTTGCTTCCTCCTGGTTAAGTCGTCTAATAATCTCGTTGCGATGAAAATAGAACGCTCCGGGGTCTATAGCTACTTTCCTTAAAATAGTCCGATACGTGGTGCTCCTTATCGCTTGAAATACCTTTGGTTCTATATGTTTTCGGCCAACGATATCCGCAGCATTAAAAAGCCCATTTATTGCATCACCCATATCAATATGGTTATCTTTGGCCTTATTAAATACGGCGTCCCCAATTTCGTGAGCTAGAACAGGTAAGCCGCCCGTGAAACGCACGAGTAAATCAAGCGCTTCTTCATCAACACTAACTCCCACTTCCGAGAAAGAGTTTTGGAAGAATGTTTTTGTCTCATCATTCGACCACGCTTGAATTTCTATAAGATCAAAAACTCGCGCCAACGATGGCTGATGTGAAATTAATGAATGGCGCCTCTCATCTAATCCAACCAAAAGCAAAAACAATGGCAACTGTTCCCTGGAAGTAGCAATTTCATCCAACAGGCTTTTCAACCAGTCAGCAAAGTCTCGTGATGTGGAGAGTCCATTGATATCGTCTAAAATAACAAAGAGGCCATGTTTTTCATCCTGTAGTTTTTGTGCAAGCTTTCTAAGTACAGGGGCGAAGTCATGTACTATATGACGCAGTTCCCCCTCAGAGGGGTTAAATTCCAAGCTGATCCCAAAAAGTCCAAATTGTCTGATATGATTCCCAAAAAACTCTTTTAATTTTTCATTCCAAGTTTTATCAATACTTTCTTTCAAAAGACGGTCAAAAATTCGTCGAACCATTTCTTCAAGAGTTGTGACACCGCCTAGAAAAGTATGGGTTCCAATCACCCTGTCCTCTCGCTCCACAAGGTGCCTTACGAAAGAAGCAAGAGAACTCTTACCAATACCCCGTTCCCCAGATAAAAATGCAACTTCCAGGCGCCCTTTGAAATCTTTAGTACCTGCTGTCGAATTCGCAACCTTTTTCCGCAGACGATTTACCTCTGCTACGCGTCCGACAAAAAACTCTACCGGTACGGGCAAACCAGGAGTAAATGGACTGTAATCCCTAGCCATTAATAATCACCTCTAAAAAATCCAAAGCCTATTATAAGCCAAATAGCAACTTATGTCGAGCAAATATAATTTCTTAAATGGATTCTATAAGTAGCAAACTCTAATTATCGTTCTACTTATGTAGCCGAAATGAACCACTCCACCGCGAGCCTCAGGCCCTCCTCGAATCCCACCGCTGGCTCATATCCCAGCAATCGGCGCGCCAGCCCGATGTCCGCCAGCGAGTGTCGGACATCGCCCGGCCGGGGGGCCTCGTGAACGGGCTTTGCGCTTTTTCCCATGATCTTGCAGAGGTGAGACAGAAGCTCGTTGACTGAGAAACTTTGGCCGCCCGCCACATTGATGCAAGCGCCAACCACCCCTTCCCCGGCCTGCGCGCACAGGAGATTGGCCTGGACCACGTTCTCCACGTGGCAGAAGTCGCGGGATTGAAGGCCATCACCATAGATGATGGGACTTCTGTCCTCGCACAGAAAACGAATGAATCTGGGAATAACAGAGGCATAGGGGCTGTCCGCATTCTGCCGGGGGCCGAATACGTTGAAATACCTGAGGATGATGGTCTCCAGCCCGTAGACTTTATGAAAAATACTGCAGTAATGCTCTCCGGCCACCTTGGAGGCAGCATAGGGAGATAGGGGCATGAGCGGAATCTCCTCTCTCTTTGGCTTTTCGCCCACACCTGGAGGGTCGCCGTAGACAGAGGATGAAGAGGCGAAAATCAACCTCCTGACCGTTGGCGCCTCGCGGGCCGCAAGGAGCATGTTCAGAGTGCCGGTGATGTTCACCTCGTGGGTCGTCATGGGATCCTCCACCGAACGGGGTACCGAGCCCAGGGCAGCAAGGTGAAAGACGATATTCACATCCCTGCAAGCCCTGGCGCAGGTTGCCGCATCCCGGATGTCCCCCTCAATGACCTCCACCTTATCCCCGAAATTTAGGTTCTCTCTGCGACCCATGCTGAAATTGTCCAGAACCCGTACAGTCTCTCCGCGCCCGAGCAATGCCTCAACAAGGTTGGACCCGATGAATCCGGCCCCTCCTGTGACAAGTAATTTCATGTTTCCCCCATATTCCGAATCTTACAATAGAATTTATAAAATCCATAACAGAGGCATCGTGCAATGTCAAGCGGCAGAGCTTACCACTACCTTAGCGATCAATACGAGGTTGGCATTTTCTCAAAATCCTGACTGTTCGTCCCTTTATCAAGTTCAGTTTCTTATTAAATGTTTAATTTGTTTTAAGTACACAGAGCCAGGGAAAGGAATCAAGGGACTTTCCGTGCTGAATAATCTCGGCGTGATTCACTATACCCGTGGAAATTTGCAGGAAGCTGAATCCTTTTTCTTGAAAGCGCTTCAGGTCAGGAAAGGCCATCCGGAAGCGCCGCTGAACCTAGCCGCGTTATCCCAGAGTACCAGACACCTGGAGCAAGCGGCTGATCGATTTGAAAAATATATTTCCAAAGGCGATCAAATCCCGTCTTTTCCTGCACCAAGGAAGAAAGTCATGCAGATAACTATGAAAAAACAGATACTTGTTGAGGTACTCAAGAAAGTCTGTTATCTTCCGCATCCAGAAGCGCACAAAGGACAATCGATCCCAGGCAAAGAAATATTCGAGAATGATAACTGGGAGACTAATGTTGTCATATCACCCGGAGCAACAATAGACCTAACCGGTAATATCATCATTGGAGCGTGGGCGATGACCGGCGTTGAAACGGCCATTTGGACTCATGACCACTATCATTATGGGCGCCACAAACCGCTGCTCTAGATCCAAGAAAAAAAGGCATAAAATGGATGGAGAAAAAGGCGGGAAGGGACGTATGGCTGCATGGCTTTACCATATTGGCCCAGGTGACGGAAATTCCCCTGGTGTCGTCGTAGACGCTGGAGCAGTATTGACGAAAAGCTCCCCTCCCTCCCAAATTTGGGCAGGTAATTCAGCAAAGAAGATTGGGGAGCGATAATTTAAGCCAATCCAGATAAGCCTTTAGAGCCGTATCCGGGGGTTAAAAAATTCAGTAATTCTCCTCTCAGCAAATCCCTTTCTGCTGAATCCCTTATTTCACAATTCACGCCTATACGTTTATTCCCGCCTTGAAGACACTTTTACGTTGTTGTAAGTTTAATTTCCTAAAAAATAAAGTGAAGTGTGGCGTGATCGCTCATGATTGAACTTCTTGTGTATTGGTCTGCGATCATTCCGCCCACACAAGGGTGTAAACTATTCGCGCCCAGGTAATAATGCAATAGGACCGGATCCCGAGTCAATAACATCATGTGGTTATTGGACTTTGAATTCAACCCTCCTGTTCTTCTGGCGCATCTCCTTGGTCGTGTTGGGAACAGCGGGCCTGCTCTCGCCGAAGCCAATGACCTGTGTGCGTTCTTTGACAATGCCAAATAAATTATGGAGATATTCCTTTACGCTCCGTGCCCTTCGCTCAGAGAGAGCTTGGTTATACTTCTCAGTGCCGATGTTGTCCGTATGACCCTCAAGACGTACCCTGACATCGGGATTGTCTTTCAGGAGGTTTCCCGCCTCTTCGAGCTTGGGCTTCTCGCTGGCTCGAATGCTGAAGTGGTCAAAATCGAACAATATAACTGGAAACATCTCATTCGTCACGGCAGGCCGCACTGGAGGAGCAGGCTTCTCCACAACCGGTGGCGGAGGTGGTGGAGCAGGAGCTTTTTCGACGATGGGCCGGCAGTCCAAAAATATCTCTCTCAGCGTGGCATTTAGCTTCTCGGCATCGGTGAACTCCTCCGCCTCAAACATCTTCCCGCCTCCGATTGAGGCTATCTCTTGCATGACATTGCGGCCTTTCTTGCAGCCGCCCATTAGTATGGGGAAGATGGCCAGATCATTCTTAGCCTCCTTGAGGTGCCCCGCTTCTTTTACCGGCTTTCCGAAAAAAGTAGTGTCCTGGCCGTCGCTTATAATGAACACCGCCGTTCGCCCCGGCCACTGATCAACCTCCTCCCGTAGCGACTTGATTGACCTCGCCAGAGGAGTCAGAAACCCGAAGACGGCCTTCGGCGGCTTAATGCCCTTCACCGATTGGACTAATGCCTCGCGATTAAATTTCTGCCTGGTCACAACGGTCCGTGTTTTCAGGGGCTCGTCTTCCACGTGATAGCCGAAAACTTTGAGGCCCATGAAGAGTTCCCCCTCGTTGGCATCGGGGATACCCTTTGCGATGCCAAGCGCGATGTCCCTGGCATAACCTATTTTGTCCATTGATGATTTAGGTTGTTCCCAAAGCATGGAGCCGGAGCGGTCGAACAACAGGATGACATTGTCGTACTTGTACACGCACAATTCGGCTGCCCAGCTGGGGAACACTGTCAACACAGCCAAAAATAAAAGTGTTTGAATGATAACCCATCGGAATTGTGTTTTTAAAGGCCTCATAAGCATACCTCCTTAAGTTTTGAAAAAAATATGTTTTAATATTATTCAATATTTAATAATATGTCAAGTTTTTATCACATCGTCCCCCTTAAGGCTCAATCTATCAGTTATTCACTCTTTCAATCATGATTGATGAAAATTTCCGGTGACGAATCCATTCGTAATTAGGAAACGGGAAAAGGCTTGCGTGAGTTGGCTGCATCGTGATAAAAAATATTAATCCTCTCAAAAGGAGGATGAATCTGAAAATTTCGATTTTGAAATACTATATTTTGCCCCCAAAAAGAGGAAAACCCGTGAAAGATACTAATACATACCTGGGTTTTATATTTGTGTTGATTGGGCTGCTGGATATTATAGTTGTCCCCTCATTCCTGCAGCGCGCCTGGAAGCAGCCTCCACCTCAATCCGCCCTCGTGCTGAGAATATTGAGGATATTCGGCCTACTTATGGTGATTATCGGGCTTTTGTTCCTTTGGGGCGTGATTGCATTGCCGGAAGTATAGGTGAATTAAACTCAGCCTTATTTCCGGGATGGCGGACAATTTTACTTATAATTTTTTTCAATTAAAGGAGACAGGGTATACCAATTCGATCAAGGTATATCCTGGGAGGGCTATTATATTGGTTATTCTTTTACTTCTTTTACTGAAAGGGCCTGTTGCAAATAAGGAGCATCGTGGTGGAAGTTTCTCGGAAAATCGTGACCCACAATGACTTTGACGGTGTGGTCTCTGCGGTCATCTGCTCCCATGCGTTGGGGGTGAACCGGGTCATTTTCACCGGGCCGTCCAGCATAACCCGCTCGCAGGTTTCCGTTGAGCCCGAGGACATCGTGTGCGACCTTCCCTACCCGCTGATGTGTGGGCTGTGGTTCGACCACCACGCGGGGAACCTGGAGGAACTGAAACACCGCAACATCGATCACTCCACAATCCCTGGGCGGTTCGCACCCAAGGATAGCTGCGCCCGGGTGGTGTTTGAGTATTTCTCGGAGCAAATGGAGCTGCCCGACTACTTCTCCCCCATGGTGGACGAGGCCGATATAATCGATACCTTCAACTACCGCACAGTGGAGGAATGGCGGCGGGAGACACCCGGCCGCATAATCTCCGACAGCATGAAGGCCCAGGAGCAAGCCCCACGCCAATCCATCCACTACCGCCAGAACCTGGTTCAGCTCTTGCGGGACAGGCCAATGGAAGAGGTGGCCTCACGGGATTTTGTACTGGAGAGGTTCCGGCGCTACCGGGAGGACGAGGAGCGGATGCTCAAGCTCATCCAGGAAGCCGCCTGCTTCCTCCCCGATGACACGGAGCGCGAGATCGTGGTACTGGACTTAACCCGGCATAACCGCAAACCAACCGTGGTCAAGAACCTTGCCTATCTGCTCTACCCCAAGACACTGGCCGTCCTGGAGGTCCAGAACCGCTTCGAGCGGGGCGTCAAGACCAACAACCTGAACTTCTCTATGTCGCTGAGCATGAGGCTCACGGGCGTTGAACACGGCAAAGACGTGGGGGAGATCATGCGCTCGCTGAACCTGGGCGACGGCCACGCCGGTGCCGCGGCCGGCACCCTGCACTGCCGCTCCAAGGCTGAAATGCTGAAAAAAAAGGATGAAATTCTGCAAAAAATTATGAAAACATGGAAGGGGCAAAATTAACGTGGCAAAGCCTCTTGTCGATTTGCGAACCGGACGAGCTATCATTCGTGCCACCTGTGGGCTGAAAGGCAGATAATCAATACAACATCCTCCTGACCCATTCGATTACGGAAACCTTTAGATATCTGAAGTCCCTGGAGATTTATCGAACTTGGCGACTCTCCTCTGAATAGCTTCATTGTAATTCTCAGTAATAGATTCTAAATCTTTTATTTTCAAGGGCCGTGCATACCGTGGGGAGCACGGCAATATTGCAATGACGGCACGCGAGCAAGACCTGTTTAGCGACCGCCGCCTCCACCGCCACCGGCACCGCCGCCGCCTTCACCGCCACCTTCACCGGCGCCTGCGCCACCGCCGCTGGCGTCATCTTGTCCTCCACCGTGGCCACCCCCTTGACCATTACCATGGCCTGCACCCTCTCCTCTGCCCCCTTCTAATCCTCCGCCTAGGCCGCCCATACCTCCTCGTGATCTGCTTTCCGCATGCCCCACACCCGACTTCTTCCCTATTCCGGAGCCACTCGCCGGCATTCCGAGGCCCTTACCCCACAAAGCTTCGCGGACAGCCATGCCACGAAGACCCTGGCGGCGCTTTTCCCCAGCGAATCTCAGAACCTTTAGCACTTCCGCCCTTCCGAGATTTCTCTCAAGGCAGTCTGTTATGATGGAATTCACTACATCAAGTTCAAATCCCTCGAGATAAAGTGCCTCTCCTGCCTGGGCAGGCGGCAGGCCACGGTTATGGGAGCGGAAATGGAACACGTTTGCTACATAACATTCTAAATGGCATTCCTTTTGATTATACAGGGGATGTGGTCTCCTGCGGTATACCCGGGAATGGAATGGTGCTTGCCACAGAAGAAGGCAATGTAATTATTTACGGGATCGGCCCCGTCCGCTATTGGGAGAGTTTGGGTGTGGACCGGCCTGGAGTGGGAGAAACGGTTACTGTGAGTGGATACACAGTAAATTATAATGGGATAGAATGTAACATCGCGATGAATTTTATCATCGATTCAGAGAATATCGTTCAGTTACGTGATCCTGAAACCGGCTTGCCTCTCCTCTGGCGCCGTGGGCCCTCAAGATAATGTTCCCCCTGTAAAAACAAATCTCTTTCAAAAGAAGGCACCCTTTGGGTGCTTTCTTTTGACTGGGGTTTGGCTTTTTAGAAGACAATAATAGCAAAGATGCTCCTGCTTATCATGAATTAACGGCATAGAGGACATCCGAAGGCATGTGTGGCAGATAATTCTCCGGCTTTGTGTTTCAAATGAGAATGTAAAGTAAATAATTTATGTATGTATTGTTGGCAGGCTGGAAAGCCTGCCCCACATCTCCTTTGTCCGCATCCCATACAAGGGGTAGCACATCATGCCCGAGCTTGCCAGGGCTTGGGGTGGGCTGA
This sequence comes from uncultured Thermodesulfobacteriota bacterium, assembly GCA_964611635.1. Lineage (GTDB taxonomy): Bacteria > Desulfobacterota > JAFDED01 > JAFDED01 > JAFDED01 > JAFDED01. The sequence continues at coordinate 18,988 of CAZTAS010000069.1, forward strand.
AGACCCGTGAAAATATGTTCTGCTCTTCTGCAGGAATCTCACGATTCGGCGATCACTCTTTGCTGTATTTTTATGGCAGTCAATTGGACTTGACCATTGATCTATGCTGTTAAAATAACTTGACCTTCCTTGCGATTCAATATAATATCAGAATGGTTTATGGTGCAAACTTTTTCTTTAATCCATGGCGCTGCATTTTATTGAACAACTATATGCTGAAATCTTCTTGGAGGAGGAAGCAAAAATGTCCAGGAAGCATGGCATTGTGGTAAAAATATGGGTTGTTCTCGCAATCCTCCAATTCAATATACTTATTCTTTGGCCCGGGAATACCTTGGCCGAGCGACAGTGGCGGCGGATAAGAGGTGGTTTCCCTAGACAGTTGGCAGTATGGGGAAGTGGCCCAAATGACATTTTTTCAGTTGGCTATGGTGGAAGTATTCTTCACTATGACGGGCAATCCGTTAGAATGCATATAAGCGGAACAAATGTTAAAGAGCTTAGAGATATTTGGGGAAGCTCTCCTACCAACGTATACGCTGTAGGTTGGGATGGTACTATCCTTCATTACAACGGTCAATCATGGATTCAGATGGAGAGCGGGACAAATCGTGTTCTTGATGGCATATGGGGTAGCTCCGCTACAAACATATACGCCGTGGGTTGGCTAGGAACTATCCTGCACTATGACGGCCAATCATGGAGTCAGATGGAGAGCGGGACAGATGATTGGCTATATGGTATCTGGGGTAGCTCTCCCACAGATATATACGCCGTGGGTTGGCAAGGAACTATCTTGCACTATGACGCTCAATCATGGAGCAGGATGAATAGCGGAATAGAAGACCTTGAGGGTATATGGGAAGAAGACCTTATGGGGATATGGGGTAGCTCTCCTATCGACGTATATGCCGTGGGTAGGGAAGGAACTATCCTGCACTATGACGGTCAATCATGGGAAACGATTGTAAGTAGCTACTCTTTCTTTGAGGGCATATGGGGTAGCTCTCCTAACGACATATACGCCTTGGGCACAAATTCTCTAACCCTTCACTATGACGGTTATTCATGGAGCACTCTACAGCCTAATCAATATTTAAGTGCTATCTGGGGTAGCTCACAAACAGACGTATATGGGGTGGGCTATGGGGGTAGGATCCTGCACTATGACGGCCAATCATGGGAAACTATTGTAAGTTCCTTATCTCTCTTTAAAGACATATGGGGTAGCTCTCATAACGACATATACGCCGTGGGAGGAACTATCTTGCACTATGACGGTCAATCATGGATTCAGATGGAGAGCGGGGCAAATCATGTTCTCGACGGCATCTGGGGTAGCTCTCCTACAAACATATACGCCGTTGGTCGGCTAGGAACTATCCTCCACTATGACGGCCAATCATGGAGTCAGATGGAGAGCGGGACAGAAGAAGACCTTTTTGACATCTGGGGTAGGTCTCCCACAGATATATACGCCGTGGGATGGCAAGTAATCCTCCACTATGACGGTCAATCATGGAGTCAGATGGAGAGCGGGATAACGAATGAGCATTATTTTACATGCATCTGGGGTAGCTCTCCCACAGATATATACGCCGCTGAAGGTTATCATGAATTCCACTTGCACTATGATGGCATTTCATGGAGCAGGTTAGAAGGTTTAAATTGGCATATTTACGACATTTGGGGAAGCTCTCCTATCGACGTATACGCCGTGGGGGGGCTTGATAGGAGCGTCATCATACATTACAACGGTCAATCATGGAGTCAGATGGAGAGCGGGACAAGTGATTCACTATTTGGTATCTTGGGCAGTTCTATCTCAGATGTTTACGCAGTGGGGGGAGGAGGTACCATACTTCATTACGATGGAACAGCTTGGTCAAGAGCTATTGATCCCTTCATTGCACATAATAACAAACTTAATGCAGTTTGGGTGGCACAAAATGGAGATGTTTTTGTTGTTGGAGACTCTGAAACAGTGCTACAATATAGGGAGGTGGGCATACCCCAACAACCACAAGAGCCGTCCGAACCTCAAGTTCCTATAGGCAATAGGCCCGTCCTTAGCTTCGACTTCCCCAACGGTTCCACGCCCTCTGCCGGGCAGTATTGGAACGTCAACGCGTGGATTTACGGCGCACAAGACCAGGTGCTGGATTTTTATTTCAGCTTTCAGATGCCCGATGGCAGCCTCTATTACTTCGCTGACGGCGGCAGACGTCTCGGTGGTCCCAACGAGCGCCTCTCTTTCTACTCAAACCAGCGGATCACAAGCGACCAGAGCGTGTACATGTTGATCTGGCCGGTTATGGTGCCTGATGACGCTGCCGGGGAATACCCGCTGTATTTCAGCGTGGCCCGGCCAGGCAGTGATGAAGACCTTTCCCGGACCGAGGATGTGCTGAGGATAAGGCCGTGATGAAGCACGCGTAATCAGGAGAATGCGCTACAAGGTGAGTCTGAGAAAAAATCATTGCAGAATTATCAATTAGCAATGCAAAATTAGCAAGGCATTAAAGGTGGAAATGAAGAGCGGTAATTTTAAAATGCTGATTGCTAATTTTTTATTTTGCAATTAAAAATCTTTGCTTGAGTTAGCGCTTATGCCACATTAGGGGGAAAGATAGAATTTACATTAATCGCCATCGCCAACTGTTACTACCCACCAGACTCCTCTTTCTCTCCAATTGCTTCTGATTCGTATTCCTTCAGCTTAAGGTGTAGTGTGCGGCGTGTAATGCCCAGCCTGCGTGCGGTCTCGCTCTTGTTGCCGCCGGTGGCCTCCAGGGTTTGCAGCACCAGCTCTTTTTCCATCTGGCGGATGGAGATTCCAGGAGGGAATGAAAATATTTTCTCCTCCTGGGGGAGCAATTCCCTGAGCGCCAGGGGAAGATCTTCATGTGTGAAATACTCTCCCCGCATGAGAATCACCCCGCGCTCCACAGCGTTCTCCAGCTCACGCACGTTCCCCGGCCAGCCATAGCGGCTCATGAGATCTATGGCCCTGGGGGTGAACCCCTTTACAACGCGCCTGTTCTTGCGGGAATAAACATCCAGGAAATGGCGCGCCAGCAGAGGGATATCCTCCCTGCGGTCCCGCAGAGGGGGTATGGGAATGTTCACAACGTTCAGGCGGTAGTAGAGATCCTCACGGAACCGACCGGCCTGCACATCATGAGCCAGATCCCGGTTGGTGGCGGCTATCACACGCACGTCGACCCTCAGGACCTCGTCGCTGCCCACCCTTTGAATCTCGCCGTCCTGCAACACGCGCAGGAGCTTGGCCTGCATGGCTGGAGCCATCTCGCCAACTTCGTCCAGAAAGATGGTACCGCCGTCGGCCTGGTGGAACCGCCCTTCCCGTCGTCCAACAGCCCCGGTGAAAGCGCCCCGCTCATGACCGAACAGCTCGCTCTCCAGAAGGGTCTCTGTTATGGCTGCGCAGTTGACCTTAATGAAGGGCCTGGGGGAGCGTGGGCTGTTATTGTGGATTGCGCTTGCCACCAGCTCCTTGCCTGTCCCGCTCTCTCCGGTGATGAGCACTGTAGCGTCGGTGGGGGCCACAAGGGCAAGCGTTTCGAAAACCTGTTTCATCGACGGGCTGCGGCCGATAAGCCGACCCAGATCCAGCCTCTCACCGAGGCGCTCCCGGAGCTGGATGTTTTCCTCCTGCAGGGAGCGGTGATCCAGCGCCTTCTCCATTGTCAGAAGCAGCTCATCCGGATCCAGGGGCTTGGTAAGATAGTCGTAGGCGCCGGATTTTAGCGCCTCAACCGCCGTATCCACCGAAGAATAAGCGGTCATAATGAGGATGGGGATGGCGGGATTTATCTTGTGAATCTCCTTGAGGGCGTCGATCCCCCCCACGCCAGCCATCCGGATGTCCATGAGAATAAGATCATAGGGCGTCTGGCGTGCCAGGGTGATAGCATCCGCTCCATCGGGTGCAACTTCCACGTTATACCCCTTTCCGCCCAGCAGGGCCCGCAGCATTACCCTGTGGGAAGGATCATCATCCACCACCAAAATAGCAGCCCCTGTGTCCGGCTCACGCATGGCTGTCCCTTTTCTTGTCTATCGCCCCCACCGCGGGGAACAAAATAATGAAATTTACAGAAGATAACAGGATGAAATGGATTTTTTTGAAGCAAATATATATCCTGCCTATCCTGGTATCCTGTCAAAAAACTTTTCCTTTCAGAATTAAATGGATATGAAAACTTTTTTCTTCGTTCTAAACCAACTGAGGAGTTCCTCTCCCCTTGAGAGACTGTGTCGCAATTAAGGAATTTTACTTTTTGCTAAATTTTCGTTCCACTTGATGGTTATTTCATGGCTCATTTATGGTATTTTGGCCCACTGGCTCGTCAAATTGGCCTGATGTGTTGTTTGTCTCTACCACTTTTTAAAAGAAACCCCAATTGCGCCACAGTCTCTTGAGGGGAGAGGTTAGGTGAGGGGTGAAAGAAAATTCCCCCTCACCCCAACCCTTCCCCCGAAACGGGGGATAGGGGGACATGGGGCATACCGCTTTGCCACAATTAGCCATTTTCCGTTTCACGCACCGCGGGTAAAAGCATTATGAATTTGGTTCCCTGGCCCGCCCCACTCTCCACCCGGATTTCGCCGGAATGGGATTCCACAATCTTATGCACGATGGCCAGCCCCAATCCCGTCCCGCCTTTTTTGGTGGTAAAGTAAGGGTCGAATATCCTCCCGATATCCTCTCGGGGAATGCCGCACCCTGTATCCTCCACCCTTATCTCCACCATTCCCTCCCCCGGGCGGCTGCACGCGTAAACCTTCAGGCTGCCTCCCGATTCCATAGCTGCCAGAGAGTTCTGATATATGTTGAGCAAAGCCTGTATAACACGATCGCCATCCACCTTAGCCGGGGGCATGCCGGGCTCCACCATTAACTCGATTTTTACATTTTTTTGGTCTGCGTCGGAGCGCACCAGCCGCATGGAGTGTTCCAGCAGCCCTCCTATCTCCTGGGGGCAGACTGATAACTCAGCAGGACGGGCGAACTCCAGCAGTTCGGATATGGCCCGGTTGAGTCGATTTACTTCTTCTGTCATGATGGAGACGTATTGGCGCTCTTCAGAACCCTCTTTGAAATGATCTCCAAGGTACCGGGCCAGGCCCTTGATGGAACTCAAAGGATTGCGAATCTCGTGGGCTATGCCCGCAGCCATGGAGCCCAGTGAGGCCATACGCTCGCTGCGCTGCACCTCTTCCTGAAGGCGCCTCAATTCACGCAGGTCCCTGAAGATCACAACGGCTCCCATGGGAAGGTCCTCGTCGTCAATCATGCGCGTGGCGCTCACGCTAAGAGGTATCGGGGGGTCTCCTTCTCGGGAGTATTCAATCTCCTGGTCCAGAATGGGAGTCCCACTGGCCATCAGGCCTCCCAGGTCGCAGGTTCTCCTTGGAAATACCAGATCCAGTGGCAAATCCTTAATTGATTCTTCTTTCCGGTCTAAGATCTCTTCGCCCTTCCGGTTTATGGAAACTATCCTACCCTCTTGATCCACGGATATAAGCCCCGCAGGGAGGTTGGCCACAACGCTGTCAGCGTAAGTTTGAACCTGCCGCAAGGCCCTGTTAACCGTTTGATGGCTCTGAATAATGAAAATGGTGAAAATGGCCGCCGATCCTACCAGAAGCAACACGAGCCCGGTAAGGATGGTGCGGCGCTTGACCTGAATCTTCGCTGCCTCGAATGCATCCATTTTGAGCCCCACGAACACCAACAGCCTTGGAGGCCTGGCAGGATCAGGGATCATTGGACGCATAAACCGGCGCTGTATCTCCATCATCCGGTGTCGCGACAATTCTGGCGGCCTCCCGTGAAGTGGGCGGCGAATAGGCCGGAATTTCCTGGCCACCTCAAACACCTTGCGGCCCTCATCCGTGTTCAGGATGTGACACGATTCTCCTGGCTCCTGGAGGAGATCCCTGAGATCATAGGGTCTGCTGATCCTGGCACCAATCTTTTCCGGGTCGCTGTGGATCAGGATGTTTCCTTCACTATCGGTGATGATAATGTATTGTATATCGGGCTCACCCGCTGTCTCTTTCAACAGATGCTGCACCTGGCTGCGTCCCCATTGCATGCCCATCATCCCGGTTCTTGCACCAGCCTCGAAGGAGCGAATCAGGGCAGAACCTTTTTCCAGAAAAGTCTTCGTCATTAGTTCTTGGCCTTGATGGATATTCCTGTAAGCCAGGACAAAAAGCACTAAAGCCAGAACCGCAGCGGTAGCCACCATGGCCACCGCCGGTATATACAGGGAGGAACTCCTGCGAATCTTTGCACCCTTCATGATATATTATTCCTTTGTGAACAAAGGTGTGATTTGCCGCAAGACCCTTACTCCGGCAATTAAATCAAATTAATGACGCCAGGAAGCCAGGCCCGTGAAACTGTTCACCATCCTGCTAATTTCCAGGGCCACCCCGGAATCAGACGAGTTCATCAACCAAGAACATGTTCCCCAGAACTAAAAGTACCCGCAAAAATCAAGCCATTGGCTGTTATCCAAAAATGTATTGTCTCCAAGTCCGGCCATATAAATACTGTTTGGATAATTTAACGAATCACTTTGAGTTGTTTTCCTTTTTCCTCTTAAAATGTGCAAATAATGAGTGTAAAATAATTATACAACCAGGTTCTTATATTAACAAGCATGTATAATTTTTATACATACAAATATCGATCTCTACATAATGCGGATACTTTTAATAACACTAAATGCTCATGAGAACAGCAGCTTGCAGCGAAGCAGCCCTACCATCCCGTAACTGGCACATCATTTGCTTATTTTGTGGGTAACGTCGGTTTCAAAACATGGGAGTTATTTCCACAATCCTATTCGAAAATATATCCCATTTAAACGAATCTGTGAGGATAATTCCCGTAGAAATTTTCACATCAAATACATCAAGGAGGTAAAATCAATGAAGAAGACACTGTTATCAACCGTTGTTGTACTGGCCGTACTTGCACTGGTTACGCCCGTCATTTACGCCCATGGCCCGGGATACGGAAGGGGATATCGCGGGATGGGCTTTGCAGGCCCCGGTCCCATATGTGGACCCGGCCTGACCGAAGAGCAGCGCTCTAAGTTGATCGAACTGCGGAAGGAGTTTGACAAGGAAACGGCCACCCTGCGCCAGGAAGTGCGTCAAAAGAGGCTTGAGCTTAAGGCCATCATGGTAGGCCCTAATCCCGATGAAACGAAAGCCATTGAAAAGATGAAAGAGCTTTCCGCAGCCCAAGAAAAGCTTGCCGAAAAGTGCATCCGGTTCCGAATCAAAAACCGCGAGGCATTTCCAGATATGCCCGGCTTTGGACCATATTTCGGTAAAGGCCGTGGATATCGAATGGGCCTAGGCTATGATCCAGGCATGATGCCATATAGCCCTCGGCGCGGTCCCAGAGGCTTTCATAGGCCTTAATGGGATTGATCCTTCCTCTCGAATCCCGGGGGGCGACCATCCTGCTCCCCGGGATTTATTTTCGTTTTGATTCCTTTTAGTAACAGCTCTCATTCCCGAGTTTGGGATCTGTAAGTCGATTTTTAGCCTATTTTGGCCTGATTCTGAAGTTGAGTCTACATAAAATCAAGCACTTAGCAGCAGTGAAGTG
>CAZTAS010000070.1:0-26606 GCA_964611635.1 uncultured Thermodesulfobacteriota bacterium
CCCAAAAATAATCGGTGCAAAGGTCAACATGTAGTTACTCTCTTGAAAGCAAATTTGTATCAGGCGTCTGCTTTCACCAGGCTCCGGAGCTTCTCCTGCTGCTTCGGCCTGTCCCTCCCCAGTGCCATGGCCAACATGACGCACAAAGCTAAAGCGCATCTGAGCTTAATCTTTGCCTGCCGCCGGATGAAGTGATGCTCAAAGCCCGAGGAGACATCCAAGAGCCTTTATCCTTTCAGGCTCGCAGCACCCCACTCAATGCAGAGGAGAAGCTCAAGGGTTTTTCCCCTGCAATGTGCTACTAGACGATGGTCCTCCCCCACATATTTGAAAGAATTTTTTGCGCCTCCGGCCTCCATCGCCTGAAGCCGCTTCCAGCGGGCAAAAGTGTAAACACATGCGGAGAAAGAGGGCACGACGCCCGGTCAGAAGACCGGGCGTCGTGCATAAAGGTGTGGGTTATTACGGAGCCTGGACGTCACCCGTGATGCCGAGGTAGTCCTGGAATTCGTCCGGGGGATCATCGGCTTCGATGGCGATTAATCTCGGGTCATAGAATTCGACGAAATCTCCAAGGGTGAGCCCTTTTATGCAGATGGGCGGAGAGAAGCGGGTGGCTTTTTCGAGGAGAATATCGTTTGTTTCGTTCTGCGCCCCCTCATTGGCCACCATCTCGTCATCTCCGGGCGTGGTGGTTCCGCCGCACATCACACCGGCCGCCCGCGGAGTTATATCTATATCATTGACGCGTGTGACAAAACCGGGCTTGCCTCCTTCGCAAGCGGCAACGCAGTTGCCTCCAACATCTGTGCATTCAGAGTTATCTGTGCAGAGTAGGCCGGGGTCGTTCTCGCAGTGCTTTGTGGCAAGCTGCATAGCGGTCTCGACGTTAAGGTCGAGGCAGAGGGCGAAGAAAAGACAGTCGCCTGTGGTGGATGCACCTTCCTCGAAGCACTTGGGTATGCTGCTCAGCTCACCGTCGAGAATCGTGTTGCCATTTCTGTCCACGACCATAGCCACGGAGAGGTCGTTGAGGCGCAGCGTTGTCTCAACCGCTTCTGAACCGGGATCGTCCGTGATCAGGATCCGCGGGGGAACGTCTTGACGTGAGCAGAACAGGAGCGGCTGACTGCCATCGATGTTGAACTGCTGCATCTTGTTCTTGACCGCCTGGCACGCCAGCTTTTGCCCGGTAAATGGCGGCAGAGCGTCGCAGTCGTCCCCTTTGAAGCCGTGGCACGCTCCTATCAGGAGGTTGGTCTTTACGGCGTTCTCTTCACATAAACCGCCGTCGCAGTCCGCGTCCTCCTTGCAGGCGATGCTGGAGTCATTGCTGCACTCGCCCACGGACAGGGCATCGCAATCCACGGGGATCAGGTCAGAGACGGTCTTGCCGGAGTCCTGGCAGCCCGGATTGAGCCCACCCATGGCCGTGAGACTGGCGAAGAGCTGATTGATCGTGTCGTCCGCCAGGGCAACGAACACGCCTCCTGCATCGGGCACGGCCATTTCCGGGAGACCGGCGGGCGTGAGCACGGCTCCAGGCGTGCTCCGCACCTCTGGATCCAGGGGAGCCGTCGTGGCAAACTTGCCCTTGAGACCGGCCACGATGCCGTTCGCCGTGATTTGGACATCGGACAGATTTCCCTCGAGCTCTTGCCCGTACTCCTCCACTTCTTCCTTAGCAACCTTGATCTCGCCGAGGGAGACCGGGTCAGGCTCGCCTGCTCCGACCGCCTCCTTGAAGTCCAGATCCTTCGAAATGTTGATATCAACGTCCAAGTCGACAAAGCCGAATGTAAAGACTGTCACAACAGCCTCACAGAACCAGGCGCCCCAGCAGCTAATGTTTGTGCTGATTGAAGCATTGATTTCCCCCTGCACCCCACTGTCAAAGTTCGGTTCATCAGGGTTGGGGTTACCAAGCAGTTGATTCTCCGTCACGTCAAACTCCATCCAGATATCGGTAACGGGAACCTCGGCCCACCCGCTAATAACGGTCTTGGTAAAACACTCGCCAAAAATGCCTGTCGTTCTGCATCGTCCGTAAACAGTAACCCTGACAGTCATGTCAGGAAGCTCCATACGGACCTTGAACTGGTCCTCCATGAATTCTGCATTACAGGTGATATCTACGTTTTCAAAAGTCACCACAGGGTTTTTAACATAAACCCTGGGGTTACAGGAACACGGGTATTCGACCACTTGGCTTGGCGGGGGTGAAAATGACTGATTGATTGCCTGGGTTACCTTGTTCTTGAACTCAGCCGTCGCACCCGCGCATTTTTCAGAAAACAGGGTATTCACAGCCTCTGGAGTGAGTCCGACGACGAAGGCATTCTCGATTTCGGTCTCCGTGGCGTTCAGAGCCACCTGGACTGCTTCCTTAACGCGGGCTTCCACGTCCGGAAAGACCTGCTCTTTCACACCCGCGACCCGAAGCGGCCCGGTGCCGGGCGACGCCACATCGCCGACCGCGAAATACAGCGGATCGCTGTAAGACCTGTTTCCCTCATCATCCATCACCATGCCGACAAGGTTGTTTGAACCCAGGTCCAAGGTGATTAAAGGCACATCGCCGGATGTGATGTCTTGCGCCAGGTTCGTTTGCTCCATCTCGACATTGAAGTCCACCAGGTATGTGCCAACAGAGGTTTCCCCGTAGCAGCCTTGCACGCCGAGGGGGGTGAATGGCTGCGTGCCGATGTCAACACCTTTGCCGTTGATCCTCAAATCCACAATTTCGCGGCCGCTGCATGCCGTGCCTTCGACAGTAACCGGGAAGTAGTCGAATTCCTCTCCATCGATTGGTGAGTCGATATATATAGCAAGACCGCTGGATGATCCTTCGGCGCACAGGTCGTCGACGTGGCACTCCTTGGTTACATGTGCGGGCAACGAGCCGGGCAACTTCTGGCCTTGCACCAATATTAGGTGCCCGCCGCACCCCAGGTTGGATAGCTTCATGGTGAGCGTGTTGCTCCCCTCCACGTCAATTGGCGAGACCCAGACCACCAGCTCCGAGACATCGACGCTTTGGCTGTCGATCATAACGGTGCCGCTGCAAGGCGCTGCTGGGGTGCACTCGGCGGGATTGGTTAAACCCATGTCTGCCAAGATGTCTGGTAAGATGTCCACGCCGTCAACCTCGACGATGAGAGACGAGGGGTCGGTGAGGGGGATAGCCATGAGAACATTCGTGACGTCGCCCTCGGACTCGCTGACCACCGCGCCGGAGGGCTCTATAACCTGGGCGTAAGGGATGTTGGAGCAATAGGCCTGCGTCGTCCTGTTCAAATCATCTTTGACGGTGATGCGGAGCATTGGAACAGGAGCGAAGACCTCGTGGCGGGTGAGAATGCCTCTCCTCCCGTAGCTCCAAGATCGCCATTTCCAATCCTCCGGATCAAGGCGGCTTGCCAGGTGGACCTCGTCACCGTTTCCCACTGGAAGTGGTATCATATCCTCTAGGATGTTGCCATCCACGTCGAGTGCAAGCAGCTCCGCGGTGACCAGGGCGTTAGGGCCTGCATTGGTGTCGAACTGGATTTCGTGCCAGCCGGTGCAATCGCGGCCCGGGCTGCCCCGGAGGTATGGTAAGGCACACCAGGCTGAAAGGGTGGTCCCCCAGCAACCCGAGTCATCCCCGTCAGTGGCCTCGTCGCAGTCGTTATCGAGCCCGTCGCTGCAGGTGGGACCGGTCGGCCCCTCGATGCTGGCCAAACCCGGGACTACGTTGCAGACCGTAGTGGTACCGTCAGGGCTGCAGACCTTCACGCCAGTGCGCTGGCACTCTCCCTTTCCCTTAGTGCAGGATTCTCCCAAATCTCCCAAAGGTGGTTTGAAGTCCTCATCGATGTATTCAGCGTTTATGTCGATGAAGTTGCCGTCGTTGTCGAGGTTGTCACCGTCGTTGTCGATGCCGTCGCACTTCTCCGGTTCTTGGCACCCAGAGTCGGCAAGGTCCACATCGCCGTCGCAGTCGTTATCAAGCAGGTCAATGCAATTCCCTTCGCCCGGGGTGTTTTCGTCATCTGCCGCACCTGGCGTTGCGCTGCATTCGTATAGCGCTGGTGGGTCTGGCCCGCATAACAAAATACCCTGCCGCATACAACTGCCCACGCCCACCTCGCATGGGTCACCAAGATTCTGGCCAGTACCGCCGACGTTATCGTCTATCACACCGTTGTAATCGTCGTCCAGGCCGTTACAGCGCTCAGTTGCAGGAAGGCAACCTAGGTGAAGGTCGCTATCTATGATTCTAGTAAGGTCGGCTTGGTCCACATAGCCATCGCAGTCGTTGTCCACCCCGTCATGGCACGCTGGTGTATAAGCATGCTCATCTTCCGGTGTATCCAAAACCGTATCTACGCACAGACCGTTGGGGCAGTCAGAATGCACATGGCAGAGGATGCCGGGCTCGTCGCTGTCTTCGTCGCAACGTTTCGGGTGTGGACATACTTGTTGGCCCCCGATGCACTCATAAATCGAAGCGCTTTTGCAAGGATTAAGAGGATATTCAGGATCTACAAAAAGGCATTCCTGATCCTCTTCAAAATCCTCGTCAGTCTCGCCGTCACAGTCGTTGTTGATTCCATCGCAGAGGTCAGCAACACCAGGATGTATATTTGCGTCACCTTCATTGCAATCCCCGCACTGCGTGCCGCCCGGCGCTGTGCAGCCGTCGCACGTCACATAGCCGTCACCGTCGCTGTCTACGCAATCAGCTGCAAAAACGGGCGGTGCACTCGAAATCGAGAGGAAGACTGCGATAAGGCCCAAGACAATCATGAACCCTAGAGTCCTGGGTGGACTATTCGACCTTTGATTAGGGCGTTTCGCCCGCTTCTGTATCGATTCCATATGGTTCCTCCTTCGCTTCTTTGATATCCGACATGGGGATATATACCCGAGTTTGGGATCTGTAAGTCGCTTTTTGGCCTATTTTGGCCTGATTCTAAAATTGAGTCTACATAAAATCAAGCACTTAGCACCAGTGAGGTGTTCATAAAAGTTAAAATCGTATAGGCACACGCCGATTTTTTTCTATCCCCCCTAACTTTGCGTTACAAGGTCTTTTTAACATATCCGTTAACTTACCGATCCCAAACTTAGGATGCCCAAAATAACTGAAGCTGTACCCCATTGTCAAGAAAAAAATGGGCAAAAAATGGGCTTTTTTAAGGTGGACTACTTTCCCGGGTTGAGTGCCTCGCCCGGATCGGCGGCGCGTCGAGAATGGGCCTGACAGAGAGCTCGTCGGAGGTGCGCCGCCGCAGCCGAGCGGAGCGCTCCTTGACCCACATCGATTAAGAGGCGACAACCTTGAAGGATTTCCATTTATCCTCTGATGGCTGCCGATATCGTAACTTTTTGGAAATCCATGGCTTTCTTTGGCTTCCGCCACGAAAAAATCCTCATCGCCATTGTGTCCTTTTTTAATAGCAAATTCTTCATTATGGATGGAATTCAAAATTGGTGATCTCGTACCACCAATTCCGATCGTCCCGATCTGCAGGATCTGGATTTGCATTTGCCACAAAATTTGTACTTGGAGTAAATGCACCCAGGAGGGAGCGATCATATGCGTAGAGAAAGAGCGTGTATCGGCCTTCCTTTGCCTTATCGCCCAATAGTGCGGGAATATCGAGTTCGCCTAGCTTTACTTCCGCTGGATAGCCAATGGTTCCGTGGTCATCTAGTGGCGGACCATCGTAATAATAGCCGTTTTCGAAAACCGTAGGTGGTGTCCAGAATGTATCGAGGACGAGTCTGTAGTTAGAGAAGTGCTCGTCGTAGATAGCCCCCTTAATTATGAGAGGCATATCGGCAGGTCCGTATTCCTTGCACTCATGGGAATCGGAGAGCTTCACCTCCGGCCTTGTGTTGTCTATTTGAATGTGCAGTTTGTCGCATGTCTTAATATTTCCGCTGGCATCCTTAATTTGCAGGCTCAAAATATATTTACCATCAGGGGTAGTAGCTGGCGAGGTATACCAATTTACAAATATCAGATCTGGATTCTGACAGAAGCCCACACTCTTTAAGAAGTTCCAAAAAGGTGTTGACATCCAACCATCTCCATCTATCACCACCGGAATCCAAATTCCCGACCCGTTGCAGAACACCTTCCACCCTAATGCAGCAGACATAAGTATGGGCGAATCTGAACCTCCTTCAGGACGATAAAGGATCCGATGCATCACCGCGTCGGGAGAGAGCACACCAAGGATGCTTACCCACCTCCCGAAAGCATGATCCTTCCGCCCTGTTCCAGCAGGATCAACATATCCAGTTGTGAAATCCCAAGTGGTGAGGTTGACATCGACGCCACCGACCCTTGTAAACCTGCATAACTTAACAGGCTGAGGGCGAAATGAAAGGGCGTCCAGGCCAAGGTCTTTCACTTTTGGCTCGAACGCTTTGATGAGATCCTCATTGAAGAACAGAACTCCGTCACCTTTCAGCAAGGCATCTCCATCGGTGAAAGTTGGAAGACGGCCATTGATCTCCGTTGAGAACATAAGGAGCTTAATCTGTTCAACTGGATCAAACCACATGGTCACAGCATCCATGCCAAAGTCCACACCGCGATGGGGAATTCCCGCTGGAACTGCCCCTGGCAGTGCGTCAGCATTGCTTAATATAATGTTGCCTGTGGCAGCAGAGAGGAGGTCGCCATTCAAAAACTTGGGCTTTTTCAGCGGAGGTGCCGTGCCTTCGGTTGAAAACCAAATGTCGATGCCAAATTTCTTGAGATGCTCCATCAGCATTTCAGGTTTTTCCAGCCAGAACCCACGGCCCCTTTCCTTTGCCATTGCAAGGAACTTAATAATGTCCTCTTGTCTGCCTTTAAATTGAACTGCGTCCAAGCCAAGGTCTAGCATTCCAGGGATGTTAAAAGCTGCGAGTAGAGCCGAGTTGGGCAGGATAGCCCCATTGGTGGCCAAGAGATCACCGGCAGTGAACAAGCCATCAGGGTGATCTAATTCGGTCGAAAAGACTACAAAGCGGTCCTTTATATTGATGACATCCGCGGCGTCCAGGCCAAGATCGAAGCGCACCTTAAACTCCTGAAGAAGCTCAAGGTTCCTGGCGTAGACATACCCCGCAGAATTGAGAAGGTCTCCATCAGAGATAATCTGGTTGCCATCAGGAGGCACAGGGCCCCTGGTAAGGAAATCCTCCTCGGTAGAGAAGAAAATACCTCTTTCTGGTACTTTTTGTGCACTCGCTAAGCCCATCGATATATAGGCAAGCATTATCATCAATACACCCAAACATATTGCTTGTTTTCTCATTTGTTGTTTCCTCCTTTTCCGTTATTTCGTGAGGGTGAAAATTGGCATCACGGATCAGGAGAGCAGATCCAGGGTTTTCTGGCTCAGCTCATTCTCCTTAGCAACGCTCCTGATAAACTTTAAGTTACCCCCAATTCCATGCTCTCAGTTAAATGTAATTGGGGCATTCTCCAAGCTTTCTTGACAAACAGTAATGGGTAAACTTTTTCCTTATTGACAGCACTATTGAGACTGCCTTTCATTACATGATTATAATTTATGGTTTCCATTTTCCCTTGTTAAAAGCATAGGAAGTATCATTTTGCAGCTCAACCAGGTAAATCTGGTTATCCGTAAAAAGTTTCCGGAATGCCCCCACTTACACGGAGGATCTTTTGGGCCATACCATATCGTCCGAAAAGCTGTGCCTGGGAAGAATCCGTTAACATTTCCTTGAAGAACCTGAAAAAAGTAATCACAATCAAAGACTTCTGCGATCTAAACTCTGAAGTTTATTTTGTCAAAGTTCTTCATAAACTCGTTCAGCTTCCAGACCAAATATCAGGTGTAGCTCCCCTCCGATTATGAAGTGCATAGCCTCCAGGGCCAAGTGCGGCATTGATTACATTCACAACATTAATGCAGAAATGTTTGGCTTAGTTCCACAGGTATTGGTAATGTCCAGTTTTTCTCGAAGTCGAAAATTTCTAGTTCCTTCTCCAAGCTCGGAGGATTGGTTGGCTCGTTATAGTTTCTCAAGATTATGGTTGGTGCGGAATGTGAACAGCATCGGCTCCTCGATCGGTGGGACGTGTCGCGTAAGATTTCCTTTTTGAGTTCAGACAATGCGATCTGTGTGCTCAATAAAAGCCACGAAAAGTGCCACAAAACCTAACTCAAACAACGCTTTTTCTTGAAATACGTATATATTGCTTGCCTCCTTTTCTGATCAGTCGAAGAGTATTACGCCACTCCAATTGCTCACGGAATAGTGAGCGATTTTGAATAGTCCTAAAGCAGCCATATAGCCTTTTTTTGCCTTTCAACTCCTTCCTTGCACAGAGCCCTTGGCTTTGTGCTCAGAGGTGCCTCACGGTTAGCATAACGGTTGGCTACCTTGCGTTGGAAAAAAGATAGCAAAACTATCCAATATGTCGTTGCAAAATCACAATAACAGGAAGGGGAAAGGGATGGATGTGATGTGAATCACATAAAATACATTTTTTTAAAAAAAGTGGGTCGGAGGAGGATAAATCTATTTTCAAGGAGTTCAATTTCTCCGTCTTTCAAAAACTTGCCTAAAAGGCGCGTAACGGTTTCTCTCGAAACCGATGCATAGTCCGCAATATCCTCATGGGTTAGTTTCAATGCTATGATCCTTCCTCTATGATCTTTTACCCCCCATTGTATGCTAATCAGTCCAAGCACAGTTCGCACCTTATTTTCGGCGTCACCGAAACTCAAGACTTTAAGCCTCATCCAGGATTCTCGTAATCTCAAGCAGAGGAGGGAAATGATCTCTCTAAGCATTTTTTCGTTTCTCAACACGTGTCGCTTAAAATTCTCTTTTGATATCATTCCAATGCGGACATCTTCCATGGCTATCACAGTGGCAGGCGAGGTTTTTCCATCCATAAGGGCCATTTCACCAAAGAAATCACCTGCCTTGTGGATAGCGAGAATCTGTTCCTTTCCTTTCTCACTCATCTGCACAACCTTTACCTTTCCAGATTCTACAAAATACATAAAATTTGGCGTATCTTCTTCGTGCAAAATTACCTGGCCTTTGGAGAAGCGCTTTTCCACGATGACCTGTTCTAATTCCAATAGTTCTTCCTCAGAAAGACAAGCAAAGAAAGGGATGTTTTTTATTATGTGATGAAACCCGGACTTTTTCAAAACGGAAACTGGTGCATTCAAAGGGCTTTCCTCCTGACCTAGATCATTTGACTCATAATGGGTCAATATGGGGAAAGTGTAAATGAGTTTCGTGATTCAAAGAAATATCACCCTCACTTTCAATTGATAGTGGAATTCAAGGCTCGCTTGAACCTGGGTCATAAGATCTCATTGTATATTTTAACTCTTCTGTGGTATTTATAACATTTTTTCAGAGAATTATCAATGAGAGGCAAGATTTCATCGATCTTCGGGATTTATTGATAAGATTGACTGAAGCGTATTTGAGTTAAGCGGCACTCCGCAGGTGCATCTTCCATCCTTCTTCCTTTGTTAACTCATCAAAACTCCTTAGGCAACGTAAGAAAATCATCGACTCCGATCCTGCATCATCTTTTGAAGATTCATTTGCCCGGCTAGGGCCATTTCCGAAAAACCACCACCAGGATAGCTCCACGCGCTGGCCAGGTAAAGCCCTTTGATAGGGGTTCAATTGTCTATTCTTTTCATTTATGCATAGGCCATGGATTGCTCAAAGCCATAGATGGCCCCTCAATATTCCGGGGTGTAGTTGCTTCCTTCATTTCGATCACATAAGAGGGCACGGGCACAAGCTTCTCCTCAGCCCGGCAAATAAGGATGTCAGTCCATCTTGCCTTTTCCCTGTTGTAAGCGTCTTTCAGCCCGGCAAGGCAATCGACTTCAAACTTCCGCTGTGGCTCATACACGGATAAAAAGAAAAGCTTAAATGTAGAGGCTCCCAGTCTAGAGTACCCTTCGAACAAGTTGTCGAAGATGCTGAGCCCGAAGGGAAGCTTTGTCCACCTCGCCACCTATCCTCCCTATTCACCAGATTTGAATTCTGACGAGAGGATTTGGAAGAGCCTCCGATATCATGTGACCAATAATGTGTATTTTCCGTCTTATTCTCGAAAAGTTATTTTTCAAAGACTTGTATGTTGCCACCACCCAAATAGCCTTCATTGTGGTGTTAGCCGTCAAAGACGTCGCCGATCCAATTCTTTAACGACCTTCCCCACAAGTATCCACATGTCCTCATCCAAGAATTCGAGGTATTTTGTGCATGCATGGTGGTTAATGATGTTCACCCGGAACTGATCAGCCTTTCCTCTGAAATCCGTCCGGATCCCCAGGATGAGCTTGCCGAGGCCGTGGGCGTATCTTACCTCTCAACTCGTCTCCAAGTCGATGTAGGTTTCACGCTTGGGCTATCACTTCTGGCTCACCTCAATGGTGCATAAGAGATTATTGTTCTGAGAACTCTATGAATCAATCAACCCTTGATCCTTCAATCGTGAATTCGATCGTGCATCTTCTCACACGGGGATGGTCAATATATCCATTATTAGGACCGGCTTGGCCCCCGCCAGCATTATTAGGTCTGCCCAAACCAGCATGATCAGGTCTGCCTCCTCCTGCATGATCAGGACGACCTCCACTGGCATGACTGGGCCGACCTCTGCCTGGATTATTGGGTCTGGTGCGCTCGTAAGATGTGCCATCTTGGGCTAGGTACCGGTCATTGGTGCTGGTTTCATCGCTTTCGCGGCAAAAATAGGTATTTTCAAAAAACACCGTCGTTTCGCCTAAAGTGTCAAGGTCATCAAATTGGCCCTCCATGTAATACCGGAAGGTACTGTGACAATTTCGGTTTCTCCATGGCTGGGCACCTGCCAGCATGAATGTATTGTCATGGCTAAGAGAGCCTCTGAAGTTGAAGCTCCCTAGAGTCACATGAAGACTGCGGCCCCGCTGTTCCACCTGAATAGGGAAGGTGGTGCCCAGAAGCTCGAAGAATTCCTGACATGAATTGAGGAGCGAATCTTCCGCTATGGCCACGGTCCACTCACCGGTATACTCTCGCCCCATGCCCGCAAGTCCGGCATCTCCGAAAACCACCAATTCCAGCTCTTCGCTGTCCCAAATGGACTGGACATCCGCGTCATATGCACTCACCTGCACGCAGTACCTACCATCGGCCACGTTGCTGATGGAAAAAGTGGTGGATGTGCCAACGTCAATACTGACCACAGGCTCAAAGTCCTCGCAAGGTGGATCATTAGTCGTTGGAAAGCCTGCCTGGATGGTGTATCCCGAGGCGAGTGGCATCGGGTCCCAGGTCAGGTTCAGGTGCCTGCCGCTCACCCAGGCCATCAGGTCATCGTTACTTTGCAGCTCTGCTTTTGCCTGTGCGGAAATGGTGAGGATAGCGGCTGAAAGAAAAATATAAAAAAATAACAGATTTATTTTTTTCATTTTTCTCTCCTTTTGACGGGGAAATTGTCCCCTATTCGGTGTCTGCCTGTTATTAGTCCCTTAATTGTGAAATTCGTGTTTTTTCTGGCAGAAAATTTTTTACGCGGTCTGGGAAGGCTTTACCGTAGCGCTTTTGCAGATATTGTTAAGGAACGTCCAACTTTTTAAAAAACATGTTTTTTCACTTATTTGGTTCCGGTTTGTCCGGGTTAGGATAGTTACCATTGATATCGCACTTCTTGATGGCCTCAACGTTCTTCTTGAAGATGTGCTGTCTATGGTCATGGTTAGAAGAGATCTCCTGAGGGAGGAGGACTTTGATCCCCCGGCGCCGGAGCATGTCTGCAAGAGAGTGGTTCCATGCCCTTTCAGCGAGGGTAAAGAGTGGGCCTGACAGATAGATGATCATTCAATCTCTTCAAAAACTAACCCGATTTTTTCCTGTGTTGTATGGCTTTCTGCAAATCTTCTACAAATTCTCTCCCGCTATCCTTGTATTCTCCACACCAATTGCTTTTTGCAACAAGGGGCCAGCGTCCGAAATATTCACCAGTCACTTCGAATACAGCGGTTGTTTCATCATCCAATAGAATAGTCGGCGGATTTCTTTTGCAGAGCCCCACACCTATTTCTGTAGCCTCGAAATATTGGCAGGTTACGCAATTATGAGCCATGAGGTCGTCCTCCTCAGCCTTGTTATAAGCTCTTAGCCTGATCTCTCATTGCTACTTTTAAACGTCTAATGCCTACAGTGTCTTACCCGCCACTGTTTAACGATCTCAATCGCCTTAGGCCCGTCGTTCAGGATCATACCTCCAACAAATTCCTCCACCCCCAGATGATCTCTATTGCGTGCACGGTGAATAAAAAATGTAATCACGAAACTGATTAGGCAAAGGATTGTTATGACAATTGCGAGATCATTGAAACGCTTCCAATGGAATACGGCGATACGACTCACCTGGCAAGCCGCCTCGCTCCAGAGTATTGGAAATCGCGGTCTTGGACCACCAGGAAAGGCGCTCGCACTCGCCATGAGGTCTTCGCCCCCATGCTTCGGGTCACCGTTCAAGATGGATTGAACAAGGCACACGCTCTGGCACAGAACTATCCAATATGTCGTTGCAAAATCAAAATAACAGGAAGGGGAAAGAGATGGATGTGATGTGAATCACATAAAATACATTTTTTTAAAAAAAGTGGGTCGGAGGAGGATAAATCTATTTTCAAGGAGTTCAATTTCTCCGTCTTTCAAAAACTTGCCTAAAAGGCGCGTAACGGTTTCTCTCGAAACCGATGCATAGTCCGCAATATCCTCATGGGTTAGTTTCAATGCTATGATCCTTCCTCTATGATCTTTTACCCCCCATTGTATGCTAATCAGTCCAAGCACAGTTCGCACCTTATTTTCGGCGTCACCGAAACTCAAGACTTTAAGCCTCATCCAGGATTCTCGTAATCTCAAGCAGAGGAGGGAAATGATCTCTCTAAGCATTTTTTCGTTTCTCAACACGTGTCGCTTAAAATTCTCTTTTGATATCATTCCAATGCGGACATCTTCCATGGCTATCACAGTGGCAGGCGAGGTTTTTCCATCCATAAGGGCCATTTCACCAAAGAAATCACCTGCCTTGTGGATAGCGAGAATCTGTTCCTTTCCTTTCTCACTCATCTGCACAACCTTTACCTTTCCAGATTCTACAAAATACATAAAATTTGGCGTATCTTCTTCGTGCAAAATTACCTGGCCTTTGGAGAAGCGCTTTTCCACGTTAACATGTTATATTCCCGATAGTTCTTCGTCAGAAAGGACAGCCAGAAAAGGTATGAGTCTCATGAGACTATAAAGAAAGCGAGGTTTTTTTGAAACGGTTATAGATGTTTTCATAGGATTCATCATAAATTAATGGAATAATTGCTCTAAGCAGTTCACCCGATAAGAAAGCATACCTGCCCAAACCATGTGAGTTTGTCCCAATAACTTCTCTGGAAAGCTATCTTCTTTGGGGGCACATAAAAAACCCGGATTCTTATTCCTTGAAGATAGATTCGTCCTTCTTAAGCCTACTTTTTTTGAAAAAATGCATTTCTTGTGATCTACATCACTTAAATTTTTTCTGCTTTTTATTATTATTTAAAAAAATAGATTACAAGTTTTGTTCTCAATGATAATTGCTTTGATCTCGATAAAGTGTTCTTAGTGGTTTTGATTCTAATAAATCCGAAACCAGTAACGGAGGAACGCCATGAAATGCATCCTCGCAATAATAGTATCAATGTTTTTGTCGATCGTCTCTTTACCGCTTGCCGTCGATGCGGCGGTTTTTGACCCTGACATGCCCGACATTCCGAGCTTTATTGGTTATGCACCCAATAAAATTGTCGTCAAATTTGGTCCACCCATTCTCCAGATGCTGGACAGAGCGGCTCTTCCGCAAGGCAGAACGGGCATACCGGCTCTCGATCAAGTAGGGACGCGCCTTGGTGTCAACTTCATCCGGCCCCAGTTTCCGGGTGCAAGGGGAATGGTGTATAGAGGCAGAATGATCAACCTGGCCGGGTGGCACAAGGTACATTTTGCAGGCGATGTGGATGTGCTGGCTGCTGTGGATGAATACAGGAGAATTCCAGGCGTGATTGACGCCCAGCCTGTCAGCATCCACACTGTATATCGAGAGCCCAACGATGAATTTTATAATAATGTTGTTGAGAATGTAATACAGTGGCACCTGCCCCAGGTTAAAGCCCCTCAAGCCTGGGATATCGAGACCGGAAAACCTTCCGTCGTTGTTGCAGTTTTAGATACCGGCGTTCGCTATTTCCAAAGAGATCTTGGAGGCGCTAATGCCTCTTATTCAACTCCCACCAATGTTGATGGCAACATGTGGATCAACCTGGCTGAAAAATACGGTACTGATGGCATTGATGACGATGGTAACGGATACATTGACGACTGGATTGGGTGGGATTTTGTTACAGAGGCATACGAAGATATCTTTATCACATGCTATCCCGAAGACTATCTCGGTCTCGGTGAGGAAGGTGAGGACTGCGGCACTCAGGACAATGATCCGCGAGATTTCAACGGCCACGGAACACATTGTGCAGGCAGCGTCGCCGCCATAACTAATAATGGCGAAGCTGTGGCCTCACTCGCAGGCGGATGGGGAGACGGAACTTTGCAGCAATCCGGTAATGGCGCCAAGGTAATGGCGTTACGGATTGGATGGCATGCGCTTTACTGGGGGATCATAGAAATTGGCCTGCTAGAAATGGATTATGCGGCGGAAGCCTTCTATTATGCAGCAAACAATGGTTCCAAAATCGCAACTTGCAGCTGGGGATCTGAAAACACCGCAGGAATCGGAGACGCAATAGACTATTTTCTTGGAAGCGGTGGTCTGATTTTCAAAGCGGCTGGTAATGACAGTAGCCAATCCCCTTATAATGACTATATGTCTGGCCGTGACGACATCGTCACTGTAGCCGCAACCGATGAGTTTGATTGCAAGGCTTCTTTCTCCAATTACGGAAGTTGGATCGATATCTCAGCCCCGGGAGTCTTTATTTGGAGCCTCTACCATTACCATTATGATCCTGTAACGGACTATGTCACCCCCATGGATGGGACTTCAATGGCCGCACCTCTTGCAGCCAGTGCGGCGGCCCTCATATGGTCACAGAATCCCGGCTGGTCAGCGGACCAGGTAAAGCAAAAACTGTTCAATAGCGCTGATAACATCGATGATGCTCTCGATGCCTATGGTTCACCCTGCAACTCATCCTATGTAGGCAAACTGGGTGCTGGCAGAATTAATGCTTTTCAAGCAGTCAGTCAGGCCGGCCCGCCGAGTAATACTCCTCCCGTGGCGGTGGACGATACGGCTACAACCCTATCGAATACTCCGGTAATAATCTACGTGCTTGAAAATGATATCGATGTGGATGGAGATCAACTAACGGTAGCTAGTGTTACCCAAGCCACTGAAGGCTCTGTAAGCATCAACGCCGATAACAAGACGGTAACGTACTCGCCGAACACCGGATTTATTGGAACAGACTCTTTCACTTACGTGGCCAACGATGGCGAAGCGGACAGCAACGTGGCGACGGTGAGCATAGCAATTACACCCGCCGCGCCGCAAATTGGTGTAAGCATTCTGGAGACGGGCTGGTACGAAACTACCGGCAGGGGGAGAAATAGGACAACTGTCTTTAATGAATCGAACACTTTTAACGCAGGAGACGAAGTGGTGATCCGTGCCTATGTGGTAGATACAATGACCGGACAGCCTGTGGCCTACTCCACGGTGAATATCGACATCACAGGCCCGGAAGCACAGAACCTGACCGCCGGGCCAAGCGGCAGCGATGGCATAGCTGAGGCGACATGGAAAACCTCTGCCCCAAAGAGGAGAAAACCGGGCACTCCTACCGGTCAATACATTGCCACAATTACCAATGTGGTGGCCGATGGATATAGCTGGGATGAAGCGCACACAAATACCACGTTTGCCATCCAATAAGGCCGTGAAGGGAAAATCTCAGCGGCTCTGCGTAATGGGGGTGGAGAAAAGGCCTACTCGGGCAAACTTTCTTCTTGAAGTCGTCATTTTGACAATGGTTAAAAGGTCTCCGCTCTTTTTCGTTTCGATGGGTAGAGAATCCAGGGTGGTTGAGAAACATGGCTTCTCTTATGTTGACCGCCTCTTTTTTTCTGCAGTTTATCTTGGCCAGAGGGCCAGATAGGAGATTATAACTCTGCATGTGCTTAGGTAAGCAAAGAGGATTTTCGGCATCTCGCATTTTCGCCACCAATTCATCGCCTGTGAGATTAGCTCCATCTTAATTTATAGTGGCAAATGGAATCTAGCCGAGTTTACCCCAAGAGTTATAATTGCCCTTTTTGTCTTCTAAACAATGGGGGAAACTCCTGTTACTTTTTTTGATTGACAAAGCAATGCAAATAGAACGCATTGTAATAATAATATATGAAGAAGGATGCTTCTTATAGCATACGGCTGAGCACCTTTGTGCTTCAAGCCCTGAGGCGAGCGGCCAAGAGAGATCGACGCACAGTGGCGTCTTTACTTGAGAAGATCATCTTCGATTATTTGGAAAAAGAAGGATTTCTCCCTTTATCAGAGATTGCCGGGGAACACCTCAAATTCCGACGAAAAAAGCTCATTTTGCCCGCAAACACCCTTGTCTACCTTGAGTCCAACGCAGAGAGTCATCCCGGCTGTGATCCTTGATATTTCTCTTAGAGGTGTCCTGGTGAAATATTCCCCGGAATTTGGGCTCAAAATCACCTCCATGGTTGAATTGCTTGATTTCGAGCTTTTATTTAATCTCCTATGAGAGAGGACGCTATTGCACCTTCTTTGCAAGGGTCGCCACCTCAGTCAAATATCGGGCGCGGTTCGCATTGGGGCGACTTTTCATAAGCCCAATGCTGGAAATCTCTACAGGCTTCAAACCTACTTTATGATTCTGTCTCTGGCATGATGCAATAGGAATTGGGCCAATTTCCAACGGAGCTGCCGATGGCCTCGCGTCACTCAACTCTTTGTGTCTTATCATCTTATTGGATCTTTAAGTGAAGTGCACACTCAAAGGAAGGTATACAATATGGCTGGACAAACCATAATCCATATAAGCGATTTACATGTTGGGCTGAGACAGACAGAGAGCAAGCGCACCAGAATGGTTTTCGACAAAATCACTAAGTCTTATCCGGGTGTACCAATAATAATCACCGGAGACTTGACAGACTCAGCAACCAAGAGACAGTTCAGGGAAACGCGTGAACTTCTGGATGAACTTGCGCAGACAAACCCTATTCTTGCTGTTCC
This sequence comes from uncultured Thermodesulfobacteriota bacterium, assembly GCA_964611635.1. Taxonomy (GTDB): domain Bacteria; phylum Desulfobacterota; class JAFDED01; order JAFDED01; family JAFDED01; genus JAFDED01. Next base: position 17,312 of record CAZTAS010000070.1, read on the forward strand.
CGGCAACCACGATTATGCATGGAAAGGCAACATTCTTCGTGAAGACGGCTGGGAAAACTGGGTTAAATACCTTGGATCACCATTGGGTTGGGGAAGAGATGAGATCCCATGGATGGGAATAGAGTATGAGCCTGAAGGTGTGGATGGTCTCGGAATCTGGAAAGATGATCCATATGTGTATTTTGGCATAGACTCAGGTGACCCATTGGATAAGCAGATTTCAGCGAGAGGATATATCAGCAGGAAATTAGCCAATGCACTTAAGGAATCCCTTAAGGAATATGCAGAAAAAACGCGCATTGCTTTTTTGCACCATCATCCATTTACTGAGGGCTTCTTCACGAAATTACATGGCTCAGCAAGGCTTCTTAAAGCCTTAAAAAATAATTGTGAACTCTTGCTTTTTGGCCATGAACACGAATATGGAATTTGGTGGGACAACAGGGGAGTCCCTCTCATTGTTTCATCCCACAAATCTACCGATCCCATGTCCGGTGATTGCTCAATGATAACCATTATTGACATCGAAAATCCTGGCACCCAAAATGTTTCGTTTCGTCACCGAATGGAAATAATATAATCATCCCTTCGGTACGAAAGAGAATTTTTTTGGAGGTGGAATATGAAAAGAAGAGACAAATTTTTTCTTGGTGCCATAGGAGCAGCAACGCCTTTAATCGCCAAATTATATGCGGGTCATATCACAATGCCGGAAACATTTTCTTTTACTCTTTGGCTAGGAATTTTCTTGAGATATGGGATGATGTTTGTTCTGGGAGGCTTTCTTGCCCAATTTGTTGAGGAAAAGCAACCGTTGAAGATTTTCTACTTTGGATTGGGTCTCCCAGCCTTTATTTTAGCTGCAACAGGAGGAGGCCCCGTGGAAAAGGGCCCTCTTCATCCTGGTCCGGATCTGTTAAAACCCCCAACAAACATTTCCAGTCTTAGCCATCCAGGAGGCAAGGGCTTTTTTATCGGCCTGGCATATGCACAATCAGAAGAAAATATTCCAGTAAAAGAACTTCCCATCGGCAGTGAAGAAAAACCATGGCAGCAATTCCTCCGAGGGTTGACGGGTAAATCCGTCCAACAGCCCATACCAGAAAAGGTTCACCGAGGGCCATGGTTTGTGATTGTGGGTTCGCATTTGAAATCAGAAGACGCAAAGGAACAGGTAAAACAACTGAAAGCTCAGGATTTATCCAAAGAGTTCAATCCCGAAATCTACACTTACCCAGGAAGCAGATATTTTGCGGTTACCGTTGGAAGCTATTTGCCCGAATCTGAAGCCAAGGAGCTAAAAGAGAAGGCAATCAGCGCAGGACTTAAACAAACTTACCTTTGGAAATTACCCTAGCCAGTATCTTGTCTAAGCTAATAAAATGATGAGGTTAAGCGGGGTAAATTTTGTCTAACAACAATATTTGACCATTCATGGCGAGGAGAGTGCAATGTATACCAAATACAATGAAGTCGAGATGCCGGAAACAAAGGAAAGACTTGGCACTGGATGGTTACCGCCATTGCCGGATTTACGGGACTATACTGAAGAGCAGCCTGATATCTCTAGGATGGTTAAGAAATTGGGGCTCTCACCGGCCAAGAAGTCAGCACCGTCGCTGCCTTCTAAAGTGGATCTGAGGCAGTGGTGCTCACCAATAGAAAACCAGGGCCATTTGGGATCATGTACTGCCCATGCGGCTATTGGAATAGTGGAATATTATGAGAATCGGGCATTTGGGAAGCATATTGATGGCTCACGCCTTTTTGTGTACAAGACCACTCGTAACTTAATGGGAGTCAGCGGCGATACCGGTGCATGGCTGCGAAACACAATGGGAGCGTTGGTGCTTTGTGGTGTCCCCCCCGAGAAGTATTGGTCATATACTGACAAAAAGCCTGATTTTGATACTGAACCGACCTCTTTTGTCTATGCTGTGGCTGATAATTACGAAGCACTCAAGTACTTCTGTCACGATCCATTGGGCAAGAATATTCCTCCTTCACTGGGACTTGCACGAGTTAAATCATATCTGGCTGCTGGTATTCCATCGATGTTTGGTTTTTTTGGCTTTCCATCCTTCAATGAGTCTGATGTCAAAGGGGGGATTCCATATCCCTGTCCAAATGAAGAAGCCCAATGGGGACATGCAATTGTTGCTGTAGGTTACGACAACACCATAAAGATCAAGAATCCCAAGTGCAATAAGGTGACAACCGGTGCTTTATTAATCCGTAATTCTTGGGGAACGAGCTGGGGCGAGCAAGGATATGGATGGTTACCGTATGAATATATGCTCAATAGACTGGCTATGGATTTTTGGTCTTTGATTAGCATGAATTGGGTGGACACGAAGAATTTTGGCCTATAATTACATAACAATGTGGTCGGAACTCAGTGTTCGAGGGACGGGGGATATCATGAAAATCCTGAACCACAGGTTACACAAAGATGACAGAACGCCATATGATTATATCCGCAGTCCTAACCAAGGCGGCGTTATTGAACCGGAATACCTGATCATCCATTATACAGCGGGACGGGATGCTCAAAGCTCAATAAATTGGCTGGTCAATCCACAAGCCAGAGCATCTGCCCATCTTGTGATTGCGGCGGATGGTGGCATCACCCAACTTGTATTTTTCAACCATAAGGCCTGGCATGCTGGGCGCAGCCAATGGGCAGGAAGAGCCGGCGTTAATAAATTTTCCATTGGAATTGAACTGGACAACCCCGGTGTGCTCACTCGCAGTTCAAGCGGCTGGTTCACCATGTGGGGAGATCCCGTCGATGGCGATAACGTCGTCGAGGCGATCCATAAAAATGGAGGCTCTCTGCGGGGCTGGCATTCTTATAGTGGAGTGCAGCTCGAAGCAGCGATAGAGGTGGCAAGCTTATTGGTACAACGCTACAGATTGAAGGACGTTATCGGACACGAAGATATAGCCCCAGGACGAAAGATAGATCCAGGCCCAGCCTTTCCCATGGATAGTTTTCAAGCCCGAGTGATTGGACGTAAGGATGATGAACCGGAAGTCTTCGAGACCATCGTTGATCTGAACATTCGCCTGGGCGCTGGTACTCAGCATGACAAAATCCCCATCAGTCCCCTCCCTACTGGTATTCGTCTCGAAGTCGTGGCTCAGCAGGGTTCATGGCGTTTAGTCAATGTCCTTGATCCGATAAATGGTGAGACCGACGTGCAGGGCTGGGTTCATGGCCGGTATATAAGACGCATCAGTTAAATAACGGCTGTCTCCTACATTTTGAGAAAGAGGGTTAATCGCTTTGACACCTGAACGGAAAAACAATGCCGAATGTTGAGTTACTCAACCTAGACATGTTTCAATTCCGCGGCCTTCACCCAAGTATTCGTATGGGCACAGCCAGCGACAGATCCGCAGGGTGGATTGGGCAGATATACTCCAGGGAGCGCTATGCCAGTCGCATCAGTCGTCGTACCAACACCGTGGGTGGAAAAAGCTTCGTAGAAGAGGTCTTACCCGTTGACAGCATTGAAGAGTACTTCCACCATTTCTCGGTCTTGGAGATTGACTACACCTTTTATCGTCCTCTCTTAGAAACAGACGGGGAACCAACTCAGAATTTTCACGTGCTCCGAGCATATCGAAAACACGTGGGGCAAGGCGGTTTGCTTGTACTCAAGGTCCCGCAGATGATCTCCGCGCAGAAAATCGGCGCAAGGGAGAGATCGCTCCCAATGAAGCATATCTGAACGCCGAAATCTTTGCCAGACAGTTCTATGAACCCGCCGTTGATATTCTTGGTTCCATGCTGAGCGGTTTCATCTTTGAGCAGGAATATCAGCGAAAGCAGGACCGTACTCCTATCAAGGAGATGGCCGGGGAACTGGATGGATTTTTCCATGCAATACCGAAGGACAACCGCTACCACATCGAGCTTCGAACGGAATCCTATCTGAGCCAGCCGGTATTTGCCGTTCTGGAAAAACATGGGGTAGGTCAGGTGCTTTCTCACTGGACATGGCTTCCCCGGCTTCTCAAGCAGTCTGCCAAATCAGGTGGAAGATTCTTCAATTCAGGCAAGCAATGCATTATTCGCCTCATGGCACCAAGAGGGATTCGCTATGAAGAAGCCTATGCCAGGGCCCATCCTTTCGACAAACTCATCGACGAGATGCTGGACCCTGTGATGGTGGAGGAAACGGCCTTGCTTATGCGGGCTGGCATTAAGCAAGATATCCAGATGAACGTTATCATTAATAACCGGGCGGGGGGGGAATGCACCGCTGATTGCACGGCGGGTGACTGAGAGGTTTTTTGATATGGAGGGCGCAATTTAGGACTTGAGCCAATAAATTTCTGCCGGAATCTGGCAAAGCTTTGGCGGCAAAGCGCTGAGTACGACACAAAGCATAACTTCCTGAAACCGTTATTCTGGAGATACTCTTTGCTGCTAAAGATTACAATTTGTAATCGACAGAGCGTTTTCTCAATTCGTTCATTTCGATCTGATTCAAGGTTTTGATATGCTTTTCATATCCTACTGTTTTGGAAAGTCCGGATATTGGCAAGCTATACGTAACATCCATTAAAGGCGGCTTGCCAACAGAATAATATTCTCCTCTTTCCCTGAGAAGGGATTCTTTGACGAGCATAACGTTTAGACGACCACGCTCCCTGCCAATCCAACTCGAACCTTCGCGGAGGAAACGGATAAAACCATCCGCACCGAACATCCATACGGGCTTATCACGATCAACAATCCTGGTTGTTCGTGATCCCCTAAAAAACGGAAATGCAGCAGAAAATTATCCGTAACTGGCCACTCTCAAACTCATTTGCATGTCGGGATACTTTCGAGGACTTATTCAGGGTTTTCCAGACAAGGCTGTTAGCATGAAGCGTGATGTGAAGAGAAAAACTCCCAATCAAGACGGGCGTGTTGAGAAAGTTCCGGCGAACAGAAAAATCTCGGCCGCAGAGCGATGAGAGCAATGGATGCATGAAAGCATCAGGGTTCGCTAACCTCCCTGTTGCTCTGGATTTCTCTGGCAATGCCCTTGAGCATACCCATAAAAACGAGCTTATGAATCGGAAAGAGGAGATACCAGTAGGCCAGCCCGGAGACCCCAACGGGATCGAACATGATGATCTGCCGGATCACCGAGCCGGAATCATCGGGGGCAACCTCGAACTGTAGCCACGCCCGGCCGGGCAACCTCATCTCCGCGAACAATCGAAGCAGACGATAAGGCTCAATATCCTCAACCCTGAAAAAATCAACCGTGTCTCCAGGAACCAGATTCTCCGGGTCGCGCCGTCCCCGGCGCATTCCCGGCCCGCCCACCAGAAGGTCCATCCATCCGCGAATCTGAAACAGCCAGTCACCAAAATACCACCCGGTCGCACCTCCGATGCGGCGGATCGGTCCGAATGCCTGAGCCGGAGTGCTCTTGACATGTATTGAGCAGGAATCCACCAGCCTGGATCCAAATCTTATTCCTCCCCAGGTACGAACAGTCCCCAGAGATGACAGCGCATCCGACCACCGCGTTTGAGCAAACTGAGAATCCTCGTTTTTCAGCGCCCGCTCCACAGCCACGGCAATCCCTCTCGGGCGAATGCCGAAAACCTGGTTAGCTGATTCGTCCAGCACCACCGTCTCGTTTCGCACGCTCTCGATGAGCTTCATGCCTACCCGCGCATAGAGGGGTGTCACCAGCCCCAGCCAGAGGCTGGATATGTAGGGCGTAAGCAAAGGGACAGGGATCATAAGGCGTTTCAGTCCTCTCTGCCGTGCGTACTCTTTCATGATATCCATATAAGAGACCCGGTCCGCACCGCCTATCTCGAACACCGCGCTCTCTTTCACCGGAGCATCCAGTGAAGCAACCAGAAAGGAAATGACATCCTCGATGGCTATGGGCTGTGCCTTCGTGCGTATCCATCGAGGCATCAGCATGACCGGCAACCGTTCCACCAGTGCACGGATCATTTCAAAGGAGAGACTTCCAGAACCTATAATAATGGAGGCCCGGAACTCGATGGTGGTAACAGACGACTCCCGCAGAATGCGGCCCACTTCCTGTCGGCTCCTGAGGTGCGTTGAGAGATTCTCCTCTGCCCCAAGGCCGCCCAGATAGATGATACGTTTCACCCCAGCCTCATGGGCGGCGTGGACGAAACCGGTAGCGGCGACGCGGTCCTGTTGCTCAAATGGTTTGGAGGAGGCCAGTGAGTGTACCAGATAATAGGCATAATCAATGTTTTTCAGCGCCGCTTTCAGGGATTCGGGATCGAGAACATCCCCCTTCACCACCTCGGTAGACGGGGTAACTCTCTGTTGCAAGAACTCTGGGCGCCGTGCCAAACACCGGATGCGGCACCCCTTTTCCTCCAGCGCCTTGAGCAATCGACCGCCTATATAACCCGTTGCGCCGGTTAGGAGAAGCAGAGGCTCATCGCCTGGAAGAGATTGGAGCGTCATTGAATTTCCTCTCTTAAACAGCTTCAGCCGATAATGACAATTCCCAGGTAGCCGTCCACCGTGAGCCTGTCTCCTGTCTTGATAAGTGAAACCGCGTTAGGCACCCCGGTAACGCATGGAATGCCATACTCCCTCGCGATGATGGCCCCATGGATCAACATCCCTCCCCGCCGCTCCACTATCGCCGATGCCAGAGGAACCACGAAGGTCATGTTGGGATCAACTGCATCGCACACCAATACTTCGCCCGCCTTGAATTCGAACAAGTTTGAGGAGCGCCTGATCACGCGCGCCTCTCCCATCGCGATTCCTTGGCTGGTCGGCTGGCCCACTATCTGCCGTGCCTTCACTGAGGAATGCGATTGCATATCGTTTTCCCCTCTTGTTGGGCGCTTTTCAGGAAAAGAGCGGCCATTCATCAAAAACTCCGCGATCTGGGAAGCCCCCAGATATTCAGAGTCAATGCCCCGTGCCTTCAGCCTCCGCTTTCCTTCCTCAAGCGCTCTTGCCATCTGTGCCTCGACTTTGCCCAGGTAAAGGTTATCATCATCCCTGAGCCGGTAGCTGGCCCGGCCAAGGTCCATGAGCTCCTCTGCGTAGTGCCTTTTTTCGGCCGGAAATTTTGAGAGAAATCTGTCCCGCATGGCCTCGATGTCCAGGTGCCTCCGAACCCTTTCGGCCAGTGGTCGGTATGCCATCTCGAGCAGCAGATCTCGCAAGCCCTCAGGGACAGGCCGGGTCTTTGCGGTGCCTTGGGGAAGGGTCTGAACAACGCCAAGACGATCTTGAAAAGCATCAAGGACCTGAACGAACTCAGGATAAGGTTCGAGAGAACTTCGATTCTTCACACGATGAGCCAAGTCAGGAGTTTCTCGCAGCATAATCGCCATGGTCTCAAGCATCCGGTTGCGCTCCAGGCTCTCCATGGAGGAGGATCCCAGCAGTTCCATAAATTCAAAAGGGTCCTGGGGCTGCATGACGTCGTTGTAAGCCTGACCGAATAGTCGCATCCCGTGGGCAAAGGGGATGCAATCTCGCCTGTAAATTTCATTCCATTTTCCCAGCGTACGCGATCTTTCCAAAATCTCCTGGGCCAGTTCCCGGTCGGAGAGGAACGCCAAATCCATGTCTGCCATGCGTGCCGCATCTTGCTCCATTTCGGGAAGGATCTTCTGCTCAATCTTCGCGCGCAGTACCTTCAGGTTTTCAAAGCTTCTCCTGAGAGTCATGTACCAGGGCCTGAGGTCTTCAGGATTCTCGGTCCTCGTCGTGGTAATGGGGCGCGATTGAAGCACGAAAACAATATCCTGTCTCAATGTCCATTCCATATCCTGCGGGGAAGAGAAGAGGTTTTCCGCCTTCTGGCCAGTTCAAATACCTCGATGACTTCCTCCGGCCTAAGGGGCGGTCGGGTAGCGCTATCGTGTGGTAGTGCCTCAAGTGCGAAACCTTTAGACGAGGGGATTACGGCTTTTTCCCGATGGGCCGGGGCATGGCCAAGCACGCCCCCGGTACTCCGATCCAGAATCCAGCGGTCAGGCTCAACAGAGCCGTCCACAAGCCCCTGGTTCAATACATAAACAGCCTCGATGACTGCCTGGGAGGAATCGAGGGGGTTCATGCTGAAGGCCACGCCCGAGCGATCACCCGGGATGATCTCCTGGATGATCACGGCCATGGCGCTGGTATCCACCCGAAGGCCCAGTTCCCTGCGATAAAGCAGGGCACGGTCCGACCAGAGGGAGGCCCATACCAGCCGGATATGATCCAGAATGGCGTCCTCACCGGTAATATTGAGATACGATTCATGCAGACCTGCAAAAGAAACCGTTGCCGAGTCTTCGCCGGGCGCTGAGGACCTCACTGCGACCGCTTTGCCACGAAATTTCAGCTCGACGGCTCGCCTCAAGTCTTTATGCAGCTCTTGGGGCATGGGTGTATTGAGGAACAAGTTGCGGATCCTGAGGGATGCGTCCCAGAGTTCCTCCCACCGCATCTCTTCGAAGTTTTTTCGATGGAGCTCGAAAAAAATGCGCTCACCCAGTCCCGTTGCGGCAAGATAGTGGCGATACGCCTCGCCACTAACACAGATGGCCGCCGGAATCTTCATGCCTTTCCTTGCCAGCATGGCCAGTGAGAAAAACTTTCCCGCAACGCGTCCGCGGTCGTTCTTGGTGTTTTTATCCATGGAAACCACGGAATTCATTCCATCACCTGGAGTTCTATTACATTTTGAAAACGAGTGACCACGGAGAATTTGGTTATCTTTACTTTGAAAAGGGCGCATGTGGGCGCATTCACGAATTCTTCAAGGTAAGGATGCTTGCCGAGGTAAAGAGGCAGGCAGGAATTTCTCTCCTCTTCCTTTATTTCTTCTGCATAGCCAAAGATGCTCACCGCCACGGTCTCACGGAAATCCTCCGCTTTGTTGGCTCTATTATCAACCAGGAGCGATACCCGACGGTCGGCCTTAATGTTTTCGTATTTTCTCGTGGCGCGCGCCGTCGCAAAGAGGAGGGAGCAGAGGTCGTCAGTAGAAGCGAATGCCACGAGACTGCTGTATGGGTGCCCGCCTCTATTTGTTGCCAGTACTGCCAGTCGCTGGGACCGAAGAAGGTCTCTGACTGCATTGCGCAGCGATTCTTTCTGTGATTCTTTCTGTTCTTTTTTTTGCATTTTCATGTCCGATAAGAATTCGAAAGTCTCTTACAAAATTTCAGAAAGTCAACGGAATAATCCCTTGCCTCCATAACAAATGGAAACCTTTTATCCCAAATTTTGCAGTTGAAAATCCTCTTCCTCTACGACCTTGATTTTTCTAGG
>CAZTAS010000071.1:0-26452 GCA_964611635.1 uncultured Thermodesulfobacteriota bacterium
CCCTAGAAAAATCAAGGTCGTAGAGGAAGAGGATTTTCAACTGCAAAATTTGGGACAAAAGTTATAAAATTCTTCAAACATCATTATCTGCTTCGGGAATAATCGTTTCTCCCTTCTGTTGATAACTATAGAAGACCGCGCAAGTCACGATTTCGATCCCCGTTTATATTCACCTAAATAATCCGCCCAGCCGCACTGGATTGCGAAGCATTCCTATGGCCTCTATGGCGATAGGGATAAGATTGCATTCTTCCAGGGTGAACGGTTAAATGGAGCAATACAGGTTCCGGCAAGCACTCAAGAAAAAACAAGTTGACCTTTTTCGATTCATCTTTAATATTATTATATAAACAATCAAAGCCTGAAATCATTTTCTCGTTCAATTTGCTCAGGTGGAACGCTTTCATGCGGTGGAAAGAGAAAAGCGACAAAAGAATCCTTCAGCTCAGCCTGTTCATCCTGTGCATCTGGGTGGTGATCATAGGTATGAAGGTGCGGAAGCACCTCCAGACACGGCCGGGCCATCTTCCCGAACATTTGGTCGCCAATGCTTCTATCACTCCGGGTGAAGAGTGGCTGGGCATCTACATGAAGGGTCAGAAGATCGGCTGGATGTCATCATCCATAGAGAAGGAGGAGGACGACTACTGGCTCAAAGACAGGATGTACACTCGCCTGACGGTCATGGGTTCTCTGAAAGAGATCACCACCTTCATCCAATCCAAGGTGCGCCCGGACTATACGCTGGAGTCCTTTATGTTCGATCTTCGCTCAGGCGCCGTCAATTTTCAAGCCATCGGATATGTGCGGGATCTGAATCTCATCGTAAGTATCATCACTGGTGATCAGGAAGAAACTGTGCGGGTTCCTCTTAAAGGGCCGATCTACATGTCCAGCGGCCTCATAAAAGCGCTTCAGACCGCCCAAATTAAGAAAGGGAAGCCTTACGCTTTTCCTTTTTTTGATCCCTCTGCTCTATCTTACAAAACCATCACAGTGATATGGGAAGCAGAAGAAACCATCCTTCACCGGGGCAAATATGTCCACGCCCGGCGTTTGAGCATGACATACGGTGGAGCCAAATTTCTGGCATGGTTTAACGACAGGGGAGAGCGCATTCGAGAAGAGGGACCCCTGGGTCTCACCCTGGTGAGGGAAGACCGCCAGACAGCTCAGCGCGGCACAGGCTCCCCGAGAGTCAGGACTGTGGACATCATTGCCGCCTCCGCCGTGATTCCGTCAAGAAAAATTCCTAACCCAACGCATACCTCATACCTGAAGACGGGCCTCTGGGATGTTAATCTGGATGGTCTTGATCTGGACGGAGGTCGACAAAAGCTCAAGGGCAACATGCTCGAGATCAAAAGGGAAATCCTTCCGCAGCGGGGCGATTATGCCCTGCCTTATCCGTCGGATGGCCGATGGGCTCCCCAGATGCAACCCTCCCCCCTGATCCAGAGCGACAACCCCAGGGTCGTGCAGCTTGCTCGCAGGATCGTTGCCCACAGCACAGAACCATTGGAGGCGCTCCAGCGGCTCAACCGCTGGGTGTATGCCAATATTGAGAAAATCCCCGTGATCAGCATTCCCAGCGCGTTGCAAGTGTTGCAAATACGGAAGGGCGACTGTAACGAGCACGCCGTCCTGCTGGCAGCCCTGGTCAGAGCTGCCGGAATACCGGCGCGGGTGGTGGCGGGGCTGGTATACTCGGAGAACAGCTTTTTCTACCACGCATGGGTGGAGGCTTTTGTGGGCCAGTGGGTATCAGCGGACCCTGTCATGGGCCAGCTTCCAGCGGATGCGACTCATATCCGGCTCATACGGGGAAATCTGCAAAAGCAGGTGGATATCCTCCGTTTGCTTGGGAAATTGAAAGTAGAGGTGCTGGCGAATCGATGATTCATATGCTCAACCTGACGAAAAAGTATGGCGAGCTTGTGGCCGTGAACAACATCAACCTCCACGTGAGGCGAGGGGAAATTTTCGGCTTCCTGGGCCCAAATGGCGCGGGAAAAACCACCACCATCAAGATGCTGGCGGGATTGCTGCGCCCCACGCGAGGTCAGATACTGGTGAACGGGCACGACGTGGTGCAGCATCCCATCCAGGCCAAGCGGATCATCGGTTTCATCCCGGATCGGCCATTTCTATATGACAAGCTGACGGGTTTGGAGTTCATGCAATTTATGGCCGGGCTATATGGAATGAACCATGACTCATTCGAGGATCGGGCTGACCGATTGCTTCGTCTCTTTGATCTGGAGGGATGGAGCGGCGAACTTATAGAATCTTACTCTCATGGGATGAAACAGAGGTTGATCATCGCCGCGGCCCTTCTGCATCAACCCCAGCTCATTATCGTGGACGAGCCCCTTGTCGGCCTGGATCCCCGCGGTGCCCGAATGGTCAAGGATATCTTTCTCAACCTGTCAGCCCGCAACGGAGTCTCAGTTTTCATGTCCACGCATACCCTCGAGGTGGCACAGGAGATGTGTCACCGCATTGCCATCATCCAGGAAGGTAGTGTGGTGGCGGTGGGGACTTTTGATGAGCTCCAGCACCAGGCTGGTGTCAGCAACCCCCGGCTGGAATCAATCTTCCTTAGACTTACCGGCGGGGAGAAAATGAAAGAAATTATTGAAGTGCTCAGAGAATAGGCGCAATGGATGTGGAGCATCATGGCTTGAAGGCGTTAGGTGGTGGAAGTTTATAGAGGTTCTCAGGGAATAAGAACCATGGACGCTGCGTCGATAAAGAGCACAGCCGAGACCAAAATCTGGCAGGATTTCGGACTGCTTCTCCGTCCACGCTGGCTGGTGTTGAGGAATCGCCTGCGGAGACAAAACCGGGACGCCAGAGTAAAGCTTTACATCATGACCTTGCTGGGAGTGATGTTCTGGATGGGTTCCTTTGGAATCGGCTACCGGGTTCTCTCCTATTTTCAGCGCACCGAAGGTTTCGGGGACATTCTTGCGGCACGGTTATTGAACATGATATTTCTTACGTTTTTTTTCATCCTGGTCTTCAGTAACATTATAACATCCATGGCGACATATTTCATGGCACAGGACCTGCCTGTAATTCTCTCAACTCCCGCCTCCCGATGGTCTGTATACTTGGCTCGTTTCACTGAAACCATTCTAGACAGCTCATGGATGGTCCTTATCTTCGGGTTTCCGATCTTCCTCGCATACGGCCTTGTTTACAAGGCATCCATCTGGTTCGGTTTGGCCGTAATGGGGGCTATGATTCCCTTTCTGATAATCCCCGCAGCCATAGGGGTGACACTGGCCATGTTGCTGGTAAACATATTCCCCGCTCATAAAACAAGGGACATTATGATATTGCTTTCGGCGATGGCGCTGGGTTTTTTTTTAATGTTGATCCGACTGCTAAGACCGGAAAGGCTTGTGAACCCCGAAACCACCGTGAGCCTGGTGGAGTACCTCTCCATAATGCGGGCGCCTACCTCTCCTTTTCTTCCCAGCCAATGGGCCACTGAATTCATATGGACGATCATGAAGAGGTTACCCGCGGAGGCCATTTTCCCCGGATTGCTTTTGTGGTCCACGGCGCTGGCTTTTCTGGTCATGGGGGGCTGGGCTTTTTATTTTCTATACGAGAGGGGCTGGAGCAAGGCCCAGGAATCCGGGCGAGCCCGGTTATCCAGGGTCCCAGTGTTCGACAGGATCTTGAATTGGTCCACAATCTTTTTCATGCCCTCCTTCCGGAACATGGTCATCAAAGACATCAAGACATTTTTCCGCGACAATGCCCAGTGGTCCCAGGCGGTGATGTTGCTGGCGATGGTGGGCATATATTTGTATAATTTCAGTGTATTGCCCCTGGACAAAACCCCATATCCCACCTTTTACTTGCAAAATCTTTTATCGTTCCTTAACATGGGATTAGCTGGTTTCGTCCTTTCTGCCATTTCGGTTCGATATATTTTTCCGGCCATCAGCATAGAGGGCCCCTCATTCTGGATCGTCCGCAGCGCGCCCATGAAAATTCAGGAATTCTTTTTGAGCAAATTCCTGATAGGCCTGATCCCCTTGGTGATCCTGGCCGAGTTGCTCATAGTGTGCTCCAACTACATGCTGAAGGTGACGCCCTTTATGATGGCTCTTTCCACAGTGACCATTTTTTTCATGACGTTCGGCATCGTGGCTCTAGGGGTGGGACTGGGAGCCGTCTATCCGCGATTTAATGCGGAAAACGTATCCCAGATCTCATCGGGTTTCGGCGGAATTGTTTACATGATAATTTCTATGGCCTTCATTGCACTGGTGATTGTGCTGGAGGCCCGGCCTGTTTATGTCATCTTCATGGCCAGACTCAACAGGATCACATTGACCCCGTGGGAGTGGGCCTGGACATTATCCCCTTTCCTCTTGGTGATTATTGTGATGATTCTGGCGGTGGTTTTACCTTTCCGCATAGGTTTGAGGCGGCTATCTGAAATGGAATTTTAACGATCCATCATGGTCGCTCGATCCGGCCATGACTGGAGGGCTGTGTGGGTTGAAAAGGAAAATATCATGAGGCGAGAGAGGCTGCGTCGAAGCAGGCAGGTCATCAGGCCTCAGACATTCACCATCACCATGGTTGCCAAGCAACTGCGGAAGATACAGAAATCGGGAGGCCAACTGAAGCTGTGGTTCGGACCCGGGGACGGACCTCATGATACCTCTATACTCGTGGTGGAACCTCGCCGTTTTATCCTCGTCGAATGGCCCTTTCCCCACAGGGGAAGTATGGTGCATAAATTAGAAGCCGTATATTGGGCCGAGGGAATAGAGCACCGCTTTCGGACAAGGGTTATGGGATTCGTCTCCTTTAAGGGGGAGCCGGTCATGCGGATCAGCTATCCCAGGGGCATCGAAATACTCGAGCAAAGGGGCTCCCCACGAATTATCCCGCCGGAGGGGAAATGCATCAGCGTAGAGTATACGAACGTGGTTCCCCGAAGAGCCGACGTGACAAATATCAGCGCCGGAGGACTGGCCTTTCTCATTGACTGCGAGTCTGAAAACATGTATACAAACCAGGTCATAATGGATCTCCTGGTCCGGTTCCCGGACGGACAGACTATAAGTGTGGATGGAAGGGTCGCCAGGATCTCTCCTTATAGAATATCCGCGAGAAAATGTATCGATGTCTGCGGAATAACATTTATTAAAATCACACGGGAACATCGCAAAAAGATCAAATACTATATAAACGAAATTGAGAAAAGGCCTAAAACTGAATTAAATAATCAAGAATGATAGGAAGGCGAAGTATTTTTTCTTTACAATTACATATCGATATAATATATTAAAATTTTATGCTAATTTCTTTATTTTTTCCCATTCTGGAAGGAGGGAAAAGGAGATATGTACGTTAAAAACTGGCTAGATTTGATGCGGCCCTCCGGCCTTATGGTAGATGAAGAAACTCATACCTCAAGCTATGGCAAATTCGTCTGCGCTCCTCTGGAGAAAGGTTTCGGGATAACTATAGGGAACTCCCTGCGGCGTGTTCTGCTCTCGTCCATATGTGGTGCAGCCATCACATCGGTTAGCATCGATGGAGTGCTTCATGAATTTTCCGTCGTGCCGGGGGTGGTGGAAGACGTAACGGATATCATCCTTAATCTTAAAGGAGTTCGGATCAAGCTGCACCAAGTAGAATCTGCGAAAATGTATATTGATCAGGATCAGGAGGGAGACATTTTTGCCGGAAACATTGTCACAGGCCTCACAGCCGAAATTTTCAATCCCGAACACTATATCGCGCACGTTTCCAAGGGAGGCCACCTCAAGATGGAGATGGAAGCCACCATGGGCCGAGGTTATGTTACAACGGATAAGCACCCCATAAATAACACGTCCCCCGGCACCATCCTCGTTGACGCCATGCACTCCCCCGTCCAAAAAGTCAGCTATGCTGTGACACCTGCCCGTGTTGGGCAATCGTTGGATTATGATACACTGACCATGGAAATCTGGACCGACGGAAGCACCAGCCCCGAAGATACTCTTTCCTATGCCGCGAAAATTATCCAAGAGCACATGTCGCTTTTTATCAATTTCCAGGAGGAACCGCGGCATCAAACAGTTCCAGCTTATACCGAAGAACCGGTGGATATGGAACTGGTGGAGAAGCTCAACATGAAAGTGGATGAGCTGGAACTGACCGTTCGCTCCACTAACTGTCTCAAGAACATAGGCATCCAATACATTGGTGAGCTTGTGACCATCAAGGAATCCGAGCTTCTGAAGACGAAGAACTTTGGAAAAAAGTCACTGAATGAAATCAAGATAATGCTCGAGGAACAGAACCTTCGCCTGGGGATGAACATAGATGAGCTCCCCCAAGGTGTCCGCGATTCACTTAACCTCACTCTACCCGTGAAACTGAAAAAGGAAAACTGTGCGCCCAAGAGTTAGGATTTTATGGAGATCACCTCCCACTGGGTAAGGCCAGGAGGATTCAAGGAAATTGTCCGACAGCGGGCACGGCGCAGATGAAGCACCGGCACGATGTCGGCTTTTCTTTTATCAGGATACAACTTGATTGATCCTTGACAAAACATTTGATAAGATATATTAATTAAGAATACTTAATGAGGTGTAGGACTTGAAATTCCGGCTGCTGGAGATCCCCCAGAAAGAAAAGAATATCGTGCATGTCTACGGGATCGCCCAAATCTTAAAAGTGCTGCAGGAACGGGATGTTAAAGAAGTTCACCCCCTGGCACCGCTTGAGGTAAGAATGCGCCTTCTCCGGTCGGAAAAACAGGTTTTTGCCCGGGGATTGATCCTGGGACAGATGGAGATAACCTGTTCACGTTGCCTCGAGCCTTTTGTCCTTCCAATAAAACTGGAATTCCAGCAGACCTTTTTACCCCGTACAAAAGCTCTGGGCCTGGATGATCAGGAATTGAGCGCAGACGACCTGGACACCACATATTACTCGGGAGAGGAACTGGATCTGAGCCTAATTATCTGGGATGAGCTGATCCTTGAGATTCCATTCATTCCCATGTGTCGGGAGGATTGCCAAGGGTTGTGTCCCACGTGCGGCGCTAATCTGAATGAGGGAGAGTGCCTTTGTCCTCCTCCACATGCGGAGCTCAGGTGGGATGCGCTCCGTCAGCTTAAAATATGAGGTGCGTTCTGTCCATTGCAACGTCATGGGAGGATAATGTAAAGCACAAACCAATGGATCACAGCTAAGAGACGTGCGATAATTTGCCGAAAATCCAGGTCAGTCCCATCAGTCAGGCGAACAATGCTTATGAAAATGCATCGGAATCTTCATGTTTAGCGTGCGTATATCGCAATTGAAAACTTTCAAACGCTGGATGCGTTCTACATCAACATAAAATCCGGAGTGAAAAATGGCAAACCCAACACGCCGACACAGTCGTTCGCGCCGCAACAAGCGACGTTCTCATTATCACATGCGTGCACCCAGCTTATCGCAATGTTCCCATTGCGGAGAGCCTAAAATGCCTCACCGCGCTTGTCCCGAGTGCGGCAGATACCGAGGCATGGCCGTCCTTGAACCCAAGGAGTAAAAAAAGGAGCGAAGTTATGCCACGCTCCTGCCCACTACGGCCTATAATGCCGCCCTTTATTGATTTTCTGGCCACTAGAAAAAACTTGAAAGATATCCAATTTTATAGGATCATAATCGGGATAACCTTACAACATGGGTGAGCATACTATTCCATGGAGTGCTGCATGCCGGACAGGTGGCCAAAATTGAACGAAGCTGATATTTTGTCTGTATCTCATGAACGTCCTTCGTGGGATCAATATTTCATGGAGATAACTAAACTGGTAGCCAAACGCTCCACTTGTTTACGCCGGCAGGTGGGGGCGGTGCTGGTGAAGGACAAGCGCATCCTTGCCACCGGTTATAACGGTGCACCCATGGGGTTGCGCCATTGTGCCGAAACCGGGTGCTTGAGGGCCCAGCAAGATATTCCCTCCGGGGAGCGGCATGAACTATGCCGAGGCCTCCACGCCGAACAGAACGCCATCATCCAGGCGGCATACCACGGCATTAGCATCAAGGGCTCTACCCTCTATTGCACTAACCAACCCTGCATCATCTGCACCAAGATGCTGATAAATTCAGGCATTGTGCGGATCTTATTCCTGGATGGCTATGCTGATCCGTTGACTCTTGAAATGTTGGAAGAAGCCAGGATTTCCATTCAGCGGTATGGGGGGAGGTTACCGGAATGAAATGCCCTGCCTGCGGGAGAACAGAGGACAAGGTGATTGACTCCAGAGTCCGAAAGAACAACACCGTTATTCGCCGGCGTCGAGAATGTCTTCATTGCCTGAAGCGGTTTACCACTTATGAGCAAATCGAGGATGTTCAGCTTTATGTAATCAAAAAAGACGGCAGACGAGAACTGTTCGATCGCAACAAGATAATTGTAGGCATGCAGAAAGCATGCGAAAAGCGGCCAATCAGTATTGATCGCATCGAAGGATTTGTGGATCGCCTGGAGCAGGAAATACATGAAACGGGAGAAAAAGAGATTCCAGCCTCTTTGGTCGGAGAGCGCGTGATGCAAGAGTTACACGCCATGGACGATGTGGCCTATGTTCGCTTTGCTTCCGTCTATAGGCAATTCAAGGATATCAATCAGTTCATGACGGAGCTGAGGGATTTGCTGGAACAGAAGAGGCGAGAAGGCCGTATTCAGGAAAATTCATGAGCCAGTAACCTCCAGGCACCATCCCAAAATGCTTTACACCCCTATGAAAGATTAAGATTATTGGGCCAAATTTTTGCCTGAATGAGGACTTAGTGGTTTAAAATTTTTTCACCTCCATGAAAGATGAAGATTACATGGCCGCTGCACTTCGCCTTGCTAAAAAAGGAACGGGGAAAACCTCGCCGAATCCCCTGGTTGGAGCCGTAATCGTCAAGGGAAGCCTCGTAATAGGGCGGGGATACCATCAGCGGGCGGGAGGCGATCACGCTGAAGTGGCGGCCCTGAAGAATGCCTCAGAAGATCCAAGGGGAGCCACATTGTATGTCAACTTAGAGCCTTGCTGCCTTCACGGCCTTACTCCACCCTGCACGGATGCCCTTTTGAGTTGCGGCTTGAGACGGGTTGTGGTTGGCATGGTGGACCCAAACCCTCGAGTCGCCGGCCGGGGGATAGAAATTCTTCGGAAGGGGGGCATCGAGGTCCGGAAGGGAGTTTTGGAGGAGGCGTGTCGAAACCTTAACGAAGCTTACATCAAGCACATCACCACCGGGCTTCCTTTCGTCATCATGAAGAGCGCGGCAACACTGGACGGAAAAATAGCCGCCGCTTCAGGCGAAAGCCGGTGGATCACAGGAGAACAGGCTCGAAAATGGGTGCATAAGATTCGCAGCCAAGTTGACGCAGTTATGATCGGTGTGGGCACGATTCTGAGGGATGATCCTCAATTGACTGTGCGGCTGCAACGCGGCTCAGTCCGCAATCCTATCCGTGTTATTGTGGATAGCCACCTTCGAACACCGCCCGCGGCCCGGGTTCTCCATCCCGGTACCGGCGCGGAGGTTTTCATAGCAGCCCTATCCGGGGTGCCTTCCGAAAAGGAGGCGGCCCTCAGGGCTCGCGGAGCTCGAATTTTAGCGGTACCACCTCGGGACGGCCGAGTGGACCTGGCAGAATTGATGCGCCAGTTAGGAGAACGCGGCATCACAAGTATTCTAATGGAGGGAGGCTCCGAGCTCAATGCCAGCGCCCTTGCCCAGGGGGTCGTTGATAAAGTTCTCATTTTCTTTGCTCCTATGATCATGGGTGGGTGGGATTCGCCACCAATTGTGGGAGGACGCGGGCCATTGAATTTACAGGAAGCCCGGCAGCTCACCCGCATCTCCATTCAAAAATTGGGCCGGGACAGGCTCATAATGGGTTATATGGAGCGGAGATGTTCACCGGATTGATTCAAGATATGGGTCGGGTGTTGCGGATCGTGCCCCGGGGCGGCATGACCCTGATGAGTATTGGCACTGACATGCAAAACCCCCAGTGGATCATAGGGGAATCTATCGCCATTAATGGCGCCTGCCTTACCCTGGTAAAAGGGAGGTCAGGAGAGTTCGACGTGGAAATCTCGCCGGAAACCCTTCAGCGGACCGCCCTGGGAACAATGGCATCGGGCGAGGCCGTTAACATCGAGCGAGCCCTGCGCCCTAATGACCGTATGGGAGGTCACTTTATTACGGGTCACGTTGATGCGGTGGGAACAATCATTCAATTGAAGGACATAGGTGGCGCGGTGGAGATGGAAATATCCGTCCCCGAGACCCTCATGCCGTTGTTGGTGGAAAAAGGATCGGTGGCCGTGGACGGGGTCAGCCTGACGGTCAATACTTTGCGAAATACTGGGTTCTCTGTTGTCATCATCCCACATACACTGTCCAGGACTACACTGGGACAGTCCAGGCCGGGCAGGCGGGTCAACATTGAGACCGATCTGATCGGAAAGTACGTGCTCCGATACCTCTCTTACCGGGGCTCAGTTAAAGCGGAAATTAATATGGAATTACTGGCCCGACACGGATTTGTTTAAATACTTTTTAGGGCGCTTTCTTCCGAAAAAATGAATAAATCTTCGCCCCAATATCCATGAAGAATGAAAAGAGGTCCAACTATGCCGGTTTGCACCATTGAGGAAGCCATCGAAGAAATCAGAATGGGAAAATTACTGATCCTTGTGGATGATGAAGATCGTGAGAATGAGGGAGATCTGATCATCGCGGCCGAGAAGATTACTCCTGATGCCGTCAATTTCATGGCCAAATATGGCCGCGGGCTAATTTGTATGGCCATGACCCGCCAAAGGATGGAGGCTCTTCAGATTCCCCAGATGGTAACCGACAACACCTCCAAATTTGGAACTGCTTTTGGTGTGAGCATAGAGGCAAAGAAAGGCGTGACAACAGGCATTTCTGCAGCCGACCGCGCTACTACAATACGGACTGCCATTGCCGATGAGAGCAAACCTGAAGACCTTGCGCGCCCGGGGCACATTTTTCCTTTGCAGGCCCGCGATGGGGGAGTGCTGGTACGAACTGGCCAGACGGAGGGTTCAGTGGATATGGCCCGCCTTGCCGGGTTGAAACCCGCCTCCGCCCTGTGCGAGATCATGAAGGATGACGGAACTATGGCCCGCATGCCCGATCTTGAGCTATTTGCCTCAAAACACGGCCTCAAGATATCCACCATCGCCGATCTTATCAAATACCGGATGCAGAAGGAATCGCTGGTGCGTCGAGTGGTTATGACGACACTGCCAACACGGTACGCGGGCGAGTTCACCGCCATCGCTTATGAGAATGACGTGGATCCCTACACGCACCTGGCACTAATTAAAGGCCAGATAACGCCGGATGAACCCGTTCTGGTGCGCGTGCACTCCCAGTGCCTCACAGGCGATGTCTTCGGTTCCTGCCGTTGCGACTGCGGTGAACAACTCATAGCCGCCATGCGGATGGTGGAAAAAAAGGGCAAAGGTATCATTCTTTATATGCGCCAGGAGGGTCGTGGTATAGGCCTTCTAAATAAACTTCGGGCATATGCCCTCCAGGATAAAGGGTGTGATACGATTGAAGCCAATATCCAATTGGGCTTCAAAGCGGATCTGCGAGTATACGGAATTGGAGCCCAAATCCTGGTCGATCTGGGGATACACAAAATTCGCCTTATCACCAACAATCCCAAAAAGATCGTGGGATTGCAGGGGTACAATCTGGAAATCGTGGAGCGAGTCCCAATAGAGATCAAGCCTAATCAAAATAATTTGAATTATCTCAGAACCAAACGGGACAAAATGGGACACCTGCTCAAGATCAAATAGCCCCCGTGGATAATAGAATTGCAAATTAAATCAAATGCTTCATTGCAGAGGTAGAAGCTAAAACTTAATCCGCGGTGATTAGGGAGGAGATAATGGCAAATTACATAGAGGGTTCCATCAGCGCGGAGGGTTGCAAATTCGGCATTATCGTCAGCAGATTCAATCATTTCATTACCGAGCGACTCCTGGAAGGTGCCGTGGATGCCCTGTTGAGACATGGAGCAGAACCGGGAAATATCGAGGTGATCCGCGTCCCAGGCTCTTTCGAGATTCCATCTGTTACCCGGCGTCTATGCTCCCTGAAGCGCCACGACGCTATCATCTGCCTGGGGGCGATTATCCGGGGCTCCACTCCTCATTTCGATTACATCGCTGCGGAGGTGTCCAAAGGGATTGCCCAGGTGGCCCTCCAGGCCGAAATTCCAGTTACATTTGGGGTTATCACCACCGATACCATTGAACAGGCCATCGAGCGGGCCGGCACCAAGGTGGGCAACAAGGGCTGGGATGCGGCCCTGTCCTCCATGGAAATGATTCAATTGTATCGCAAATTGTAACCGACCGCGTTGTCTGGAGCACCGTGAAAAATTTAAATCCACCACTTCAATCATCAACGCGTGATAGCATCACTGAAGCCGGCCTCCGGCATCAAACGATATTTTGCTGCCCGGGTGGCAAAATGCATCTATCGTTTTCTAATCCCGGAAAAAAGCCGCCCGACAACAAGCAAAAACCATTTCATCCCTTTGAATCCATGTCGAAAGCTGATCCCAAAAAGAACAGCGAGCCCCATCAAGAAGATGACCCTCTGGATTTACCCCTCAACAGCCCCACGTCTCAACCGATTCGCCAGGCAGGCAAGCGTAGAAGGGCCAGAGAACTGGCGCTCCAAATATTTTACGCAATGGAAATCAGCGGGCAAGAGGCACAAGAATCCATCCAGCGGATCAGGGAGTGCTTCAATTATCCTGAAAGCGCCTGGGAATATGCTTTGCCACTCGTCCTAGGTGTGGAGAAACACCGGGTAGAAATAGATAAGATGATTCAGCAGTCTTCTGAGCATTGGAGCCTGCATCGCATGGCGCACGTTGATCGAAATTTATTAAGACTGGCCGTCTATGAACTGATGTTTTGTCCAGATATTCCCAAGAAGGTCACTCTGAACGAGGCAGTGGATCTTGGCAAGAAGTTTGGAGCGGAGGACACGGGAGCATTTGTAAATGGTGTTCTCGATAGAGTGGCCTCCTTACTGGAGAAATAATGGAAATCATCCTTTCTTCAAAAACACCAGAGCGAGTTGAATGCGAAGCTATAATTCTGACGTTTTTTCAGGAAGAGAAGCCGTTGAAAGGGCTTTCTGGTCTGGTGGACTGGCGGCTTCATGGTTTCATTTCCCGTGCTATGATCGATAAGTTCGTCACGGGCAGATTTGCGGAGAAAACGCTGATAGCATCGAACGCCTTGTTGCTGGCTCCAAAGATCCTCTGCGTCGGTCTGGGCAAAGGCCCGCGGTATTCTTTTTCCCGGCTGGAAGAGATATCCACCCTGATATTTCAAACGCTTCATCGGCTCCATATCTTCACGTTTGCAGCTTGTCTGCCCGGTGTAGAAACACTGGGATTGGATTATTCCAATGCCATTGAATGCCTGGTCAACGGAGCGATCGCATGGACACAAAGCCAAGAGGGGGGAAAAGCGTCATTTCGTCTTATCCTGCTAGAAAAAAAAGATCGATTCGACGAAATCATGATAGGCCTGTACCGGAGCCGGATAAAACATAAAAAGTATTTTGAACTGGTCTTCCATAGTAACGAAACGGCTTAACCATTGTTCCATGTACCCCGTTAGATGCCAGTGGCATAAGCCTCCCGCGCGTTTCATCCTGAAGGAGAATTTCCCGTGAAATACGGGATATTATCTGATGTGCATGGGAATCTACCCGCGCTTCACAGTGCATTGAAAGCATGCGCCGAAATAAAGGTGGACAAAATTTTATTCCTGGGTGATGCCGTTGGATATGGCGCGAGCCCTAACCAGTGCATCTCCTTAATCAAGCAGGAAACCGCCACATTTCTGGGTGGAAACCATGATTTCGGCTCCGTGGGGATGACGAATATTAATAATTTCAATCCTTATGCCCGTGAAGCCCTGCTCTGGACCGCCCGAACACTCACTCCGGAAAAGGTTCATTACCTGAAAGCGAGACCGATGACCATAGAAATGGGCGAACTCCTTCTGGTCCATGCCTCTCCACACCAGCCTGAGGAATGGCATTACATATTTCAGCCTCAAGAGGCCTCTTTGAACTTTTCGGCTTTTCATCAGCGGTTATGCTTTATCGGCCATTCACACCTCCCCGGTGTCTTCATTCTTAACTCGGATGGAAGAATATCTTTCGAACGATCAGCTTCTATTACCCTGCACAATGATGCCCGCTACATCATAAATGTAGGTAGTGTGGGCCAGCCCAGAGATGGCGATCCTCGGGCCTCAATGGGTATCCTGGACATGGACAATGGAGAATATTATCTGCACAGAGTCGTCTACGAGATCCGGGAGACCCAGGCTAGTATCCTCAGCATGGGCCTTCCCCTTTTTTTGGCGGAGAGGTTGGCGATAGGCCGATGAATCAAGCAATCCTCCGAGGCTTTACCGTATTTCGGAGTGCCGGAAAAAGTGAGAAGAATTAATGTGGAATCCAGAAATTTCGATAATCCCTACATCCTTTTGATCAATCCCTGGATTCACGACTTTGCTGCACATGATTTGTGGGCGCGACCCCTTGGGCTCCTTTACCTGGCCGCCATTTTACGTCAGGCCGGATATCGCGTTACCTTCCTGGACTGCCTTGATCCCTATCATCCGGAGCTACCTGGAGAGGGCCTTCGGCGGGCACGGCGTGGCCCGTGGGGCGCGGGAAAATTACCCAAACAGCGAATTCCCCCACCCCCCGCCCTGGCGGATGTGCCGAGACCTTATCACCGCTACGGCATCACTCCCCGGCTTTTTCGTCAAGAACTATGCAGTTTCCCGAGCCCCGACGCTGTGCTTGTCACCTCGGTAATGACCTACTGGTACCCGGGAGTGGTGGAGGCTGTGAGAATAGTAAGAGAGATCTTCCCTGCCACCCCGGTCATCCTTGGGGGGATATACGCCACTCTGTGCCCCAAACACGCCCAAAAGGTCGTGGCGCCTGATTACCTTATAGAGGGGCCCGGTGAGTCCGTCTTGCCTGGGGTGGTGGCCGGTGTAACGGGCGGGCCCATGCCGCCACCGCTCGATCCGGCGAGGCTGGAAACTGTGCCTATCCCTGCTCTTGACCTGTGCAGAAGAATGACCTTCATTCCCATATTGACGAGCCGCGGATGCCCACACCGATGCCCTTACTGCGCTACAGCTCTTCTTTACCCGGGTTTTACTCGCAGAAGTCCCGAATCAGTGGTTGATGAACTGGAACACTGGCTACGGCTGAATGGAACAAGGGACGTGGCTTTTTACGATGATGCGTTGCTTGCGGATTTTTCGGATCACCTGGGACCCATACTGGAAAAGGTGTTGTCCCGGGGGATACCTTTGCGCTTCCACACTCCCAACGGCCTTCATGCCCGATATGTGGACAGAGAATCCGCTTTTCTTATGCGCCGCTCGGGCTTTCGCACCGTACGGTTGAGCCTGGAAACCGCTGACCCATCACGTCAATTGCGACTGGGAAACAAGATCGACAACGACACTTTCCGCAGGGCCGTGGATTTTCTGACGGAGGCCGGATTCAGCCGGGAGGAATTGGGCGCCTATCTCATGGTCGGCCTGCCCGGCCAGGATGTCAGGGAAGTTCAGGAGAGCGTCGATTTTGTCCTGGGACTGGGTCTGAAACCCCTTCTTGCCGAATATTCCCCCATACCGGGAACACCCATGTGGGAGGAGGCCCGACAAGCCTCTCGCTATCCGATGGAGGATGACCCCCTTTACCATAATAACTCAGCACTTCCCTGCGCCGGACCGGGCTTTGGGTTTTCTCACCTCCAGTCAGAGCGGAAGCGCATCCGCAATTGCCGTTCATCGCAGGGTTTGGAGAAATCGCTGAGAAGCCATAAAATAGGGTAATACACCATGCCCAAGCTTGCGATGGCTTGGTGTGTGCCGCAGGCACAGGAGATCTTTATAAATAAGAGAGTTTTAATTAATGCGATTGAATGCACGGTTTTTCCAATAATTCAAAAGTTAAGAGAATGTTTTCTCTACGATTTTTTCGGTCAATTTTGGTTTTTACTGCATCCGTGTGAAGCCTGTCAGAATCCTGTGAGTGATTTGGGAGGTAAGGCTTTCAAGCCCGAAGGAGTGCGGTGTTGAAAAATGCGATAAGCTCCAAAGCCGCGATATTTCTGACTGGAATTATTTTACTGGCAGCCGATCCTGCATCGGGCGATTTCACTCATCCTTACTCCCCGCCGCAGTGGAGGGTTCTCGGAAAGGGAATTTCTTTTTCATCGATCATGGCATACCGATATTGCCGCAAGGGGAAATCTGACATCGCTGCAATCCGCATTGAGCCATTCTCTGCCATGTTTCAACTCCATTATTTCCGCACCTATGGGGCTGAGAAACCAATGACTGTGGCCCAATGGCAGCGGGCGACAGATTCCATGGTTGTCTTTAACGGCAGCCAGTATTACCCGGATCTGTGCCCAATGGGGTGGTTCATTCAGGAAGGGAAGAACTTGGGAACATCGATGGTGAAGGGATGGAAAGGCTTGCTGGTGGCTCATCCCATGCGGCCCGAGCTCCCTCCAGCTACAATCATCGATTTGAAGGAACATCCATACAGCCTTCAATCGTTGCCTTTTAAAGTGGCCGTTCAATCCATGATGCTGTTGGATGCAGGGGGCAACCTGCGTACCCGAAAAAGCGACTGGATCGCCAATCGCACCGTGGTTGCGGAGGATAAAGAGGGACGCATTCTGATTTTCTGCACACGAGGAGGCTACACTCTGTGGGAGATGGCCAGACTTTTGAGTGAGGGCAAGCTGGAGATCCTTCGCGCCATGGTTATGGACGGCGGCTTTGAAACCCAGCTAGCCGTGAACTCCGGGAGCTTCTCATACACCCTTTACGGGCAATGGTCAATTACCGATTCCGTGGACCGCTCCATGCCTGGAATCCATCGCCCCCTGCCTTCTGTGATCTGCGTCGATCCAGTGGCGAAAGACGCAAATAACCTCACACCTTGAGTCCAACGCGCTTACCTCATTGCTAATTCAGTTTTCCTCATCTGAATCCAGCGCAATACCTCGTTTGATGGCATCCGGGCCGAAGCGTTCCCTAATGCGGTCCACAGCCCTTATTTCCTTTTCAATCCGCTGCTCCTTGCCGGTGAAAAGCCCCAACTGGCCGGCCATTTCCTCTGGCCGAAGCCCTGCCACACACACACCCAGAAGGCGTATCTTTTTCCGCCCAGCCTCGGTCCGCCCCAGGAGGCTCAGCGCTTCCCGGAAGATGACGCGATCGTTGTTTGTGGGCTCCTGGAGCGTTATCCTCCTCGTCACCGTTGAAAAATCAGGGTAGCGCACCTTCACCTGAACCACGTTCCCCCGCATGCCACTTTTCCGGAGTCTGTAGCCAACTTTTTCAGCCAGCCCATAAAGCTCGCGCTTTATGACCGCCCGTTCGCCTATGTCCTCGGCGAATGTCTCCTCGTGGCTCACGGAGCGAGCATCGGTATATGGTTCAACGGGTCGATCGTCATCGCCGCAGGCCAATTTCCGAATCTCCAGACCCGTCTTTCCAAGCCGACTTTCCAGGAGTTCAACCGGAAATCGAGACAGCTGCCCGATGGAGCGAATACCCATCTCCTCCAGGATTCGCGCCGTGACCTTGCCCACTCCCCATATGCATGAGACTGGCAGGTTTTCAAGGAACGCCCGCACGCCATCATGGGGCACCACAACCAGACCGTCGGGTTTTTCCAGATCTGAGGCGATCTTGGCTACGAACTTGTTGGGCGCCACGCCCGCCGAGGCGGTCAGGCCCGTGGCCTCGAAAATTTCGCTCTTGATTCGCCCGGCGATCTCCCCTGCCGGTCCCAGAAGGGCCTGGCTGGCGGTTACATCCAGAAACGACTCGTCCAGTGCCAGAGGCTCCACCAGAGGAGTAAACCGAAATAGGATCCCGCGGATTTCTGACGAAACTTCTTGATATCTTTTCATTTGCACCGGGAGAAAAACGGCGTGAGGGCACCGCCGTCGGGCCTCGGTCATGGGCATGGCCGAATGGACACCAAAAGGACGGGCCTCATATGAGGCAGCGCTAACAACTCCCCTCCCCTCCACCGGTCCGCCCACGACCACCGGCCGGCCGCGCAATTCAGGCCGATCACGCTGCTCCACCGCGGCATAAAACGCGTCCATATCCACGTGGATGATGGCACGGGGCATCTTCTCCATCTGGCGCATCCCCTTTCCCCCGCACATAAGAACTATATGGGCTTTCTTTGCTCTGCATGCATAATGTGTACACTCATGCTAGCTGGCAGATCAGCAATTCCTCATATTTTTATATCGCAATTCGGATACTATGGCAAAATTGATTCATGTAAAGGCTCGAAAATTGATTTCGAGCAGGAAAGCCTATCAGCCTGACAGACTTGGCGAAATACCATAGGAAGTGAGAAAAAATTATTCTTCAAGCCGCATTAACAATATGTCCTCTTAACTTCCCAATGGAAATACTCCCGTTTTTTGTTGTCCTAATGTGGCCCGATTGGCCTGGGCCACTTAGGCCAAGCCTTTTGGCGGTAATGTTTGAATCCGGTCTTGACCGCCCGGCCTGCCTCGTATGGGGCGTTATTCTTTCTGGCCGAGAGGGAAAAATCTATCATCCTAATTTTTTCTAAAGATCAATGACTAAATTTTGTTATTACGCAGTGCATTAAATGGTTTGCATTTGGATTCTGATCGGACTTGCGAGATTTGGAAATTCGGGCTGATGTCAGGGCTTAAAATGCAAACAATTTCATGTTCCCTTTAATAACTTGGAGAAACTGAATGGAGCTAAATCCAGATGGTTTCTTTCTCTACTTCTTACCCATACTTCCAATGTCCCTTCTTATTATGGGCATATTTTTTTAATCAATTAACAGGACATTCCTCAAAATATAATATGAATTTGCAAAAATCTTTTTGATTTCAGCGGGACAGATCGATTTAAAAGTGAAAATGGCATTTATTGCATATGGCACAGGCGTCTCGCCCGTGAGAACAAACATGGGCAAGATGACCATGCACAAAAAGGAGACTGGTTCAAAGATCAAGTTTAAAAAGCAGAAATCCTTTAACCTTTAATGGGTAGCACACCAAGCCCTAGCAAGCTCGGGCATGGTGTGCTACCCCCACCGATTAATATTCTTTTTAGCTTGAGGACAGGCATTCTCTGACAACAACCGATTTTAATTTGGAATTTTTGGGGAATGTCCTGGGTCAATTAATTGTTGACATCGCTTGCACCTTGTGATATTAGCGAAAAGATGTAATCAAGACAAACTTGATTAAACATTGCGGATTTCATTCATTTACTAAGGGGGCACAAAATAAATTGTATTGCTCCCACATCAATTAACGGAACGAAACTTTAAATTCCGCCAGCACTCTCCGGTTGTATTTCAAAAAAACATGCAAAATATAATGTGCTCCTCTTAATAAAAAGGAGTAAAATTTTATAAAAATCTATTTTTCATTGCAACAGAACAAAGGAGATGTAATGACGAAGCCACATTGGTATCTAACGGAGGAAGAGGTACAATTCATCCGCAGCGAGATCAACCGACGCCGAATCCGTGGAGCTTATGAGCCAGGCAAGTGGAGCGTAAGCCCTTATAATCGAGACCCGGAAGTCACGGAGAGCAAGTACCCCAAATCGATTGTCTTACGGGATATTACCCTTCGTACCGCAGAGCAAACGCCTGTAGTCTCCTTAAACTGGGATGAACGGCTCAGGCTGGCAGAAGCTCTAGTAGAAGCAGGTGTTCGTTCCATCCAACTTAATTGGACATTAGCAGGCGCAGGATGGACCGGCCCTGACCTCGTCCAGCACATCAGAAAGCTTGCTCCAAATGTCGAGCTCACCGTGGATGGGGTTACTTCAAAGGAGCAAATCGACTCAGTGGCTGAGGTAGGTATTAACGTAGCCCAATTCATGAATCCCTCTATCCCCGCAATCACGCCGATCTACTACCCCGAGTTGCTTGGGATGGCCTGGCGGGGGGAGGATTGGCGGAAAAAGTATCGGATCAAAAAAGTAGAGGATCAAATCGAGTGGGCAAGTGAGTTGATTCACTATGCCAAGAAAGTCGGAGTCAAACCCAGCGCAGCGATCAACATGCTTTCATATTCGAATACCGAATACTTAGAGCAATACTGTGGTGGAATAGCTCAGGCGGGGCCTGATTATATATGCCTGTATGATGGCTCAAGTGGTATGGGCCCAGAAGCCTGGGAATATGTGGTTTCGATTGTTAGACGGGCAGCTCCCCAATCCCTGATTAGCGTCCACCCGCATAACACTTTCGGACTTGGTGTAGCCAACGCCCTGTGCGCCATAAAGGGTGGCGCTCATGTGGTGGAGGTATCGGTCAATGGACTTTGTTCTGCTACAGGCCAGGCTGACTTAGCCGAAGTAGCGGCCGCTCTTGAGGTGCTTTATGGCGTTGATACGGGTATACATCTTGAAAAGCTTACCTCTCTGCGTCGCCTTGTGGAGGACATAACCGGTGTTAAAATGCCTCAGAATAAGCCTATCACTGGAGAGCGGGCTTGGGCTTACTCAGAGGGTCTTATCATAAATGAGTTAGCCGTGGAACCCCTCCTGCACTATTGTGTGGAGCCTTCTGTTTTTGGCAACAAAAAGCTTAGCTTTCAAGGAAAGAATGCAGATCCCTGGGCAGTTCAGTCAAAACTGCAGACGTTAGGGATGGAAATTCCAAGAGAACTCCTTTCTAATTTGGTGGAGAGGATTCGGGCAGAGATCTCCATTCGAAAGAGGGCTCTTACGGATGAGGAAATTCTGGAGATAGCCGAAAAAGTAAAAGCTTCCTCAGGAAGTTAGGAAAATAGACCTCTGAGTTTGCGATGCGGCGCATACCAAAGGAAATTTCGAATAAGTTAAAAAAATAAGCGAGGGAAAAAATGACTATCCAAATCACGTGGTACGATAATGCGGCCTTTCGGGTGGATACAGAAGATGGAGTCCTATGGTTTGATCCTTCTGTCAACAAAAACGCTGATTCTCCCATTAAGGTAGACGATATTCAAGAATCCGCAAAGTTTGTCTTTACAACCCATGGTGACCCAGGACATTTTGTCAACAGCATACAGGTAACCCAAAAAACAGGTGCTAAATTTGTAGCCTCACAAGACCTATGTGACTTCGTATTAAATAAGGCGCAGCTTCCTGAGAGCAAAATAATCCCCCTAAAATTCGGTGAAATAAAGACGATCGATGGACTGGAGGTCTATCTTTTTGAGGCCGAGCACCCTGAGCTAACGCCGGAGTTGAAGGAAATTGTCAGAAAATGGGGAGGTGTTGAGACGAGAAATGGAGGGTTTGTGGTTCGAGGGAAGAAGTTCTCCCTATGTATTCTTGGTGATTGCATTCACTCAAGTGTGTTTCGCGACATTGGTCAAAAATTTCAAATAGACATTGGTATGATCCCGCTTCAAGGCAGAATGCACGTAGACTCCACTCCAGAAGAAGCGGCTGAGAATGGAGCACGTATTGTGCGTGATTTACAAATCAAAGTCTTATTCCCCGTTATCCAGTACACAAAAGAGCAGGTACGCCTGGAGCCTTTGAAAAGAAAGCTTAATGAGATGGGTGTGACAACCCGTCTGATATTCGATCGCCCGGGTACTGTCCACACATTGAGCGATTACTAACAAAGTTTCCGTTCAAGAGCAACAAATTGATGTCTTTACAGGCTTATTTTTTCATTATAGGCAGGAAAAATTTCTTAGTGAATGTCTAAGTAAAGTAAACTTTTGAGAGGTGGAAGATGAATATGCGCAAGAAAATGAGAAGCTTATTAGAGGAAAAAGAGTACCTTGTCACCCCGGGTGTAGCAAATCCGATGCAAGCGATGGTCGTAGAGAAGGTTGGGTTTGATTACGTATATATGACGGGATATGGCACTTCTTTAACCATTTTAGGCCTTACTGATGTTGGGTTGATAACAGAAACCGAAATGGTAACCAATGCAAAAAATATCGCCAGAGCTGTGAATATTCCTGTAATATCAGATGCAGATACTGGTTTTGGAAACGCAATTAATGTAATAAGAACTGTAGAAGATTATGAATCAGCCGGGGTGGCTGGAATTCATATGGAGGATCAGGTAAGTCCCAAAAGATGTGGGCATTTGGCAGGTAAGAATATAATTCCACTTGAAGAAGCTGTCGGCAAAATTAAGGCTGCTACGGATGCAAAAAAGGATAAAGATTTCATCATAATTGCAAGAACCGATGCAGTCGCGGCGGTAGGAGGTGGTTTCGATGAAGCTTTGAAGAGAGGAAAAGCATACGCCGGGGCTGGCGCTGATATGGTTTTCTGTGAATTTCCATCTCCAGATATCGAAGAGCCCAAGAAATTTGCTGAGGAAATGCACAAAGAATTCCCGAATCTTCCACTGTTTTTTAATTATTCTTCATCATTTCAATGGTACGATTCACCATTAACATTTAGTGATGTGGCCGAAATGGGTTACAAAGTGATCATTGTTTCGCTGGGATGCCTTCGAGTCAGCCTGAAAGCCGTCTGGGACTATGCAACTGACCTAATAAACCGAAAAGAAATCGCAGAGAAAGACTTTCAGAGAAACTTAAAGGGTCATCAAACAGAGAATTTTAACAAATTTGCTGGATTTCCTGAAATTAAGAAACTCGAGGCAAAATATCTACCCAGCGAAGAAGTAAGAAAGAAATATGAGGAGTCTATAGGTGGTTATAGTGATAAATCGTAAGTGAAGCAGCATGAAGAATGCGGTTGCCCCCAATAATTTTCTACATTTTTAGCCATTTATTGGGGTAAAGGTAAGTATGAGTGATATTTTTGGGAAAGAAATGGGATGCATGTATAATAACAAAAATAATAATTAGGAGGTAGCGCTATGGAACGAAAGAGTAGAAAATTCAGTTACTTCGTCATTTTGGTTTGTGCCTTGTTAATTTTTGCTGGAGCTTTGGATAAAGCTGCATATGCCGCGAAAAAATTTCCGACAAAGCAATTAAGGCTGATAGTTCCTACGCCTCCTGGCGGAGGAACCGATATCATGACCCGTATGCTAGTGAAATCTGCAGAACCACTTTTAGGGAAAAAAATAGTCGTGCTTAACAAAGCCGGAGGATCAGGCACTATAGGAACTAATGCAATTGTCGAGGCAAAGCCGGACGGATACACGATTGGCAGCCTGTGGAATGCGCCGCTGACCATTGTTCCTCACACCTTGAAAATCACCTATACATTGGATTCTTTTAGCTATATAACATGGGTGAATAGGGGATCTGTATTGTTTGCTGTGATGTCCAAGTTTCCCGCCCATACAGCTGAAGAATTTTTTGAATATGTGAGAAAAAATCCAGGACTCACGTATGCGTGTGATGGAGTTGGAAATTTAATACAATTTTCCGGGGAGAAGATCTTTCAAAAGATGAACCTGAAACTTCGCGCAGTCCCTTACGGAGGAGCTGGAGAAAGCATAAAAGCTCTTCTGGGTGGTCATGTTGATATTTATGGTGGATCCGCTCCCCCAGCGATTCCTCACATAAAGGCTGGAAAGGTTCGAGGTCTTTTTGTCACAACGGTGGAAAGAGCTAGAGCATTGCCCGATGTGCCTGGAGTTAAGGACCTAGGATGTCCGGAAACTCAGACTGTGTTATGGCGAGGTATCGTCGGGCCTAAAGGAATACCTTCTGAGCGTCTTGCGGTCCTTGAGAAGGCCTTTCGGAAGGCCGCTCAGAGCCAGAAGGTGAAAGACTTTCTGAATAAAAGGGGAGAGGAGATTGTCGCTTCCTCCGGAAAAGAATTTGAAGAAATGGTGCGCGCAGAGTATGCAGGGAACGCCGCCATCGCAAAAAAGCTCGGATTCGTGAAGAAATAGAAGTGGGGTCAAAAGGATGAAGAAAAAGGTGTGGGGGCCGAGTGAACAAACTGGCAATCTGATTATTGCCGGGATACTCTTGTGTATTGGATTATCCAGCATTCTCACTTCTCAAGCGATGCCCCGTGGAGAATTCGCTGTTCCCGGACCTGGATTTTTTCCTACTCTACTGGGCCTCATTCTCTGCGGGGTTTCTCTTGCTTTATGCATCTCTATAATTCTTCAGAGTAAAATCACCAATCGAGTGGAAATTGCTTACCCAAACATCTGGTCTATTATCGTAGCCACCATGGTACTGGGGGTTTTTTTTGAACGCATTGGGTTTATTCCCATGACCTGCTTGTTTGTGGGGTTTATTCTGAAGGTCTTATCAGACCTGGGATGGATAGCATGTGCAATTTCTGGCGCTGCAGCGGCAATCAGTGCATATTTGTTCTTCAACGTACTGCTTGATATTCAATTACCGCCGGGGTTGTTATGGTTCTGATTTTTTCACACGAAGACAAATTGCACTGAGGTTTTTATGGGAACATTGCAGCCACTGTTAGAAGGTTTTAATATTGTACTGACTCCGATGAATCTTTTTTACTGCTTTATCGGGGTCCTCTGGGGTACAATGGTTGGCATTCTTCCGGGAGTCGGTCCCTTGGGAGGTATCGCCATTTTGCTGCCTATGACTTTCAACCTGGGCCCAACTTCTGCGATTATCATGCTAGCCGGTATATTCTATGGAGCGATGTATGGAGGATCAACCACCTCCATTCTCCTTAACATTCCAGGGGAGGCCGCATCGGTAGTTACGTGTATAGATGGCTATAAAATGGCACGTAAGGGGCGGGCGGGGCCCGCCCTGGTGGTCTCGGCCCTGGGCTCTTTTGTTGGTGGTTCGTTGAGCGTTGTGGCTCTCATGCTCTTTGCCCCTCCACTGGCCCAGATTATGTTAAAAATCGGACCAGGGGAGGAATTTTCCCTCATGGTTTTTGCATTGCTTGTGCTGGCTTACGTCAGCAGTGCATCAAGGCTAAAGACTTTGGCCATGATCACTCTTGGCTTATTAATTTCAACAGTTGGGATGGACCCATTTACTGGACACTTGCGTTTCACTTTCGGCTATCTGGGATTCGCTGATGGACTCGGGTTTGTTCCCATGGCGATCGGCTTGTTCGGAGTGAGCGAAATCATGATGAGTACCGAAAATATCGCCAACGTTAAGGCGATTAAGCCTACGCTGAGGTCACTCCTTCCCCGATGGAAAGATTTGAAGGACTCTGCGGGCCCTGTAGGGCGAGGATCTGTGATCGGAATGATGTTTGGATTTGTTCCGGGGATATCACACGTAATATCTACCTTTGTATCCTATGCTGCGGAAAAGAAACTTTCAAAACACCCAGAAGAGTTCGGTACCGGCAGGATCGAGGCCGTCGCTGGACCTGAGACAGCCAACAACGCAACAACAGGGACATCATTAGTTCCCCTATTGGTTCTTGGTATTCCCGCAATACCGGCAACTGCCCTTCTCATGTCAGCCCTTCTAATTCATGGCGTTAATCCAGGACCACAATTGATTCAGGATCATCCAGATGTCTTTTGGGGGCTCATCGCCAGCATGTATGTGGGGAATATCATGCTCGTCATACTAAATTTGCCGTTAGTTGGCATTTTTGTCAATTTTCTCCGCATCCCCTATGCCTACCTGGCTCCCACTATTCTCGTAATCAGTGTCTGTGGAGTTTATGGAGTCAATGGCAATCCTATTGATATTTTGTTGATGGCGATTTTCGGGGGTATTGGCTATGTGCTGCGGAAATTTCGCTTTGACTTGGCGCCTCTTATCATGGCAGTCGTTCTGGGGCAAAAAATCGAATTGTCCTTCCGCCGGGCTTTAACCATCTCGGAAGGGAGTTTATTGATATTTTTCAAAAGTTCCTTCTCTAAGATTATTCTTGTCGCTCTTCTTCTTATCGTATTACTTCAGGTTGCCGCCTGGCTTATAGGCTTTAGGACTGGCAACCAACATGAGTCTTCTTAAAAATATAAAAAAGAATTGGAAAGCTCTAGAAGTGGAGCTTAACGGCTTCCATGTCGTAAATGGAGGTATCTTTACGACAGGCCTAATGCTCCTCTGTTAAGGATTAAGTGCATATGGTCCTTTTGGGGTGGAAGTAAGCTCTTGGGATTCAATCCTGAGAATTTATTACGATAAGGAGTGAGTCGGCCTTTTCAGATTTTTTCTAAACTATTTAATTCCCAAAATATCAGGCTTATGGACCTCGTTAGTGAGCTCATACACCAAAAGACGATTCGCTTGAATGGATGCTCAACTCCCCTAATATAAGATCACTCGCACAAAGAAACTAAGAATATTCCTTAACCTCATTAAGTTAGTTAGTCTCCATCCGGAAACTATAATTTATTGAATTAATTACAAATTAATTACAAA
>CAZTAS010000072.1:0-26062 GCA_964611635.1 uncultured Thermodesulfobacteriota bacterium
TTTCTTTATTCAGTTTTCAAAGAGCTTTTTTCAAAGCGCTAAAGTGTTACAAAATGTTTTGTATCCAGACAAGTCCAATTCCTCTTTTAGTTTAAGCCCGTCCTTGCAGAAATTTCACTTAACATATATTCACCAGAAATGGTTGAGTGCGTGAAGGGAACCGGAGTCTATGAGGGAGTACTCTATTCAGCAACAGGCACATTGGCAGCAGCGCTCTTTTATTATTGTCTTTTTAGAATAAAAAACCTAAATATTGAGGCATTATATGTAGAAAACGCCTTTGGAATTGCCTTTATCCTGTGGTTTAAAGAAAGATTTGTGCAATAAGTGCTCAATTTGAAATATCTTAAATGAATTATGCATATATTTTGTATTGATGTGCTCTTATTATAGAGTTCCTGGAGGAGATCGCCATAGTTTACTGGTGCGAATTGCTATTGTGGAGTTAAGAGATGGAAGCTAAGGGCGAAAAAGATGGCCCTCTGGCTGGATTACGGATACTGGATTTGGCTGATGAGAAGGCTAGCTTTTGCTCGAAACTTTTAGCAGATATGGGAGCCTTGGTCATCAAGGTAGAAAACCCGGGTGGCGACTCATCCAGAGGTATAGGTCCGTTTTGGCAAAATTCGCCACAACCGGAAAAAAGTCTGTTTTTCTTTTATAACAACACCAATAAGCTTGGTATAACCCTTAATTTAGAACATAAGGCGGGCCGTGATATCTTTTGCAGACTTATAAAAAATATGGACATTGTGGTGGAGACCTTCCCTCCGGGATACCTCAAGGAACTCGGTTTAGGTTTTGATGTTTTAAGTGAAAAAAACCCGCGACTTATTCTAGTCTCAGTGACCGGTTTCGGACAGAATGGTCCTCGAAGGAAATATAAATCGTGCGATTTGGTCTCATCTGCCGTTGGCGGCCAGATGTATGTTTCCGGCTCTCCATCCACCCCTCCTCTGAAACCGTATGGTGAACAATCCTATTATACCGCTTCTCTTTATGCTGCTATCGGTATTCTGCTGGCCATCCGAAGGCGAGTTCAAAATGGAAAGGGAGAACATATTGATATATCAATTCAGGAATCAGTGGCATCTACCCTGGAACACGTGATGATCCGCTATTTTTATGAGCAAATAGTACCTCAAAGACAGGGGAGCTTACATTGGAATAAGCGCTTTTGCGTTTTGCCTTGTAAAGATGGGTATATTCTCTTGAGCCTTTTCCACCAATGGGAGACTCTGGTCGAGTGGATGGATAATGAGGGTATGGCAGGGGATTTAAGACATGAGAAATGGAATGATGAAGAATGTCGTCTCAAACACCTGGATCATATCATCGACATAGTGAAAAGATGGACTAAAACTCATACTGCCAACGAGCTTTTTGAGTTAGGGCAGCTGATGCACTTTTCCTGGGCTCCCATTCATTCTCCAAAGGAAGTTTTGGATAGCCTCCAGCTAAAAGCGCGTGAGTTTTTCATCAATGTTGATCATGCAGAGATTGACACATTTCTTAAATATCCCGGATCACCCTATAAATTCAGCAGATTTTTGTTTAACATGTGGAAGCGGGCTCCTTTAATAGGTGAAAACAACGTTCAAATTTACCGGACGGAATTGGGCCTTAATGACAAAGAGCTAAAAAGACTTTCTTCTATAAATGCAATTTAAGGAAATATTCGATGAATAAGGGGATCCTTCACGGGCTTAGAGTTTTAGATTTTACCTGGGTATTGGCCGGTCCCTTTGCCACCAGGATCCTGGCTGATTTTGGAGCCGAGGTGATTAAGGTTCAATCGAAGAAAACGGCACAAGATGCGGAGTCTAACATCACAGGGCATTTTAATACCTGGAACCGCAATAAACTCGGCATCACCCTGGACATGAGTCACCCTGAAGCAAGGGAAATTGCTTTACAGTTAACAAAAATCAGCGATGTGGTGATTGAAAATTTTTCCCCACGGGTGATGTCAAACTGGGGATTGAATTACGAAAACCTGAAAGAAGCAAGGCCTGATCTCATTATGGTAAGTATCTCAGGGATGGGACAGACTGGCCCGTGGAGAAATTTCTTGGCCTTTGGGCCTACCATTCATGCGCTTTCAGGTCTCACATACCTCACTTCTTTCGCTCAAGACGCTCCCATGGGTTTGGGTTATTCGTACGCAGACTCGATTATTGGCCTTTATACTGCATTGGCTGTTTTAACAGCTTTGGAATATCGGGACAGAACAGGACAAGGTCTCTATATAGATATCTCGGAATATGAGGCGCTCTGCACTTTAATGTGTCCTGCCTTCTTGGATGTCTCCGCCCATAATAAAGATGTTTTGCCCAGAGGCAATCAAGTGGATTATATGCCGGCTGCCCCTTATGGATGTTACAAATGTTCGGGAACTGACAGGTGGTGCGTCATTGCAGTGTTCAATGAGGCGGAATGGCAAGCCCTCTGCAATGTTCTTTGCCATCCTGCCTGGAGCAAAGAAGAAAGGTTTTCCACTCTATCGAAAAGAAAGGAACACGCAGAAGAATTGGATGAATTACTGGGACAATGGACAGCTCATCATGCCGCCGAAGAGGTAGTGAACCTGCTTCAAGAAGCAGGTGTTTCAGCGGGTGTGGTTCAAAATGCTGAAGATCTGTTAACGGACCCTCAACTGAGGGAAAGAGAGTTTTTTATACGCTTAGAACATTCTGTCCTCGGTAACACCATTTCAGATTCGTCGCCTATAAAATTCAACGCTAGCTCCACAGCTGGTTGGAAGGCTGCGCCATTATTGGGTGAGGATAATCAGCACGTTTATTGTGAATTGCTGGGCTTGACAGAAAGCGAACTAACCTCGTACATTAAAAAGGGGATCATCGGTTAGCCCGTTTTATCCCATACCACCTCACCGTTCAGGATTGTCATTACTACATCAATGTCTTTTATCTCATCGGGTGGAAGTTTGCTCGGATCTCCATTCAAAACCACCATATCAGCCAGTTTACAGGGTGTAATTGATCCTTTGACCATCTCTTCAAAGGTGGTTCGTGCAGCATAGTATGTATACATTCTCAATGCTGCTAAAGGAGGTATTCTTTCATCAGGCAAGACAACTTCTCCAGTCTCGGCTATTCGAGAAGTGGCGGAATAGATTCCAATCAGTGGATTTGCCGGTACTATGGGACTATCTGAACCACCAGCGATTTTGACACCGGTTTTCATAAGAGTCGCTATGGGGTATAGATGTTTTAATTGCCAGCGTGGAACAGTTTTTAAGTATCGGTCCCCATTGTAATAAATGAACGACGGCTGTGTAACTACCAAAATCCCGAGAGAAGCCAGGCGCTTTGATAACAACGGAGGACACACAAAACAGTGCTCTATACGATGTCTGGAATCCGATCTAGGATACCTCTGCATTGCATACTCTATGGCTGTGCAAGCCGCCTCGACTGTTGTTTCATCAACGGCATGGATGGCCACTTGCAATCCTGAACGATGAATTTCCAGGACCATTTCGTTCAATTCTTGTTGAGACGGATGGAGCTGACCAGTGGTTTCATTAAGAATAATTTTGACACCTGAGATACGAAGCTGATCCCTTCCTATTATATTGGAAAAATCTTGTTCTTGATACAATTTGAAGGCTTCAAATCCCAACATAAGGTTCACCCTGCACTTTAACTCTCCATTAGTTTTCCACTTCTGAAACATACGCCAGCGATGGATATCGTTATGCGACGAAACATCCTGAATAGAGGTTATCCCGAGAGAGAGAAAATGTTGGCCTGCCTCCTTGACCCGGCGGTTTTTATTAAGATCATTAATTAAAGGTATTATCTTGGATAGATATGGTCCCATTCCAAAGAGGACTCCATTGGGTTCCCCTGTGCCCGGGTCTCGGTCGATTACCGCTCCAGGCGGCTCAGGAGTTTTCGTGGAGATTCCTACAATTGCCATTGCCAGACTATTGAGCACGTGGGCATGTCCTGATCTATGAGTTAGCTTTACCGGATGGGAGGAAGTAGCTATGTCCAGATCCCAACGAGTGGGGTGCCGTTTTTCATCCAGATAGAATTCGTGATACCCCATTGCTTTTATCCAGGTTCCTGATGGCGATTTTTGGGCGAAATTTCGAATTTTTGCCTGGATATCAGATATAGAATGTACTTCCTTAGGGCGAAAATTGCAGCAGTTTAGACTTTCGGCAAAGGCGATAAAATGGCAATGAGCATCGTTGAATCCGGGTAAAACTGTCTTGCCCCGGCAATCGATGACCTTAGACTTTGCATGTCTGAGTCCTTTCAAGTCCATCTTATCACCAACGGCCAGCACCCTGCCACCGCGGATCGCCATCAGCTCGGCTCTTGGGCGAACCGGATCTAAGGTAATAATATTGGCATTGATCAAAATAAGATCTGAAGTTGATGAGTTTTTCATGGTCTTTTCGATGTTTTTGTTTTTCATTTAGGTTGATTTCCATCGGATAACCATGTAATCAAGAAGCTCGCGAACACCATTGGAACTCACTGTGATCCATTCTGAGAAATAATAACAAAAAATTCAGGAAAATCTTTTTTCATCAGATATTTATATAATTCACCCTCTTAATGATTGTCAATGAGGAAAAAGTTATGATATTTTCTGACGAGCTTTTCAAGCTCTCTGTATGGATTGAATTATTGCAATGTATGTTAAATGGGAAAGGATAGGCAGATGAAGTTCACAATTGGGGTTATGTCGCTGCTGGCGGGTGCATTAACTGTTATTGCATACTCAAAGGATCATCGTTTTCCTCTGGAGGGTCTCAAGGCAGGT
Source organism: uncultured Thermodesulfobacteriota bacterium (assembly GCA_964611635.1). GTDB lineage: Bacteria > Desulfobacterota > JAFDED01 > JAFDED01 > JAFDED01 > JAFDED01. The sequence goes on from CAZTAS010000072.1 coordinate 4,804, forward strand.
GGGAAATTATTTTGGGATATTTTTCCGGCAATGATTCTTGCATTCATTGCAGCAGGAATGATAACTAAAGTTTTTCCTCGTGAACTCTTGACCAAATGGCTGGGCGAACATTCAGGAATGCAAGGCTTGATCATAGCTACCTTTGCTGGCGCACTGACGCCAGGAGGACCATTTATTCAGTTTCCCATTGTAGCTGCACTACTGAGAGGCGGAGCGGGTATTGCGCCGATTGCGGCTTACATAAGCGCATGGTCGCTATTGGGCTTCAACCGCTTTCTTGTTTATGAGTTGCCTCTGTTAGGTTGGAAGCTTGCTTTCAGCCGTATGGCAGCCAGCATGATCTTTCCTATAGTTATAGGGATACTGACCAGATTCCTGTGGATACGATTATAACAAAAGAGATTTATCATTACTTTTCAATTGAAGATTTAGCTGACAGCATCCTAAAAGATCATAATACCTATGTCTGCCTATTGTTTGAGTTTGCGCTGGAGGAATTTTCATTATATGTTATCTGAGTTCTTAAAAGAAGAAAAGCAGGATCGCCTCAACATTTATATCAAATGGAGTTACAAAATATAATGAAAGAAAAAGATGCAGCATCATATCCAACATCGGAGGGATACCTGGTTTTCGACCCTGAACTTTGCACGGGCTGTCATGTCTGTGAGGCTATTTGCTCCTTTGTCAAGGAAGGTCATGTCTGGCCGGCAATGTCGAGAATACGGGTGCATGTTGACCCGTTCGGAGGAACAATTGAGAATTATATGCCTCAGCCTTATCTACAATGTGACATTCCCCATTGTATGCTTGCATGTCCAGTAGAGGGTGCAATGTATGTTGATGAATTAACAGGGGGCCGCGTTATAAATGAGACTAATTGCACAGGATGCAGAAAATGCATAGAAGCATGCGGCTCTCATTTTCATCCTCAACGTTTAGTGTTCCTGGATGTCAAGGACATGCTGAAACTCGGCCAAAGAGTCAGAAACCTGGAGAGAGCGATAATGGTTAGAGAAGGACGCCGGCGAGAGGACGACACCCTGTTAAATAAATTCTTTACTGAGAAAGCAAATAATAAGCTGGCGAAAAACCTAGAAATACTCGGAGGGATCCATGCCCATTTCGGAGGCAAAGTGCCCGGACCCGATGGACACTGGATAGAACTAAGTAAAGCGATAGATAGGAAGAAATGGGAAAACCTAAAGAATTCATATTACGCAGAGAGAGGCTGGGATAAAGCGACTGGCATACCTAAGCGATCCAAGCTAGAAGAACTGGATCTGAGTGATATAGCGGAGGACCTTGAAAAGTTGGGTTTTTATCCGAAAGAAGAGTAAAAGCTACCATAGCTCATGGTCTTTGTTAGGCGATAACCTTTTTCTTGTTTATGAAATGTTTTTATTTGGGTGGAGGCTCAGCCTTACATGCATGACAGCAAGCATGCTCTTTTCTGTAATTATCGGGATGCTGAGCAGATTCCTATGGATACGCTTGTGATACAGAAAATCTGTCATTACCTTCCCAGTTGAGCAGCCAGCTCAGAAAGAACTATTTTTGTGAGGGAAGAATGGGGGAGAAGATGAGAATTGCATTAATGGATGACTATCAGGGTGTGGCGTTAAAGTCCGCCTCGTGGGAGACGCTTCCGGTCAACTGTGTCGTCGAGGTCTTTCGGAACCACCTGAAAGATGAGAATACTGTGGCGCGCAGGCTCAAGGAGTTTGAGATTGTTATGGCTTTGCGCGAACGAACGCCATTTCCCCGGTCTTTGTTGGAAAAGCTGCCCAATCTCCGATTGCTTGCTACTGCCGGCATGCGCAACGCATCGATAGATCTTGAAGCCGCCACGGAGTTGGGGATTCTGGTTTGCGGCACCGCCAGCCGTAAAAGTTCCACAGCAGAATTGACCTGGGGACTGATCCTTGCCCTCATCCGAAATATTCCCTATGAACATCATGCCACTCGCGCGGGCAAATGGCAGCATACCCTTGGTGTCGGGCTAGAAGGCAAAACGCTTGGCATCCTGGGGCTGGGGGAGATCGGGAGTAAAGTGGCGGAGGTGGGCCGTGCCTTCCGAATGCGCCTTGTTGCCTGGAGCCAAAATCTCACGGATGAGCGCGCCTCGGCATGTGGCACCCAGCGTGTGATGAAAGAGGAGCTGTTCAAACAGGCTGATGTTGTAACGATCCACTTGATACTGAGCGACCGTACCAGAGGTCTGCTCGGCCGGAAGGAATTGCAGTTGATGAAGCCTACAGCGTACCTGATCAACACCTCCAGGGGCCCGATCGTGGACGAAAAGGCATTGATCGAAGCTTTGAGGAACAAGGTTATTGCAGGGGCAGGCCTGGATGTTTTCGGCGAAGAACCCTTGCCCGGCAACCACCCTTTATTCGGCCTGGAAAATGTCGTTCTGACGCCTCACCTGGGGTATGTCACTGAAGAAGTCTATAAGATTTTTTATGGAGAGACACTGGAAAATATCGTGAGTTTCCTGGAAAGAGCACCTAGGCGGGTGTTAAACCCTGAGGTACTCCAGAAGCTCAGGCCTTGTTGAGATTTAATGGAAAAGTGTTATTGGATTTTGAAAGGGGAGGGATAAGATGGTTTGTTAAACTAAATGATATAATATTAATATTTAATACTGATCCATGAATTACCTGGTTATGTTGAAAGAATCTCCGACAAAGGATGACCCTATAAAAAGTGGAGATTAGATAATAATCTGAAATGCCTATGGAGTATCAAATCCTCAATGAAATTTTACGAAATTGGGCTTGGATTGTGATAATATATGTTGTATTTATATATTATAGTACAGGAATTAACAGTCATACCTCTTGTCTGTCCAGTAAACATTAAAGGAGGCAAAAAATGAAAAAGGTTATAATGCTAGGAATTGTGTGGATTATTGTTTGCATACTTGGAGGGATAGCTCACGCCGAGTGTGCCATAATGGATGATAGCCTAAATTTAACCATACCATGCCTGGAATACATTGGCGAGAGGTACGAGGTTGCCCTTGAGTATTATGTTGATCCTTCTGATCCGACCGGCATTTATTGGAAATTACTTTCTGTGGCAGATAGCACCCGTAATGCAGAATGTGCGAGAATCGACGATAATCTCAATCTCATAATACCATGTGCTGAATATCAAGACCTACAGTACACACTTTCGCTTTATTACGCTGGAAATCTTGAAGACCCGGCAGGCCATTATTGGCGACCAGGAACTGTGTTTCCCATTGCGCATTCTGATAGGATCAGAGAAACCCCTACCGATGTTCCAGCATCTGATCTGTCGGAACTGGTAGAAGGCAACAGTACGTTTAACTTCGCATTTTACCAGGCCATCCGGGAAGAAAACGGCAACCTTTTCTACTCTCCTTACAGCATTTCAATGGCTCTTGGGATGACGTATGCCGGAGCACGAAGTGAAACAGCTCAGCAAATGGCAGAAACCCTTCACTTCACCCTTCCACAAGATCGTCTGCACCCTGCCTTCAATGCCTTGGATCTCGAACTTGCCAGTCGCGGTGAAGGTGCCGAGGGCCAGGACGGGGAAGGATTCAGGCTGAATATATCCAATTCAATATGGGGCCAGAGGGACTACCCATTCCTTCCGGTATTCCTTGACCTCTTGGCTGAGAATTATGGTGCCCGGCTTGGGCTCATGGATTTCATTAATTCACCGGAAAATTCACGGATCATCATTAATGGCTGGGTCAGCGACATGACTGAGGGCAGGATTGAGGATCTGATTCCTTTGGGAGCGATCACACTTCTTACGCGCCTTGTGCTGACCAATACAATTTACTTTAACGCAGCATGGAACCTACCCTTTGATGAGGAACTCACACAGGATGGTGTGTTCTATTTACTTGATGGAGGCCAGGTTACGGTGCCAATGATGACACAGACTGAGCATTTCCGTTATACCGAAGGTGAAAACTATCAGGCGGTGGAACTTCTGTACGACGGTGAGGAGCTGTCCATGGTCATCTTGGTTCCCCGATCAGGCCAATTTGAGGCATTTGAAAACTCAATCACTCTCAGCCAATTGAATGCAGTTTTAGATAATCTTATCTCGAGTAACATACAACTTACAATGCCTAAATTCAGGTATGAATCGAGCTCCATCAGTCTGAGGGAGATACTGGCCCAAATGGGCATGCCTGTTGCCTTCGACTCATCTGCGGACTTCTCAGGCATGGATGGCACCCGCAACCTTTTCATAAGTGACGTATTGCACAAAGCATTCATATCTGTTGACGAAGCGGGCACAGAGGCGGCAGCGGCCACCGCTGTAATAATAGTAGGGGGGGCATCTCCCGTCCAACCCACAGAGGTCACTATTAATCGCCCATTTATCTTTTTTATTCGTGACATCGAGACCGGATCTATTCTGTTTATGGGACGTATCGTTAACCCAGCAGGTTAATTTCCTTTTAATGTTCGAAAAAATGGATTTGGCATCTGGAATCTTATTGGACCAAGCTTATAAAAGCTAAAAATTGGGATGTACCTTTGCAATTTTTCGTTTAAACCCGAATTTCGAAAGCCTTTCCACGAAAATGATGAAATTTCTTAAAATGGAGACCAAACTTCAATTTTTTCAGGGGAAAATGAAGCACATAATGGTTTCAAGAGGGAATTTTGGTGGTTTCCGGTCCATTTTGTGCACACTTTATCTGTCGGATTCTCTATGTTTATTGTAAGGAGATGAAAATATATTAGAAAATAAAACTCAGTTCAAGAGAATTCTTACGTTCAACGAGACGGGTTGTATAGTAGTGACTGTTAAAGTATCTACTTTGCTACTTCCTTCATCCCTTCGTTCAGATATAAGCCCAGAAGATATGGCTTCTGAGATGCGAAGGCTTTAGCCTGTCCGTGAATCGCCTCTTCAGCAAATTTCACGCTATAGCGCCATGTCAAGTAATCGAAGGTAATCGAACGGGCGAAATAGAGAGGTTTTAATGCTTCAACGATATCTTTCTTAACCCTGGATGATCCCATATCATAAATAAAAAGAATATGATAGACTACCTGGGTCCAAATGAGAATATCAATATTATAATAATCCTGCTCGAACATATTTTCAAGAATCATAACAGCATAATCATTCAGATATTTTTTAAGCAGCATTTCCCTTTGATAATACTCCACCCGTAATTTTTCTTTCAGTTCTCTAATATTGATCTTCAACTCCTGAGGCGGATCGAGCTGCTTGAGCCCAAATCGCTTCTTCGGCCTGGGCTTCACAACCGGTACTCTGATCCAATTGGCCTTTCCTGTGAGAATAAGTTCGAATAAGGTGGCCACCACCTCTGTAAACATGGGACCGAGCTTCGGCGCGCTGGCCTTGTGTATCTTCGCACCTAGTCCGACTTCACAGGTTTTAAAGCTACCAAAGATAGCATTAAGCGACATAAATATATCTATCCCATAATGCCGGACACTCTGAGTCCATTTCTGTTCAAGCCAGTAGTTCATCAATGCAGGTGAAAAACCGAAATCACCTCCAATGGGCTGCCTGATGTCTTCTCCCAGCAAACCATACAGAAGCGGATAACAAATATGGTTGGTAATGGTTCCATCGAACTGATGTCGTGAATAATGTGGCAATGCGTAATCGTATCCCTTGAGAATCGGTTGGCCCAAATACTTTATCCATTCAGGGGTAATGGAGCGAAGATCCGCATCTACAACCACAACCCCTTTTATTGTATCTTTAAACTTATTGGCAAATTTAAAAAGATTAAGTAAGTTATTACCTTTTCCCCTTACACCTTTTGGAGTAGTAATGTAGTGTTTTGGAGTTTGTGTTTCAGTTGATAAGAAGGCTCCCTTTGTGCCATCTTCGCTGTTGTTATCAACATTAACAATTATAGATTTTAGGTTACTGAAATATTTCGCGATTCCCTGATCAACCTGTTTCGTTACAAAAGGTATAGAATCAGCTTCCATATATGAAGGGATTCCAACAATGAATTCGATGCCTGTAACAGAATGCTTCATATTTCTGGCTCTCCTGCTGATAAACATCAATGATAGGCCTTGCTTTCTAAGAACTAATAATAGGGAAAGGACGCTTTTTTGTCAAGTTTACACTGCACCCATGATTTTGTCAGAAAAGAGCACTGATCAAATTTTTTGTAAGTGTATCTTTAGGCATTAATCCCGGATTTTGCAGTAGAAGATTAAAAAACATGGGAAATAAATTATTTCTGTCAATATACGCGGGATATAAGCAATCACTTTCTAATTGCGTGGTACGGGCTTCCAGCCCGTGGACAATCATGGGCAAGATGCCCATGCCACAATAAATGCCCATGAGGAGCTGTGGCTATTTTGATCAACTAACTGCATTTTTTGGGTTAATAAGAGGTTTAATATATTTTAGCTGAGGAATGGAATATTAGAGGAGATGCAAGCAGACCTGCCCCCCTGAAGCAGAATCTTATACTATTCACCAGAAGATAAGCTCGATTTTGCGCAGAATAGATTAAGTCTCGTCTATTATACATTATTCCATGAAAATAGAATCAAGGATCTCGGGCGTCCGAGGTCGTTTGCCTTCATGAAGAAATTTAGCGGAGAACATCTGGATATCACGCCCGTCATTGATGCTGTTATTATTGAAAATCAGGGATCATGTGCATGGGACTATTCGGCGAATCTCCCTGCAGATCCACTGGATCAGGGCTTCCTCATCTGGCGCTGAGAGGTCAATGTTCGATGCTGATACAGAAATTACCCTGTCTCCCTCTCCGCCGGGGTTCGTCTCATCCAGGCACGAAGTGGGGCAGCCGTTGAGCCGGATTTCAACCTCGGCTGCTGATTGATCGGAAACCAGAATATGCCCATTTTTGCAAAGCAAATCGCAAAGTCGTGGGGCGACACTTCCCATATCATATGTGGAATTACAGTTTCCGCAAAACAAAATACAAAAATACATGCCTAAGCTCAAACCCTCATACTAACCCCGCCAGTATTAAGGTTGCATTAAACCAGAATATTACGCCCTCACACTTCATCCTCAATGCCTGCCAGGCGCCGTGCCAGCTTTTTCTTCTGCTCCAGGTTGCCCAGCCTCAGGTACATGATCCGCTGTGCCTGTGGCGATCCTGCACCATGCATGGACTCCGCCAAAGCGGTGCCCCCTGTCATGTTCTCAATGAGCCGTAAGATCCGGATGCGATCTTCAGTACGAACATCCTTTACGCCCTTGAAATATTTTTCCACATACCTGCCTGTGGCCTGGCTGCGCAGATCCTTTTCAGAGGGGAGCGTGGCGATGACTCCGCCGGCCAGATCGTGCCCCAATCGGCCCAGTTCATAAATGACGCGAGTGATGTTATGTTTGCAAGCATTGGCCAGAAGCGGGTCGGCATAATAAGCCCCTGAGGGCGTCCGATGTCCCTGCGCGGAGCAGGCCACGGAACAGGCGTAAACCGTCTCCGTCAGGTGAATCATCTCGGCGATCTTGTCCCGTACATGGGAGGCCCTGTCAACTCCAATTTGCTCCGCGGAAAGGGCACAGGCACCGATCAGAACATCGGACAGCCCTCCTTTACAAGCCCCATAGTTCTGCCGATGGTAGGTGGCAAAGCGTTCCACCAGAAGCCCGGAAAAGTCGTATTCGCCGCACATGAAAACGCGCTCCCATGGAACGAAAACTTCATCGAAAACCACCAGAGCCTCCCCTCCCACCAAGGAGAATCGTGCGTTGCCTATGTCGATTTCCCCTTGCATTTTTCGGTCGTCGTTGGTCTGCCGACCGAAGATCATTATCACTCCCGGCGCGTCGGCGGGGACCGCCGCGGAAACGGCGAAATCCTTATCCTGTTCCCTAAGTGTGATTGTGGGCATCACTAGAATTTCATGAGAATTTACAGCGCCCGTCTGGTGGGCCTTGGCTCCACTGATGACGATGCCGTCATTTCGGCGATCCACCACGTGAACGTACATGTCCGGATCATCCTGCGCGGATGGAGCCAGGCTTCGATCACCCTTGACATCCGTCATAGCCCCGACCACCATGACATTGCGGTCCTGGACTTCCTGGAGGAAACCGCGAAACCTCTGGTGATAATCAGTGCCATGCTTCCGGTCCATCTCGAAGGTAACGGAATACAGTGCATTGAGCCCGTCTAACCCCACGCATCTTTGGTAACAGCTACCCGTCTGGTGGCTGAGCAAGCGGAGCATACGAACCTTCTTGATGAGATCATCGATACTCTGGTGGATGTGCGTAAACCGATTGATCTCCCGCCCTGTGAGGTGAGATGTGGCCGTCATCAGCTCACGGTACATGGGGTCCCGGGCCAGTTCGTAAGTCATGGCTGCAGAATTGATGTGGGGAATAATTGCCGGATGCTCGGTAACATCGGTCAAAAGCTCTCCCCGATAATATACCTGATGGTCCAATTCTTTAAGGCTCTGGATATAATCCTCCTTGGTCTCTATCCTTTCTTTTTTCATGACCGTCTCCGTTCTTTTTAAATTATAATATAAAGATGCTTTTGGGGATCCACTGCAGAGCTTCAAAAGGGTAAGTTCTGCGCAAAGGCATTTATAAAATATCTCAAACACCTCGGCTGATCATCGATTTCAGCATGAAGTGCGGTGACAATTAATCCGGCGCTGAGAAAGAGAAATAAGTACTTCGTATAACTTAATCTGATGCCGTCCCATCCATTAAGCCTGTCAACAGCAACCAATAAAAGTTATTTTCGGTGTTTAAGATATCGCCACAAAATAAAAATCGCCAGTATGCTGATGGCAATGCAAGCTGAAAACATGGAATATCGCTGAAACAAGGCAACCAAATGCTCCCAATTGTTTCCGGCCGTATAGCCCACGTAAGTGAGCAATCCATTCCACATCAAGATGCTGAAAGCTGAATAGAGGAGCAATGAGGGCAGGCTCATGGCGGAAAGCCCTGCAGCGATGAAAAAAAACGGACGGAAACCCGGCATAAATCTATTCAGTACAATGATGGCTCCCCCGTATCGGTCAAACCAGCGCTCCAGCCTCATGAGGCGGCGGCGAGGCAGAAGTCCGCGCTCCTTCTCCATGAAATATTTTCTACCTTTCTTTAAAGATAGATAATACAGGCACATCGATCCAGCCAGACTCCCGGCCGAGGATACAATCCACAACATCAGCAAATTGAAACCACCGAGGCCGGAAAAAAAGGCACCAAACAATACAACGGTATCCCCAGGAAATGGAGGAAACAGATATTCGATCACCGATGCGGCGAAAATGATGACAATCACGACCCAGTAATTCCCAGCGCCTATAGATTCAATTGCCCACTGCTGCATGAGCGAGTTTTATCCTTTCCAATGCAAGGCTGCTCTGATGATGACAAGTTTTCACTTAAAGCTTTTGGTGTTAGCTTATTTCAGGTGCCTTATATTGTCAATATTTGGCGTATCCGTGTCCCAACGGTTTTGCCGAATATACCATTTTTAAACTGAACTATGGGCTTATCCCGGATTTTGCATTTAATTAACCTATGCCTCTATTATCTTGATTTTTCAAGGCGATGTGGCTTCTATCTTTTGCATGATCAATGGGAATGAAGTTTTAAGAGCTTAATTTTATTGTCCATATTCAGTTCGCAACCTTCAGCAATCCCCAAAAATTTGCTATGCAAATTCAGCGGCAATGAAGTCCAACCTATTGGAAATTGAGGCAATTAGCTCCAAGAAGTCCCTGAGTTTTACCCTCAGTTTTCTATCTTGAACCGCGAGCCTGAGCATATCATATCTACCTCTTTGTTGAAAGAGGCCAAGCCAAAGCTTTTCTTCAAGTTTTTGATGACGTTTTCCTCGACGGCGCGCGGAGGATATTCCCTCCGGAATTCCTCCGGTTCTATCTCTTGATCGTTGGTTATCATCAGGCTCATGCGGTATTCCTACCAATAATAAAGGTGCTGAAATCCAAATTCCGCCACTTCGACGCTCTATGCAATCGGCTTCCAGTTTTTTATACGCCGGATTGCTCCCTGCAGGATGGGAGAGATGGGGGCAGCGATGGTGTAAGAAAATTCATTTTTTTCAAGGTGGTCAATGAACTCAATCTCATAAAATCCGACGTCGCACATCACACGCTTGGGACGAAGGCTCGCCCCGGATCCCCACTTGGCCCATCTTGTTGGCAGCAGCGATTGATCACGCAAGAATCCAGATTGAGATTTTCCTCGGCTATCGACTCCTACCCAACAATTGTTCACTAAAACCGACGAGCACCCTCATCCATCTGTTCGGTAAAATCTTGTTTATTTCTGCTGCTTGTTGGAAGGTTTTACCTGCTGAAAACAAGATGCATTTTTATATACTTATCCCCTTTGTTCAAAACTATTTTCATTCCCAAGTGCAAAATCCGGGTTTATTGAGAATTAGTAAGCATAGCCCACCCTGTGGATGAGATATCCTGAATTTTTCAGGTGGCACATCTACCTCATCAAACAGTTAGAGATATTCATAAAATAGATCAACTGGAGAACCAAGTTAATAGAAGTATTCACAGGAATTGAATCTTTTCTGATGATTGTTTATTTTGTAATAGATATTAATGAAAAGTTTTCCAGAAGGGCTATGAGAAAAAAGAACTTGTAATCATACCTGATCTCGCAGCACATCTTCCGGCATGAAAGAATATATTTTCTGCCAGAAAAAACACGAATTTCATAATTAAGTATCTAAAAGTGGAAAACTAACGGCACATAAACACCAAAAGATCTCAGAATGGCTAACAGAGCGCTCTCATTTCCAAATCCATTTCAGCCCTAATTCTGAATCATGGCTCAAGTTGGTCGAGCGATTCTTTTTCAATCTCACAGAAAAATAGATATGTCGAGAGGTATTCAATTCCCTTTTATAGTTGACGGATAAAATCGATGCCTATTTCGAAGACCACAACATCAACCCAAAGTCTTTTAACTGGACGAAAACCGCAGAGGAAATCCTGAAAAAACCTTAGAAAATATGGCTGAGTAATTTCCTATGTCCTCATTTTACAAAAATGGTGACATGAGTAAAATGAAAAGCTCATGATACATTTATTTCCTCCATTGGTTTATTGATTTATAAAGCAAAAGATATGTTTATCTTAAAACATCCTTTGTTTTTAACCTTTTTATGTTTTTAAGTAATCTAATTTATTCTATTAATCAGGATAAAAGAACTTTTTTATTCAAGTCGTTTTTTTCCAATCAAGATAAATACTACATATAACCTAACTTACGTAACCTTTGCATTGCTTTTTCTTTGTCCTGCCGTCTTCCTCCCCTTTCGGTCGTATTTTCAAGATCTTGTTTCCAAGCAGGAATATCAGCGGCTTTGAAACTCGTTGTCTTGGCTCCTAACGAACGATAGCCTTGGCTGTAAAGTGGGCAATAAGCAATCTTATAATGCAGGGTTGTGTCCCAGATATCGCGCTCAGTGAAATGCAAAATAGGCCGACACCTTGTATGTGCCGGCACTAATTCAGCCTCTGCTATATCTTCAAAATATTCGTCGTTCTTTCTTGCTGGTTGCTCATCCCATCGAAGTCCTTGAAATATTGCTTCGACACTATTGTCCGCGAGATATGTATTAAACACCACCGTTTTCATTAAATGGTTTCCCACATAGGATTCAGCTTCAAATGGAAATTTCTCTTGATCAAAACCAATCCGTTTAAGTTCAGCTTGGTTTCGCTCGTTCAAATCCTTCACATCAACTTCAGCATTGAGTTTATAGTTACAAGCCTTTAAAACATCATCATTCCTGCCCCAATCAAGCTCAACATTCCATTCCTTAGAGTATTCTTTTAAAAAATCTTCGATTTCCTTAAAAGTGTCTCCTTCATCGATAGTAAAGGCCTTAGGAATTTCGAGTTCGTATTCTTGACAGAATTGCCGACAGATCCAGAGGACTAAAGTGCTGTCCTTTCCACCCGACCAAATGATCCGCGTCTTTTCAACGTTAAATTTTTTAAAAGCTTGTTTGAAAATTTCCTTTGACTTCTCAATCTTCGTTGAAAGTTCTTCTGCTCTCTTTTCATCAATCATTTTACTTTCTCCTTTCCTATCAATTTGTACTTCAATCAACTGATTACATAATCATTAATTCTTTCTCGATCTTCCAATCCTCGGTATTAATTTCTGCTTCATAGACTCTGCTGCGGACGATGTTCCGATAATATCATTTAATTCCTCTGCATCTGTTTTAAGATCATAAAGCTCCCAAGATTCGTCTGTTTCTCTATATATGATTTTCAGATCCCCCTCTCGATAATAATGCACTTCGTTTTCCTCGCCCTGTTCTTGAATGCCATGTATATCCAAGGCTTCGCCATAACATCCTTTTACAGGATACTCCTCAAGGGGAAGGAGGGAATAGCCTTCAAAACTTTCTACAGGTTTTAGACCAAAAAAGTCCGTAATAGTCGGTGGGATATCGATATTGCTAACTAGCGTGTCACATACCTCATTTTTTTTCCTGGCAGGTTCAAAAATGATAAGGGGAATGTCTATAAGCTCAGAATACATCTTTCCATCATGAGAAAGTCCACCATGTTCTCCGAACTCATCACCATGATCCGATGTTATGATTATAACAGTATCTTTTAGGATATTATATTCTTCCAATATCCCAAAAAATTCTTTAATGGCGTCATCAACTTCCTTTACATGGGTACGATATAGTTTCCTAATAAGTTCAACAACTCCCTTATCTGAAATATTTCTTTTGAGCAATACGTTTTCAAATAGTTTTAACATTTCATCTTCATTTAGATCAATGGTTGGGTCTACCACGTCAATTAATTTTTTTTCGGGAACATAGGGCTCATGGACATCCATATAGTGTAGCCAAAGAAAAAATGGCAAATATCCCCCTGGTCCAACATGAGATGATAACCATGCATGTACTTTCTTGTTCAATTCTCGAGCTTTAGTGTAGGGAATTTTATCATCCACTTCTTCTTCACTAGAATCATAAAATTTATTCCAACCTCTATTCCAACCAAAACAATCCCAAAGGTACGCGTTTGAATGAAATCCGCCTGTAACAATGCCTTGCCTTTGAAGCGCCTCGGAAATTAGAGTTCTCTTATCGGAAAGTATTTCCTGCTTCCTTTCCTGCTTTAAATATTCAAAATAATAAGAGGATGTGAGTATCCCGGGAAATGATGCCTGTGTATATGGCCCGATAGATTGCGCCTTAGTGAATCGCAGGCATCTATCTTGAATCGAATCAATATAAGGGGTTAATCCTCCTTTATCTCCATAACATCCCAAAACATCCTTTCTTAAAGCATCTATGGTTAATAAAACGACATTCTTCATCTATATCTCCTTATTACTATTCTCTCAAATGGTCAAGAAAACGCGGGTAAGGGCTTGGCCAAGGTTCATCACAATCACGAAATTAGGACTCCCAAAGATAGCGTCCTACGGCTCATAGAAGAAGGCATTCTTCCGTGTCATCATTTATGTATTGCAAGCACGAGCGCAACTCGGCGGCCAGAGTCCTCAAATTGATGTGAAGCAGAAATAATTAGCGGAGACCTTTTAATTCATCAGGCACGAACCCGAAGATGGTTTGAAACTCAATACCCCAAGCGTTTAAGCCGCGAACGTACTGCCTCCTTGATCCTTTTATCTTCGGGTTGTTCGATACCAGGTTTGCCTTTCTCCATTAACATCCACTCAAATCTATCAGGATCTAATGGCTTCCCCTTCAAGCCCTCATAGTCATATCCATAACGGTGTGCCTTGAAAATCAAGTTAGTCGACCCCTTACGACCCCCTGCGTAATAAAAGGGGCTAATAAATTCCCAAATTACCTCTTTTTCAGCCGTCACTTCAAAAATTCGCCCTTTCGACGACTCACAAATCAAGGTATTACCGTCAGGCAGTCGTTGAGCACTGGAGCAAATTCCTGAATAGAAGTTATCCACATTTTCATCCTTATATTCCCATTCTATCTCATTAGTTTTCGGATTAACTTCGATCACCCGGGAGTAATTATCAGACGATATTTCATATGGGGCCACACGATGAAACCCATTGTCAAATACAAGAATATTACTATTTTCAAGTAGAGTTGGGTTATGTTGATGCCCAAGATGATAAGGTGCACCCCAGCGCCATTTAATAGAACCGGTGCGTTTATCAATGATTGCAATAGTATTGAGATGACGGAAGCTGGCGAGAATGTCGCCCTCAGGGAGGACAAAAAGAGAATTTACATAGCCCCAGATAGTCCGAGGACATAGGGGACACGGAACATCGATCTCGGGATCCATATGTTCATACCCTAACCACTCCCAAACCACTTTACCATCTGGGTTTATCTCTTGGAAAGCATTGCCCCACATTCCACTTTCCAACTCCGTACCGGGAATCCCTCCCTTGACCTTGGCTGCAATCTCGTCTGGTATTAGCACATGCCTGTTTATCATTGTATTGCCGTTTTCCATGCGGTAGAAGTCGTGGTGCATATATAGGTCCTCATGCTTCCAAATGACTTTGCCATCCCAATCTACTTCTACCAACTCTCCCGCAACGGAGCCGAAAAACTCTAAGGGCTCTTTTAGTGTTCTGTTAAGGCGGAGTAAATTGCCATTGGGCAAGAGCCGCCCGTCTCCTCCGGGCAAGTGTTTCATTTTCCAGCGGTGAACAACTCGCCCTTTCATATCAATTAACCACACGTCTCTTCCATAATGTGGAGCGAATAAGGTATAGCCATTATAATACGCCTTCGTGGAATCGTAAATAGATAAAGATTGCTCCGTTGTTCTTTTAGGTGAATACATTTCTTCTTCCTCCTAACATTCTCACTCTCCCCTCTTCCAACACCTTCTCATCTACCTCTTTGAGGCGGCGCATCCGACAGCCCCAGATGAACTCAGAGGGAGCCTTTGTATCATTGGCCAAAATTTCCAGGTTCCTCCTGCCAATCATTCCGCAGTAGGCCTCCAGATCACACGCTAAATCTGGAAGCTCTTGTGCAATACTGCTATGACTACTCGAAAGACCTGTATGTCCTTACTCAAAAATATTAAACTCAAAAGATGAAACTCCTCGCCTAAAGGCGAGGTATCATGCCTCACAAAAACCAGAGTGATGCACTGAAAGGTAAAAGTTTTCGCTGCTGATAATAGGAAGGAAGGTAATCAAAGTTGGTTTTCCAACTTCCTTGGCTGTACTTGATATAGTTTTGAGTTAAGTGACCCCCGGCGCCCAGAGAACTCTGTAGTAATATGATGGGCTTGGTGGTTGTATTGATGGCCTCCCTCTGGTAGCGGTCGACTACCTATTGTGGCACGTTTAACGGCAAAAATACGCCATCGCTAAGCCAATGTTGGGCAAAGCGTCTCACACACTCATTGCATCTGCAATATCTTTTAATACCGGCTTGCGGCGTTCGTTCGAACGGTGATCAACATGCGTATACGAAACCCCTCTTCCTTTGAATATAATGATAGAATCCCTCTTAGCTTAAGGAAACTTTATTAAGAGGGAAAACACTTTTTTGCTGTCTCTGCCATGAGAATTACTTAATCAATCCTTTTTCCTTGTAAAACTTAATCGCTCCTGGATGTAATGGAGCAATATTTTGGACCGAGGGATGGAAACGATATTTTTTAAATGCCCTGTGAACGTTCTCTGCCAGCCAATCAAGATTATCATGGATGCCCTTCATCACCTGATACACAAGTTCTTCTGAAAGACCCTCGTGGCAGATGAAACTTGCTACTGGACCGAATGTAGGTATGTCACGGTCGATCCCTCTATATATGCCAGCAGGGATGATTGCTTTGATATACCCTGGATCCTTCTCGACTATTTTATTGACGATTTCCTCAGGAATGGGAAGAATATCTATATCTGTGGTCATTGCAAGGCTAGTTGCTGCGGCACCTGGCACACCATGACCGGTGAATACGGCATCTAATCGCCCATCTTTAAGAGCCTCATAGGATTGCATGGCACCCAGGTAATACGGTTTGAATTCATTCAAGCTTATCCCGTAGGCTTCAATAAGCTGCATGAAATTGAATACTGCTCCACTTCCAGGAGCACCGATCGACATTTTCTTGCCTTTTAAATCTAACAGTGATTTATAACCTTTCCCTTTTTTTACAATTAAATGTGCCTCGGTTTCATTACCCCAGAAGCAAGTTCGGATATTCTTTATACCCTTCCCAAACTTCTCGCTCCCCCTGTAAGATTCTCCCACCACAACGGAGTTGGCCAGGGCAAAATCTAATTCAGCCGCTCCAATAAGCAAGGAATTTTCACGCGATCCGGCTGTAATCTGAGCGGTTGCTTCACTGACGGCCTTGCCATACTTTTGGAGAATCATGCATATACCGCCCCCATGGACATAGAATGTACCTCCTAATCCCCCAGTTCCAATTACAATCGAGACCGGTTTTTCACCATAAGAAAATGATTGGATTCCGAAGATTATCGAAACGGCCACTGTAAAAATGAATACCAATTTTTTTGTTTTCATCTTTTTCCCCCTTAATTAGCACCTTTCGAGAGGTCATAATAAGACCCCTGGCCTTAACGGCTTTAACGAAAAATAAAAAAATGGACTCCTTTCAAGGGTATCTTGTCAATACTCGTGATCTTTTCCCAGAGTCGTAAGAACTCAAGAGAGAAGAGCTATGTCGCATAGTGTTCGCACTTTTAGATGATTCAGACAATTTAAGGAAATTCTAGTTTGTATCCTGCTAGGGCAATACCTATTAGATCCAATATTTTTTTGTCTTGCATACGACATTATCTGGAAAATCGATAAAGCTTGTCCGCAAAAAATATCGGAGTTAATTGAAGCCGAGGGCTTCATCCTTTATATTACTTTTAAATCATTTACTTGTAATTTTTATTGAGATGCTTTTCGGTAATTTTTCATAAAACATAGCAAATGTGACATTACCTATTTTGCCAGGCTCCATCAAGGGCGGTTTTCCCTTCTTTCCTTTTCTCGGCAGATAGCCACCCACATTTTGACCTGAATCTTTAAGGTGCAACTTTACATTAAATCGTTGTGCTTTCTCTGAGACATTCTTAACAGCTAATTTAACATGGAGGGAAGGTTTCTTGTTCAATTCTTTGATGTAACAACTGACTTTCGTAACTTGGGCTTTCGGTGTCACATCGAAATTTATCGATAGTGCTGTGCCTTCGTTCTTTGTCCCTCCATATGCGGTGAATATTACCATATACAGAAATACCGTCGCACAAAAAACAAGCATAAAGCATTTCTTTTTTCTCATAACGCCAACCTCCTTTCAATGAATTTCAGTAGTGTCCGGTTAAGAAAATTACGAATAACAACAAACGCCCACCAACAAAAATATTAGTAGTGTATCTTTTTATATCGAACAGATCTCAATCTCTCGGGGATTTGTAAGATAATAACAACTCCAAACAGAAAAAATCCAAAAGCATATGTAGCATTATTTGGAACAAGGCACATTATCCCCGCCACTCCCAAAATAACCCGTTCAAGCAGATTGGTTTTCTTAATAAAATGCCCTTCCCAGCATGCAGCAATGCAGACAAATGCAGTTGTTGTCATGAATCCTATTTTCAAAATTTCCATAACGGTTCCCGTGATAAGATTAGTATAAGCAAATAAAATGGGCATAACGTATAACCCCTTGGCAATTTTCCAAGCTGCGATACCTGTTTTAAATGGGTTGCTTTTCGCAATAGCAGCAGCAGCATAAGCTGATATACATACGGGAGGCGTGATAGCCGCATCTTGGCTATACCAAAAAACAATTAAGTGGGCAACCAATAAGGGCAATCCGAGGGACTTCAGGGCAGGAACCGCCAGGATTGCCACCACTATATAAGAGGCTGTTATCGGCATTTCCATACCCATGATCAATGAGGCCAGCCCTACAAATATGATGGTGAAAAATAAATTTCCAGCTGTTATGGAAATAATAGCATTAGAAATGCGCAGTCCCATTCCAGTGAGACCTACCGAGCCAACTATGATGCCAGCGCATGTGAGAGCAGCCGAAACGACGACCGCATTTCTCGCTCCAACGTCCAATGACGAGATAATATCCTTTATAAACTTCAATAAAAATTCCTTGATCCTTTCCTTGGATTCTTTTCTGATCAAGCCATTGAAGAGATGAACGAGAACGACCGAAAATATGCCCCCGATCGCCGCTCTCATGGGGGTATAACCCTTGATAAGAATGTAGATCACTACGACAACAGGGATAAAAAACTGCCAGCCTTTTCTGAGAGTCTCCCTAATAGATGGAATCTCACTTTTCGCAACCCTCCCAATGCCAGTCTTTACCGCATTAAAGTGAATAAACGCGATCACTGAAACATAATAAAGAATTGCGGGTACGAGGGCAATACCAATTATTTTGATATAAGGAATACCGGTCCATTCGGCCATGATAAAGACGCCTGCACCCATAATGGGGGGCATCAACTGCCCCCCTGTGGATGAGGCAACCTCCACGGCCCCTGCGACATGAGGTTCATATCCCAATCGTTTCATCATGGGAATGGTAAAAGTGCCTGTTCCCATTACGTTTGCCAAGATGCTTCCGCTTATTGATCCAAAAAAACCGCTGGCCACAGCAGCCGCTTTAGCCGGTCCCGCCGTAAAGCGCCCCATAAGGGCGAACGAGAGATTAATGAGGAATTCTCCTGCTCCGGTCTTTTGTAAAAATGCGGAAAAAAGTATGAATAAAAATACAAAAGAAGTCATCACGCCCAAGGGCATCCCATAAATACCTTCTACAGTAAGGTATAATTGGCTTACTGTTCGCTTGATCGAAAACCCTGTATGTGGAAAGATCGGCGAATATTTTCCAAAAAGATCATACAGAATGAAGAGAACTCCGATGATGGTAAGAGGGTAACCAACAGCTCTTCTGGTAATCTCGAGAACCAAGCATATGGCCACGATTCCAAAGATGACTTCAATCAAATGAGGATCTCCCAATCCCTTCCATATTAACTGCTTGTATAAATATATGATATAAGTCCCTACTACTAAAGCCAAGATCGACAGTAATACATCAACAAGTGCCGCTATTTTCGTCCTCTCGGAGCTCCTGAAAGAAGGATAGAGAAAAAAGATGAGCACCATGG
Source organism: uncultured Thermodesulfobacteriota bacterium (assembly GCA_964611635.1). Classification (GTDB taxonomy): domain Bacteria; phylum Desulfobacterota; class JAFDED01; order JAFDED01; family JAFDED01; genus JAFDED01. Next base: position 23,962 of record CAZTAS010000072.1, read on the forward strand.
CAAACATCAGATGAGTACTTCGAAAAAAAATTGAGGAGGGAACGGTAAACAAACTGAAATACAATTGAAAGCAAGACATGCCAATGGCAATGATTGAGACGACAATCGAGGGGAAATCTCCCAGACTACGAGTCTTCTTAAGAAATTCTTCCTGTGTTTCTGTAGTTTCTATTTTAACCATAGGTTCTAGGCTATTTTTCTCGTGGCCCCTGGCAGGACAGACTGATCCATTCGGCAACTCCATATAATCTTTCCTATCAAACCGCCTAGACATCATCTTAATCGATTTTTAGATGATCATGCGGATACCTCTCCCTTTTAAGGATCTTTGAGTGTGAAATCCTTCGCTCCCACGCTCCCAATGTTTTTTCCCTACTTCAGTGCCAGCCGTTCTGGATTTATTTCATCTTTTCGGGCCTCAAAATGAAGTTCGATCTTATCGGCGGGAAAAACAATCCTACCTGTCATCAATGGATTGTCCATGCGGTTATAATGTACTCCGAACCTGACAATAGCAGAAGATCCCACCGGCACACCCATGGTCTCCGCATCCCTTTCCAGAAGATGAGAAAAGCGCGTCCGATATACAACCCTATGAACCTCAGTCTCTTGGTTCAGACGCAAGAGGTTGATAAAAGGCTCGGTAGCCAGCTCCTCCGGCGCGAACTTCTCTGCCACTTGAAGGAGGAAAATTCCTATCTCCAAGGCAAGGACTTCATCCCCAATTTTCTTCAGGCGACGGACCCTAAAAGTCTGGCTCCCCTCGGGCAGATTGAGGTCATCAAGCCACAATTTTGTCGGATAATTAGTACCGTACTCCAGCAGCGTGTTGCTCACCCTGATTCCTTGCTCCGCGAAAGTCTCTTCTAGGGGTCTGACACCTTTCACATATTCTCGAAACTTGGGCTCAGCCACGAAGGTCCCTTTGCCCTGAACTTTCTTGATGATTCCTTCTGTTGCCAGTCGCTGCATGGCAATTCTCACAGTCATACGGCTTATGCCATATCGCTGGATGAGATGGTTCTCGGAGGGTATGGGGTCTCCTGGTTGAAGGCCGTTGTTCTTTATATACTCTGCAAGAATTTCGGAAAGTTGGAAATAAAGAGGCTTGAAGTCGCCATTATTAAGATTCTTGAGATGCTTAAGTTCTGTCCTCATAACTCTTGTACCTAGTAAATTTGAAAAGTTGATATATCATTATAATAAGATAAAAATAAAATTGTCAAGCTTTTTTTCACGAACCAATCAAGTGTTAATCTCTCTGGCGAGAATTCACACCCAGAGAATAACAATGATCCTATATCAATATCTTGTCTTATCAATTCAAAGCTTCCTATAGGCTCATAATATTTTAATATTATGTCATTAAACTGTAACAAACGATTTTAAGAATATTAATAAACAAGCCCAAACTATCTCTCCCCTTTCAAAACCTAATCCACACTTTTCCCTGAAACCTCACTGAGCCTCTGATTTTCCTTTACAATTTTCTAATCATTTAAAGCCATAGCGGTTTATTTTGATATCGAATCAAAAATGCAATTTAAGAGAGGAGTTAATTTTATCTCCCTAAATTTATTAACAAAAACTAACCAGAAAGAAGGAGGCAAACTATGAAAAACACATTACTTATTTTAATGATGATTGTTATTTTAGGATGCTCCACCACAAAGAACCATTTTGTGACTGAGCCTATCGCGGAGGAGCCACAAGAAAAGGAACCCTATATGTTAAAAAGCGAGGAAATTAAAGAAGCTATCAGGAAGGGAGTGTTGGAAGCACAAGAGCAGATGGAAGAAAAATTCAAAAGAAAAATCGAGGTAAAGCAAAAGGCTAAGGTTGAGATTAGCACTATAGAAATATTAAGTGCAAAGTGGAATGGCTGGGTATTCAGAACAATTGGAGATGTGGAGATAAGCTTTACACTTAAGAATAATGGCATTCAGGTGGAGTTTGACATGTATGATATCAGCGTGATCTGTAAATATTACTCAATATTCAGCAATAAAGAAGCTAACAAGACAGGCCACTTCTTTTTTGAAAAGCCAATAATCCCAGATTTTGCATTTGGGCACGAAAATACTGTTGAACAAATGGGATA
>CAZTAS010000073.1:0-25651 GCA_964611635.1 uncultured Thermodesulfobacteriota bacterium
CGGTGCCGCTGAACGTGCAGCCACTCCTCCCTTCATTGCCGGTAATTGTCACCTGGAGGGTGCCCGAGCCTGTGAGGGTTCCGTCTTCTTGCAGAGTGAAGGGGATACTGCCCGTTGTCCGTATTTGCTCATGAAAACTCTCCACATCAACATTAGAAGTATGATCAAATGCAATCGAAAACTGCCTGCTTCCCGTATAGTCCCCGCATTCGTCCGCTGGGCCTGAACCCTGAATTTCAAAATACGTTTCCCACGCGTTGAATCTTTCCAGGCTGCCGGGAGAAGCAACTACAAAATATATGTAGTATCTCCCCGGGGGCAGCATTAAAATGGAAATGTCGCCAAAAAAGTTTTCATCTATAGGGCCGGTTGTGCTGGCTATCCACGGCTCAATATCTCCCGAGTATAGTTGAAATGTCCCGTCTGATCGTAAAACATACATTCCTACCGGAGTGCAAATAAGAAAGTACACATCAAGAGGACCTGAAAATTGAAGAAATTGTATTCGCAAAGTGAGCGTAGCACCGCCTTCAGCAACTGAGCCGACGCCCACAGGCCTTGCCGTGGCAGGGTCCGCGCTGAGCACCGGGGCGGCGGTAGGAGGGTATGAAAACAATTGTTGAGAGGTCGGCACTGGAAGGGTTTGAGCAAAAGCAGTGCCCGAAATAATAAATAATGCCAAAAAAAGGAACGCTGTCTTTTTCAACATTATATTCCTCCTTCCGAGGTAAAGCCGGGAAATATCCGGGAATGATGCTCCACTGTGGCCGATATGGTTGAAAGGATTCAGTCTGCCGGCGTCAGATCACAATAATAAAATCTGTTATCTCTCAACAAAACTTCGCCTTTCTTGAATTTCACGGCTTGCTTGAAAATAGGACCGTCGAACACAAAGGAGTGGAATTCTCCATTCTCACCGCATGGGTCAACATTGGAGGGGAGTTCGGACAGAAAGTGCTCGTCTAATATCTTACCAACAAACTTCTCATCCAGAGCCTTTGAATCCACACATGTAACAACCGCCTTGAAACCTGAGGCAATGAAATCTTTTGCAAGATCGGCAGTATCACTATTCCATATGGGAAATATTCCCTTCATGGCCACTTCTGACAAATTACGTTCACGATAATTTTTGACATCTTCTAAAAAAATATCTCCAAAAACTACAGAGGAAATTCCTTTTTCCCGGAACCGGATCATCTCTTCTTTCATAATTGAGTCATACTCCTCGTTTGACCCATTCCTTGGAATGAAAACCTCATGGAGAGACAGCCCCATGCATTCGACCTGTTTTTGCAGTAAAATCCGCCGCACACCGTGCATGCTTATTCTATCATAGTCTTTCGTTACGGTTGTAAAAAGGGCAAGAATTTTATAGTCTTGATTTCTTTGAATTTTATAAAGTGCTATTGCGCTGTCCTTACCGCCGCTCCATGAAAAGAGCACTTTTTCCGTCACAATCGACCCCCGAGATCCAATATAATTGTCAAGCAACGGCCTCACCTCCGGAGCATGAAAATGGTCTTTTGTTATGCTCTCTTAGATATTTTTTCCGCAATTAATTCGTTACTCCTCTTGTTTATTCCCCCATTCCCCCCCACACCTTTGGGGGAAGCTAAGGCCGCGTTATATAATGCTTTTTGTAGACGAATGGGACAAATTAGGCCAATGTTTGGAACAAATTCTTTTCCCAAAAGCGTTTTGGTCAGTATAACAATATTTGAATAATGAGGCAATAGGGTTGATTTCGAGAGGGCAAGGTGAAATATTGGCCTATCATTTCCGATAATGAGATATTGTGCCTGCCGGAGGTGGAGATTAGAGCCCCTGCGGATGTGATTATTTGGGGCGAAACACAGAATCTCAGAGAAATCTCTTGACAAATTCTATCCTTATTGTCAGACTGAAACCGATTCAGCTATGGAATACTTTATCAGACAACTCATCGAGAGAAAAAGGTTCACTACCGTTGGATACGGTTTAAAAAGGCCAATCGCCTCCAACGAAACCTTAGAAGGTCGCGCCCTGAACTGCGGGGTCGAATTGAAACCAATTCCTTAAAGAATGAGATCCGACGTTCAGGAAGCGATTAGCCAAGATTAAGAGGGGTGGGAAACCTGGCGGTCGGTCCCTTCATTCAAGTAAAAAAATAATTGATTTTATGTCTATAAGTTTGCAATGCAAGGGGGAATCAGATGAAAACACATCGACTTGCGTTTCTGTCTTTCTTGATGGCCCTATGCTTCTGCCTGCTTTCTCCTGCTCATGCACAGTTTGGAGACCTGCTAAAGGGCGTCGAGAAAGTTTTAAAGGTTGGAGAGCTTTCGGAGAGCAAGATAATCCAGGGGCTCAAGGAGGCACTCCAGATAGGGACGGGCAACGCTGTCAAGACGGCCTCACAATTGAATGGATACTACAATAACCCCAACATCAAAATCCCGCTTCCGAGCAATGTACAAAAAGTTGAAAAGGCTCTTCGGGCTGTTGGATTCGGGTCCAAGGTCGATGCCTTCGAAGTGAGCATGAACCGTGCTGCAGAGCATGCGGTGCCTGAAGCCAAGTCAATTTTCTTGGACGCTATCACTCAGATGACTTTCTCAGACGCAAACAAGATACTCAAAGGCCATGACAATGCTGCCACCTTCTACTTCAAGGATAAAACGTACAATCGACTCCATGAAATTTTCAAGCCCATCGTTAACAAGGCCATGTCCGAAGTCGGGGTCACTCGTAACTACCAGGAGCTAGATGCCAAGGTAAGGAGCATTCCCTTTGCGGGCAGCCTTAGCTTCGATCTGGATAATTACGTAACTAATGGGGCTTTAGATGGCCTCTTTTTCATGCTAGCCGAGGAAGAGCGAAAAATCCGTCAAGACCCTGCTGCAAGGGTAACTGATCTGCTCAAGGAGGTCTTTGGAAAAAGATAATTGGGTATAATTCATTGCATCCCATTGAGTACAGAGATGCCATCAAATTATTTGAAATTAATTGCAAGCGCACATTGCTGATTGTCAGTCCAAGTTCAGATCAGTACGTTTAGTTCAAGATGTAATTTCGCACTATGAAAGCGCCGAGAATAGTCGATTTCCGATTGACTTATTCTCCATGAAGGATATTCATCCAGCCGATGGCCTACGCTTAACCCACTTCCCCTAGATATACCTGATTGGTATTAGGGTCTGAGTTGGAGCAAAACCCTTGGAAACGTTCTTAAGAGACCAGTAAACTGAGGAATTCTAAGGCTGGGCTACCCATTAGGTGAAATGGTCTGAATCGAGATGGACCAAATGATTACCGGCCGCTTCTTCCTTTAGAAGCAGGGTACCGATGCATGTTTTATCCCATAATGCATTGTGAGTTCCCCACCTTTGGTCAATCTCAGTTAAGAGTAGGAGGAATCTATGTTTGAGGATCGGGAATACGTAAAAGAAAACGCCAGCGAACGGAAGCGATTGCGGGTGCTTGTCGCCAAACTGACTGATGAGGATTTAACTCGTCCGCTTGGAGATGGGTGGACTCCCGCAAGCTTATTAGCCCACCTTGCGTTTTGGGATCAGCGACAAAGGTTGCTTTTAGAGAAATGGAAACAAACCGGTGTAGGTCCATCCCCAGTTGATGTTGATATAATCAACGAAGCCGTTCGAGAGATCTGCTCAGCGTTACAACCCCGTGCCGCAGCTCAATTAGCACTTGATGCGGCAGAGGCAATTGACCACCTGCTCGAACATATTGGGCCTGACTTCATCAGAGAGCTTGAAACTCTGGAGAATGAGCGTATTTTCAGGCGGGCAATTCATCGGCGTGAACATCTTGACCAAATTGAGCAGAAATTATTTTGACGCTGAACGGATGATTAATGCAAGATGAGATCAACAGCTTTTACCGATGCTCCCATGATTTCCGTTTGAAATAATCAGAAACCGCCGATTCTTGATCCATTACTCCACATCAAAAAGAATTATCAGCATGGCCCACGCCACCACGATCACCAGGTCCGCAGGTGGTTCTATCTTTATGTGGATCTTTTTTGCACATTGGGCCGGGATATCGCCTATGGGATTGGGTTTATAGCAAGCTTCTGCATCGTCAACAATCCCCGTTCCCAAAAAGCCATTTGATTTGACAGACACCCATTTCTTGTCTACCACTTCCTTGCCTAGAACCAATTCCTGATCACAAATTTCGTCATTTTCACTGTCCAGAAGTTTGGAAAAGTTTTGGGGGAGCGACGGTCTCATCTTCCATGAGCCATACCGTTTCTGATTTGCACCCTGGGTATGATCAGAGTTTTTCCCCGCAGTCGTTGCAGAATTTCGCCCCGGGCAGGGCCTCAGCGTTGCACTTGGAGCAGTGCCGCACCACTTTGCCAACGGGAGTCCCGCATGAATGACAAAAACGGGCTTCGGGCGGCAGATCGATATTGCAATTGCCGCACTTCTGGATCACCACGATCTGGTGGCCGCAGTTGGAGCAAAAGCGCGCATCAACCGGCAGCTTGGCACGACAACTGGGGCATTCAATTTTTCTTTTGCGAATGGAAGGCTTGCCAGAAGGGTCTTCGAACGCCTGCCGCAACATTCCCGGTATCATCATGCCGAGGCCGGCACCCAGCCCAAGCCCCATGCCTTCGGCCGCTGTTCCCCCTGCGCCGGGTCCTCCCTTAGCAGCATCACCCATAGCCTGGGCAGCTCGGAATTTGAAGAAGTCGTCCAGGTTACCAACGGCCCCCATGCCGGACTTGGCGTCGATCATCTTCTGCACATCGTCCGGCGGCGTGATGGAGTTGATGTAGAAATCCAGAAGTTCGATGCCGTAACGCTCAAAGTCTTCCCGACACCGCGCTTTAAGGAGCGCGGCCAGCTCGTCGTAATATTTAGGCAGTTCCAGAAGAGTGCGCAGTTTCTCTCCCAGCATGTCGTTGAGTCGAGAGACAACGACATCGCGCAGGAAATCTGATATCCGCTCCACGGATACGATCCCCTGGGTTCCCACCAGGGTGTTAATGAAAAGGAGCGGCTGAATTATTCTCATTGTGTATAGGCCAAAGCCCCGCAAACGTATCAGCCCTAGCTCCTCATCCTTGAAAGCCACAGGATCTTTTGTTCCCCATCGCATATTGCTGAAAATCTTAAGGTTTACAAAGTAAATTTCAACGCGGAAAGGACTCTTGAATCTATAAGGAAGGCTGAGTAACTTGGTCAGGATGGGGAGGTTCAGCGTAGATAATGTGTGGCGTCCCGGGCCAAGAACGTCGTAGCCCTTGCCGTCGCGAAAGAAAACGCCGGCCTGGTTCTCCCGCACGATCAACTGGGCCCCCATCTTTATCTCGGCCGACCCTTTTTCAGGAATACGATGGACCATCTCCTTGCCGGTATCGTCCAGCCATTCGATCACTTCCATGAACACGCTCATCATGCCCCCCTCGCTATGGTTTCATTGGATTACAAACCCGGTCTTCATCCCTATTTATGAATCTCAAGGAATAAATTACTCCGGCGCCGCAATTTTTTATCCAGGCGATCGATGGAATCTCTTGCCTTCTGAATAATGTCTGTCGCCACTTCTTCTGCTAGGCCGTTCAACGCTGTGCGGATATTATCGAGGTCTTCGGCCATATCGAGGTCACAGCGGTAAATCTCGGATAGTTTCTCATCATCAATCTTCACGCTGTCGAACAGCCCCCCGTAGCCATAGCTGGCGTATCGGATGGAATCTGCAATCCTCTGCATTGCCCGTTCAAGGCGATCAAGCTCATCCAGATATTCCAGCGGCGACTGCTTTTCCTTTATAGAACTTAGCCGACGGCGCTCCCCATCCAGTCCATCGGCCAACCAGACTCTAAAGCGCTTGTCCGTATCCCGGCGTGACTCCCGATCCTGATAAGTCCCGATACCGGGAATTATCCGCGCAAACCTTTTCATCATGTCTATCAATGTTTCCGGCGCTCCCATTCAGCCTCCTTTCCATAAGGTTAAAGGATTGTTAAAGACAAAACATTGGTGAAAGCCTATGAATTAATGAAGGATAAAGGATATTTGTTTTTTAGTTTATTTTCGTCGATAATGAAAACAATCGCCGATTTTTTTATCTTCTAAATGCTCACAATGGTCAAAACAAGTTTTATCCTTTGTCCTTTATCCTATTTCAGGTCCAGCAGTTCCCCGCACTCCTTGTTGCATCGAATGACACAACCCGCAAGATCCACCACACGTGGAAGTCTCTCGATGAGGGCAGAGTCACTGGTGGCCACGGGGCCTTCATGCTCCTGAAGAATTTTCTCGGGTACCTGCACGGCCAGAGCATCCCCAGCCAAGCGGTAATCTCCTATTTTTTCTCTGACAAAGGAAGCCAGCTCTCCACTGCGTGTAATAGGTGAGTCGAAGAAGAACAGAACTCGAGCAGGATACAGCGTCCGGAGAGTTTCCAAGATAATCGCCATGGCCCGCATACCCGTCTCGCCGAACCGGTAACCGCCGGAAACTCCAGCCACGTCTCTTACCCATCCATCATCGCACATCAACACCGGAATTCCCCTAATGGATGACTCCACCGTGATCAAAACATTGTATCCATCCACTGCCAGTTCTTCTCCTCGAATCCCTTCCGGCAGCTCCCGATTTGACTTGCGCCTGGCACATATCTTTCCAGAAAAGACTCCACGGTGCAGGATTTGCCTGTGGATGTAATTCAGCTTGTAGCGGTTGCCAACCAATTCCAATGATCGGGCGCGGGGGTATTCCCTGTCCAGCAAGAAGCGGAAATCCGCGGCACTAGCCATAAGCGCTGTCACATCCAATGCCCCGCAAACCATTGCTATCCGAGCCCAACGATCCTTGAGACCACGGGGCATGCCCGCCATGACATTCTCTGGATTATCCAAGGGATTCAAAAATCGGTGACCTCGCCGCCAGGGATAGGACGGCGAGTTTTCGTATTCACATCGTGGGTGAAACCGGGCTCGATGATGCCTGACTCCGTATATCCACGCGATTCCCAGTAGCCCGTCACCACGTGATCAGTAAACTGAATGGTGCCCAGCCACTTGCAGCTTTTGTAACCATAAAGATGAGGGATCACCATGCGGAGAGGAGCACCGTACTCGGGCTCCAGCGGCTCACCCCCCACGCCGGTGGTCAGCAGGACCCCGGGATGATCAAGGTCCGCGAGGGGCACGGTGGTTTTGTATCCCTCATTAAGGCTTACAAATAGCGCATGGCTGGCCCCAGGCTCCAATTCAATGTTGTCCAGGAAATGGCGCCACAGGATTCCATCCCAGTCGGCGCGCACCGACCACCCGGAGACCGATGTTAGCCTCGCATTGACAGTGGTTCTGGGGAGACGCTCCAGATCCTTCCACGCAAAGCGTTTCTCCTCCTTGACCATCCCGGTAACCGCCAGGGTATATTCGGAAGGGTCAATCCTGATAATGCCTCCCGCCATGAACACCGGCACGTCCAACCGCTTGAAAAACGACATGAAGTAGACCCTCCACAATGTAATATTTGTTCTTTTACATTAATTTTGTCAAAATCTCAACACATTTCCGAAAAAGCGCAGGAGGAATATCAGGCGTAAATCATCCGCATCTCAACCGGTGGGGCTTTAATATTAGCTGTCTTAAAGCGTCATTCTGAGAATTTTTCTCTAACATAGTCAAGCTGCAAGCAGCCTGATAATTCTGTCAATAGATTTTGGCGAACAACCAAATCATGGAACAATCTTCGGTGGAAGCAACAAAATTTCAAATATATTTGGCTAGGATTTTTTTAGGGATGTGAAGTAGTCGTTCAGTATCCTGGCGTGATCGAAGGCAAGCTGAGCGGGTAGCTTGTCCTTTGTGAACAATCGTATACTTGCGGCATCGTCGGCGGCCCGGGGATTTCCCCGGGCCTGGGCGATGAAGACTATGCTTATGGTGTGGAATCGTGGATCGCGGCCCGGGTCGGAGTATGCGCCCAGCTGTCGAATCAGCTCCACCTGGAGTGAGGTCTCCTCGCGTGCCTCCCTGATGGCGGCTTTCTCGGCGCTCTCCCCGTATTCGATGAATCCCCCTGGAAGTGCCCATCCGTAAGGCGGGTTCCTGCGTTCAATGAGAACAATCCCTTTCTCATTCCCGGCATCGCATTGGATTATGATATCAACAGCGGGCGTGGGGTTCTTGTAGACCAAAACCTCCGACCCGCATGAAGGACATCTTATCGAGGATTTCATGGTTCCACGAGGTTCATTCTATAAGGTTTTACGCTTCAAGGGCTTTTCGGATCCGCTGCATTCCCTCCTCGATGTTCTCCATAGAGGTAGCATAAGAGATGCGAATAAAGTTGCCATCTCCAAATGCCTCCCCCGCCACCACGGCCACTCGGGCCTCTTCCAATAGAAACTGGGCAACATCGGAGCTGTTTCTCAATTTCCTTCCTTTGATCTCCCTGCCAAAAAGGCTTGACACATTGGGAAAAACATAAAAGGCCCCCGGCGGGTTGAAACACGAAATCCCTGGTATCTTGTTGAAGACCTTTACGATGTAATCGCGGCGATTCTGAAATTCCCTGCGCATGGCTTCCACCGAATCCTGCTGACCTGTCAGGGCTTCAATGGCGGCCTTCTGGGAGATTGAGCAGGGATTGCCGGTGTTTTGTCCCTGAAGCTTCGACATGGCCGCGGCGATTTCCTTCGGAGCGGCCGCATACCCGATGCGCCAGCCCGTCATTGCGTATGCTTTTGAGACGCCGTTGAGCACAATTGTTTTGGCCTTTGCCTCTTCGCCTATGTTAGCGGTATTGACGAACTCTAAACCGTCGTAAATAATTTTCTCGTAAATGTCATCGGAGATCACCCACATTTCCGGATGTCTTAACACAACCTCCATGAGGCTTTTCATCTCACTCCTGGTATAGGCAGCCCCTGTAGGATTGCATGGGCTGTTAATCAGCAGACCGCGGGTCCTGGGCGTAATGGCCTCTTCAAGGGCTCCCTGGGTAAGTTTAAAGCCCCCCTCATCGGCGGTAGGGACTATCACCGGTGTTGCTTCGGCCAGAATGGCGATGGGAGGATAGGATACCCAATAAGGAGCCGGAATAATTACCTCATCCCCTTTCTGGAAGAGCACATGAAACAGGATGTAAAGAGAGTGTTTTCCCCCAGCGGAGACCACGATGTTCTCCGGGGCATAGTCCAGGTTGTTATCGCGTCTGAACTTTAAGCAGATGGCCTCTTTTAGTTCGGGAATTCCACCAACCTGTGTGTATTTGGTAAATCCATCCTCGATGGCCCGAACACCCGCTTCTTTGATATTATTCGGTGTGTCGAAATCGGGCTCTCCTATCCCAAAGTCGATGACATCAATGCCCCTGGCTTTCATATCCATGGCTTTCATGCTGATAGCCATGGTCTGCGATGCTGGAATTCTGTTCATCCGATCAGCGATCCTCATATGCAACTCCTTCCTTTTTAATATTTAATACTTTTTTTTCAAACTTTTTCATGAGCTTCTCCGCCACGAAATTGGGCACCATACCATCGATGGCCCCGCCTAAGCTGGCGGCCTCTTTTACAATACTGGAATTGACGTAAAACCACTGGAAGCCGGTCATCATGAATATTGTATCCACAGAGCGGTCCAGCTTTCGGTTGATCAATGCCAGTTGGAATTCATACTCAAAATCCGATAAAGCCCTGAGCCCCCGGATAATGATCCGAGCTTTGATCTTCCGGCAGTAGTCTACCAAGAGCCCTGAAAATTGATCCACCTCCACCCGGGGATTTTCCCCCACGCTGCGGCGTATCATCTCAATACGTTCCTCCACGGTAAAAAGCGGCTTTTTATTGGGATTCTTCGCCACCGCGACGATCAGCCTATCAAAAACCGCCAGTCCCCTGCGGATCAGATCCAGGTGTCCATTGGTTATGGGATCAAACGAGCCTGGATACACAGCTAGACGATGATTTCTTTCATGTTCATTTTCGCACATTTTCAGCCTTCTCCTCAGTAAATTGGCCTCTCCAATTCAGCCCGATTTGTGAACTATCCGAAAAAACACTCGAAAGCCTTTCCTTCCTGAAAAGGAACCCCTGAACCATCTGCAGCCAATAAAGAACCATTAGGGTATCCTATTTTGATACCCGCTCCAGTGACTTTTTAAATGCGCATCTCATGGAAAAATCCTTGGCCGGCGTTTTAGCAAAATGGAAGACCCTGGCAGGCCGTCATGTATAAAATAAAAAATTTTCCTATTGACAAGTCATCCAGAAGGAGATGGTGGTCTCACCGTAGCGACGCTGGTCGATACGCTCCAAACCTTTTATATTATCTTCCACTGGATCCGAGACATGATGCTCGGCCACCACCATCGAGCCGGGCAATAAAATGCACGTTTCAGCAATGGCACCCAGAACTTTCTTCACGAGGCCCTTTTCATACGGGGGATCTATCAGGATTAATGAAAAACGTTCTCCCGATGCAGCCAGTTTTCGCAAAAAGCGTCCCGCCTCACCCTGAATCACCCGGCTTCGTTGCTTGAGTCCGCACTCGCTCAAATTATGGCGGATCATCCGGACGGCGCTGGAACTCCTGTCCACAAACACTGCAAAATCGGCGCCTCGGCTCAGGGCTTCGATACCAAGGGCTCCGCTTCCGGCAAACAGGTCCAGAACCCTAAATCTATGACAATGACCCAGAATATCAAAAATAGCCTCCCGGGCACGGGAAGAAGTGGGCCGGACCCGCAGGCCCCTGGTACTCTGCAGTTTTCTGCCCCGAAGGCTTCCGCCTATCACTCGCATACCCATCAATCTTGCCGCTTTTGTTAGATGCTACCTGATCGTGTTTGCCCGATCAGTCCGCCGCGATTTTTTGCTTTGTTGCAAATTTAACGAAATCTTCAATTTACGTCAAGAAGAAATTCCAGACATTAAAAAAACTTGAAAAAGCAGCTTTTAATTATTAAGGTATTTACATCCTTGGAACATGGAGGGTGCAGTCGGGTATTAACTCGCACCCGACTGTCTGGCAAATAGAGCGTTCATTCGTTTCCTTTAAGCTAGGTTGTTGTTTTACACTTTGGGTGATGTAACGAGTGAACAGGACTCGGGGATCGGTAGGGAACTCGCTATGATCCCTTTAATGGATAATCATTGCAACAAGGAGGCAGAATTATGGAAAAATGGGAGTGCACGGTATGTGGTTACATTTATGAAGAAGAAAAAGGGGATCTGGAGAATAATGTGTCCCCCGGCACGCGGTTTGCTGACTTGCCTGAGAACTGGGTATGTCCCGTTTGCGGCGCCAGCAAGGATATGTTCGAGAAGGTATCCTAGTGGGAGAGGTATTCATGCTCACAACTATGGGATATTCATGTCCTCCAGGAAATACAACTCCCCGGGGAGGAGGAATAGATGGTTGAAGAAAAATTGGACCGGGAAAAAATTTTACGTATAGCACTCGATAAGGAGAAGGAAGCTCACAGCTATTACGTTAAAGCTGTTGACCTTGTGAAAGGTCTAGGTACCAAAGCCCTGCTCAGGGATCTTGCCAAGATGGAGAATGGTCATATAAATTTGATCTCCAAGGCCCTGGAAACCGGCACTGTGGATACCATCGGCCGCCCGATCGAGTTACAGGACATTCGTCTGAGCGACTATCTGGTGACCGAGGAACAGATAACCGAGAAATCCACTTCCCAGGACATATTGACCATAGCCATTCAGCGGGAGGCCCTTGCAGAGGAATTCTATAACCGTTTTGCCGGCACGTTCCAGGGCAGTGAAGTTGAACCTCTATTCAGTCGGCTGGCTGGAGAAGAGTCCAGGCACCGCAAGATGCTGGAGAAAGAATACGAAGATGTCTACATGAAAGAGATGTAGCATAACTGAATTGACGGAGCTTTCGATCATCAGTATTGGTCTTGACCGGAACTGCTCATGATACAACTTGTTTTCCGTGAATGGGAGGCAGCCCGAGATTTTTACTAGGCTAAATACCATGGAGCTTGAAAGGAAACTTGTTGCAGGTCCATTTCATCCTGAACTGGAAAGGGCATTTTTTCAGACCGTCCTGGATCTGAAAGTGGAGGATCCACTGCGGCCTGTGGCTGTACTGGTGGGCTCCAACCTCCTACAAATATACCTGCGCCGTAAAATGGCGATGTCAATAGGCGGGCATGTCAACGTTCGATTTGTTACTTTTATTGATCTGGCCTGCGGCCTTGCAGATGGGAAGCTTGAGGATTCCGGGCGAATCCGGGCTCCGGTTGCAGCAGAGGAATTCTTCGCAAAGGAGGTTTGCAGCAGGCTACCGAGCGATGGATATTTCCACCCGATACAGAATCAAAGAGGCTTTCATCGTCTTCTCAGAAATGTCTTCTCAGACCTCCGGCTGGCCCGCATGGAGGTCGAGAACATTATATGTTTAGCCGGCACCTGCGATGATTTCGAGCGACAGAAGCTTCAGGAATTAGCTCTTCTTTACCGCGAATACAAGGAAAGGCTTTCTCAAGGAGCCTATGATGAGAGAGACCTGTTCCGGCAGGCTGCAGAAGAAGTCCCCGCATTCCAACGCCTCTTGGGCACGGATGTGTTATTGATTTATGGCATGTACGATTTCAATGCCGCCCAGCGAAACTTGTTGGAATCGCTGTTTCACCACCTCCATGTACTTATTTTCCTCCCCTGGGAACCGTCCAGGGCATATCGCTATGCTAACCCCACCTTATCATGGCTTAAGAGGCTTAACTTTAGCGTGGGCCATGCCTTGGAGCCTAAAACGAATCATTCCATTGACAAGCTGCGGCGTCGGCTTTTTACCGCCAGGCCGCAAGCTGGCACGGCCGATTTGGGCTCCTGCGTTACCGTGGTAGGGGCGCATAGTGAGGCAGGAGAAATTCGCGAAGTGGCCCGGGAAATACTCCGCCTTGCAAGAGAGGGTATCCCTTTCCAGGAGATGGGCATTCTTCTTCGCAACCGCGAACCCTATGCGCGGCTGGTGCAGGAGATTTTTGAACCTCTGAGAATCCCTTATTGCCTGATCCCTGGTGTGCCACTGGATTCCACTTCTGCGGGTCGAGGCCTGCGGATGCTACTGGAGCTGGCGAGCACGCCGCTACGAAGATTCGAAGTAATGGAGTTCATAACCAGTGCTCCTATCCCGTTGGGAGACATTCTTGAATGCGCAGAGGATGAATGCTCTCCCGCTGAATGGGATGTCCTCAGCATGGAGGCTGGAATTGTGCAGGGCCGCGAGCAGTGGATAAAGCAACTTGACGAGATGGAGAAGCGCTGTGAGTTCCCTGTGGAAGAGGAAGAAGCCGGGGACGCTGCAAGGGTAAGGGAAGAAAAGCAAAAACAGATCGTTCTTTTTCGACGTTTCATGAATATCCTGCTGGAGGATTTGGATTCGCTGCGTGCCGGAGCTTCTTGGTCCCAGTGGGTGGAACACACGCTGAGGTTGATCCGGCGATATATCCTTTCCGACTCCGACGGATTAGAAGAAGTTCAGAAAGCCGTGGAGGAATTCCGCATCCTGGATAACATTGCCCCGGAGGCGACGATAGCCGATTTCCGGGAAGCGGTGGCCAGGACTCTTGCTCAGAAAAGCCGTCGGATGGGTATGTTCCAGCGCAGCGGGGTGCACGTATGCGGTCTTATGGAGTCCAGGGGTATTTCCTTTCGAGTGCTTTTCGTCCCAGGGCTGGCAGACGGCGTCTTTCCAGCGCCCATCCGCCCCGATCCCATTCTTTCTGATGTCGAGCGGCAGGCATTGGGACATCAGCGGGGTGACTCACAAGCCTTAAAGCTGCAATTCAGGAGGCACGCGGAGGAAAAATTGCTTTTTATGCTGGCTGTTGGCGCTGCGCGAGAGCGGTTGATTCTCACACATCCGCGCCTGGAGCCTGTGACGGGCAGAGCCAGGGCGCCTTCAGGCTTCCTCTTCCACCTGGCCGAGACCCTGGAGGGGAAGCGCATGAACCTAAGTAATATCAAGGGTTCATCATGGTACCGCTGGATTCCGCTTTATCTCCCGAAGCACCCGGAGGATGCAGATGCGCTGGATGAGGGGGAATATCATCTGGCGAGACTGGATGAGGACTGTGAATCGGCCCTCAGATGCCTTGAGCGGCTTTCCCCTGTTTTTCGCGCAGCCAGAGAAGCACATGCCTCTAGGCATGCTATACCACGGCTGACTCCCTACGATGGCGCATTGCTGGGTGAACAGGCCCACGAAATCCTTCGCCAGTGTTTTCACCCGGCCCGCGTGATGCTCAGCCTCACTGCTCTGGAAGACTATGCCAGATGCCCTTTCCGTTACTACCTTCGCCACGTGTTGTTTCTCGACCCACTGCAGGAGCCCGAACTGGCATTGACCTTTCCGGCCCGAGAACGGGGCCGGCTGGTTCACTGGATATTGCGGGATTTTTATCAGCAGATCGTTGACAGCGGTGAAGCCCCACTCCTTAGCTCCCGCCTGGACAGTTACCGGAAACGCATGCTCCGAGTGGTTGATCGATGGTGCGAGTGGCAGAAGGCTGTGGGTCTCACAGGTCATAAGATGGCCTGGGAACTGGAGAAAAAAGGGCTTCGGGCGGAAATGGAGGAGTTCATCCATGAGGAGCTTGCAGGGGATGGAAGGTTCATCCCGCGTTATGTGGAAGTGAGTTTCCCGCCCAAGCCTCACGGACAAACATGCACTGACCTGGAATTGACCCCCCTCAAGCTCCAGCTAGATGCCCAAACTCTAGTGACAATCCAGGGCCGTGTGGACCGCATCGATTTATCGCGGGATGGCCGATCTGCCCGCATTGTGGATTATAAGAGCGGAAGGCGGGGATTCAAACCGCAAGATTTCCGTGGTGGCCGCCAGATTCAGCTTCCTGTATATGCTCTTGCAGCCCGGCAAATTCTGACCTCCATAGGGGTGCACGATGTTGAGGCTCAGTACTATTATATCGGCCGCCAAGGTGGATTCAGGAGAGACGAACTCTCTTCTGAAGACATCCACGCTATGGAAGATAAATTACAGGAGATCGTGGCAATCATAGTGCAGGGTATTCTGAGCGGCCTTTTCATGCCGGCCGGGGAGGAAGATGCCTGCCGGGAATGCGATTACAAAGCCGCATGCGGGTCCGCGAGAAATTCGGTGCTGCGCCTCAAAAAAAACGACCCTGCTCTGGCTCCGTTTCAACGACTCAGGAGCATCCGGGCGGCATAACCATGAGAATGAAGCAAAACCAACCAATTCCCGAAACACCTGTGGATGGGAAACAGCGGGAAAGGGCCGTAAAGTACCGAGATCGGTGCCTGTGCGTGGAGGCCGGGGCCGGAACGGGCAAGACAACCCTTCTGGTTGATCGCGTGGTGGATATCCTCCAATCTGACCCTAACACGGAGATGGAAAACCTGGTGGTCATAACATTCACCGAAAAGGCATCCGCCGAGTTGAAGCTGCGAATTAGAGAGCGATTGGAACAGGAAACACGTAAGCACCCTCGTCTCCAAAGGGCCATATGGAACCTGGATCGGGCATGGATATCCACCATTCATGCCTTTGCCGCTGCCATCCTGCGGGAATGTCCGGTAGAGGCCGGTATCGACCCCGACTTTTCCATCATGGACGAGATGGGAAATCGACTCCTCTTGGACGAACAGTGGGAGCAGTGGTTGGCCTTCAGGATGGAGAACGGCGCCGAAGGAATTAGACAGGCCCTCCTATTGGGCATCACTACCGGGCAAATGGAAAAAATTGCAATGCACCTTTACCATCACCGTGAACTCCTCCCTTTATCAATGGGAAAAGCTCCCCATATGCCCGACTCTGAAGAATTCCTCCAATGTTTCCAGGAGTCTGTGGAAAGCCTCAAGAAATTGAAACCGGCCTGCTGCGTGCCTTCAGATGGTGGATTCAAACATATAGAACAACTGGAGCTGCAGCTGAAGAAAATCCTCTCCCTGGATAAAGAGGATTCCCTTGGGTTCATCCTTAATGAAATGACCGTCCTCACACGTAGAGGAAATAAGAAAAACTGGAAGCCGGGGGAGGCGTGCGATAATCAAAAGCACCTATGCAAACAGCTGAAAGATCACCTGGAGAGGTTCCGAGAGGATACATGCTGTCGAGTAGCCATGGAACTCTTTCAGGAGCTGTCCGGATTCGTGTACCATATACAGCAGGAAAAGCTGAGGCGCGGACAGTTGGATTTCCATGATTTGCTAATCCGGGCCCGCGACCTGCTGGAAAATAATTTCGATGTGCGGGGGCAATTCCAGGAGCGGTTCAAATACATTATGGTGGATGAGTTCCAGGATACGGACCCCCTTCAGGTGGAAATCATCTTTTTTCTGGCGGAAGACAGTCCACGGGCGGCCCGCTGGGAGGATGTGCGGCTGTCTCCCGGAAAACTTTTCTTGGTGGGGGACCCCAAGCAATCCATTTACCGCTTTCGCCGGGCCGATCTGGAGCTTTATGCCCGCGCCCGCGAAATACTGGCACGACAGGGTGAAATCATCCCCGTTGTCCAGAACTTCCGGTCGGTGCCCGGAGTTATCCGCTGGGTCAACGAAGCTTTTCGACCGCTAATCAAGCCACCGTACGATGGCAATTACCAGCCGCGTTATGAGGACCTGTATCCTTTCCGGGCCGACGATGGCCGTGGCGAAACGGTGCGGCGCCTTGCGGTAGAACTTGAGCCAGGAGAGTCCGACATCGATGCGGTTCGCCGGATGGAGGCGGAGCGGATCGCCGAGGCCATAGCATCTCCGGGGTGGACGGTCCGTGAAATAGATACAGGACAATGGCGGCCCGCCCGGTTCGAGGATTTTGCCATCTTGTTCCCTATATCCAGCAAAATTGAATTTTATGAGGAAGCCCTCAGAGCCAGAGAGATTCCCTATCGGATAGAGGCGGGGCGGAGATTCTACCGCCGGGATGAAATAGCGGATCTGGCAGTGGTGCTGTCGGCGGTTGATAATCCTCGGGATGAGCTGGCCCTGGTGGCTGCGCTGCGATCCAGCTATTTCGGCGTCTCAGACGAAGAGATCTTCATTTACAGGGCCGGGGGAGGTGTCCTGAATTACCAGCGAGGTTGCCCAGCCGAGGCTTCGGCGATGGGGCAGGCTTTTCTCATTCTGCGGGAACTCCATTCTATCCGGAACACGCTGCCAATCGCCAGGGTTGTGGGGCTTTTCCTGGAGCGAACGAGGGCCCTTGAACGCCTCTACTTGGAGCCCGGCGGACAGCAGGCCATCTCCAATCTGTACAAGTTAAGGGAGCAGGCCCGGGTCTTCGGGATGGGCGGGATTTCTTTCCGCCGCTTTGTCTACTGGCTTGACCAGATGCGACGCGAGGAGCACCAGGAGGAGGATTTCCCTGCATCAGGTGGGGAGAATGATGCGGTAAGCTTACTCACCATCCATAAGGCCAAGGGGCTGGAGTTTCCGGTGGTAATCCTGGCCAACCTGATGAGTTCCCCAAATCATTGGAGCGACTGCATCGCCAACTGGGTGGAAGGCCGGTTGGACCTCTCCATGGGGGGCAAAAAAAGCAGTTTCTGCACTCCTGGATACAGCAAAGCGCTTGAATGGAACAAAGTCCGTGAGGAGGCGGAGGACCTGAGGCTTTTGTACGTGGCATCCACCCGGGCGCAAGACTGGCTTGTAATACCGGAGTTTCCGGCAAAAGAAAAAAGCTATGGTGTGCACTTGGCTGAGGCCCTGGTCGACATACCGCCCATGGCTGTTACCATCAAACCGCCAGCCCAACTTCAGCCACCGCGGGAAAAAGTGGCTTCCGGGGATGAGCACCGGGATGACGATCTGGAAAGATACCAATGCTGGAAGGAGCAACGGGAACGCCTGCTGGCTAAAACGCCATGCTCCATCAATTTAATCGCGCCCTCAGGAGCGGAAAGACTGCCTCCAGGCGGCGATACCACACTCACCTCGGCCGGCCCGGACTCCCTCGATTTGGGACGAGCCTTCCATGCGGTCATGGAGGCCGTGGAATTACAGGAGGGAGCGGGCCTTGAGCGAAGGGTTCGGCACGCGGCGACCATCTATAGCCTAAAAGGGAAGGAAAACTTGCTGCTTCAGATGGCCCTCAATTGCCTGCACAACCCCTTGATGGCCAGGGCTAGGGCGGCTCGTCGTCTCCATCGGGAGGTTCCCCTTTCCGCGCTTATCGAAGGGAAAATCGTGGAAGGATCAGTGGATCTCGTCATCGAAGAAGAGGACGGCCTGGTGGTGGTTGATTACAAGACCGATGATGTGGAAGATCGCGCTCTGGAAGAAAGGGCGGCCGCTTACTGGCCCCAGCTCCGGCTCTATGCGCGATCCTTGGCAAAAACTACAGAAAAACCGGTAAAAGAGACTATCATCCTGTTCGCCCGTACAGGAGAGGCAAGGACGTTGTTTATGGATTCGACGGCGGAGGGCAATGGAAACTGATCAACAATTTACCGCGGAGAGCGCAGAGATCGCAGAGGAGGACTGAATTGAAAGAAATCCTTTTTCAGACCCTTCGCCGGAGGGGTGAAGAGGAGCCGTTTGCCCGACATCTGGGGATTCGTGTGGTTGAGGTGAGCGAGGGATTCGCCTTGGTGGAGATGAGCCTGGAGCCCCACCAGGCCAACATATTCGACAGGCCGCATGGAGGTGCCATTTTCTCGCTGATGGACGAGGCGTTCGAGATGGCCGCCAACTCTCACGGAACCGTGGCCGTTGCCCTCAATATGAACATCACTTACGTGGCTTCACCTTCCATGGGATCCATGCTGCAGGCCGAGGCCCGGGAGCAGAGCCGTTCCCGGCGCACCGCTACATACGACATCCGCGTCCGTGACGATCAAGGTCGGCTCATCGCCATCAGCCAGGCGCTGGTATATCGCAAAGATGATAAAATTTCATTCCTGGAGCAACCCTGAAAATGCGGTGGGCACAGCCCACCCTGTCGGAAGCACCTGGAGGAACATTATTGTTTATCCCTGGCCATGTCGGCATAACCCTGGGAACTGTCGTCTTGCTGAAATGGTCATTTCCTCACCGTTTTGCGCGCTGGAATGTGACTTTTTGGCCTTTGTGCCTGGCTGCTCTGCTACCGGACATGGTGGATAAATTTCTGGTCTTGACGGTTTTGAAAGGTTATAACACATCCAGGCTGTTTGCCCATACCATGCTGTTTTCCGGGGTGGAAATCCTGTTCACTTATCTGTGGCGGCGGGATTGGAGCCCCTATGCCTGGATTATACTGGGTCACCTGGCTCTCGACTCTAATTGGAGCCACCCAAGAACACTGTTTTTCCCGTTGCTGGGCTTTCAATTTGACCGTGGGCTGTCCACCCATGATAGCATGGGATATTTTCATGCCCTATGGCTCAAATATGTGCATGGTCCCGAATGGTTTGTACCCGAAGTAATTGGGACAGCCATTCTGGTTATTTATTTTTACGGACGCGCTAAGATCCAGCTCATACTGGCTGGGCCCTCAGAGGTAAAATAAGGCAGGCAAGTAAAGAAAAATATAAACACTGTTGCATTGCAAAGGGCTGTGTGATATGGATTACAAAGATGCGAGTAGTCCATTTCCTTTCCCGCACCCATTAACCATAGAATGAAAAACTGTCTCCGGGGAAAATCCTCGGAGACTTTCATTAATTATTTCGCACAATAACAATATAAGGATTCATCCATTAAGGAGGAACAGAAAAGAATGAAATCATCGAGTTTTTTGATTACCCTTCTGGCCGCAACTATGACTATGATATTAACAGGATTTGTCCATGCCGGAGAAAAGGCCAAAACCAGGGAAGATCCGTCCACGGTGCTAGCTAAAGTGGGTGATCAGGTAATCACTCTGTTCGATCTCAGGCAAGCCTTGATGACTATCCCTTTGGAATTCAGGACGGAATATTCAACGCCCGAAGGGCGAAAAGATCTCCTGCAAAAGCTGATCGATTTACATCTGTTCGAAATGGAAGCCCGCAAAATCGGTTTGGACAAGGATACCACAATCCAAGCGCGGCTAGCCACCATAGAGCGCAATTTTTTATCCAAGCAACTGGTTTTATACTTCATTCGGGAAGAGCGAAAGCCGCCTTCCGAGGATGATCTCAGGGCTTATTATCAGGAACACATCAGCGATTACATGCAGCCAGAGGAGGTGCTGGCCCGCCACATCCTTGTCCGGACCAAGAAAGAGGCAGAAGAGATTCTTGTGCTGCTGAAAAACGAGAAAGTTTTCTCACAGTTGGCGCGGGACCGATCCATTGCCCCCGATGCCAGTAAGGGAGGATTGCTGGGCTGGTTTTCCCGCGGGAAAATGCTCCCCAGCTTCGAGAAAGCCGCTTTTGAGCTGAAAAAAGGTGAGATCAGCGGTGTGGTCTGGACGAGGTATGGCTATCATATTATCAAATTGGAAGACCGAAAGCCTGCCAAGGCCAAGCCCTTTGAAAAGGTAAAGAACAAAATTTATGCCAATCTGATAAAATCCCTCCAAGATGACGCTGTGCAGAGCCTCCGGGAGAGAATCATGAAGAAAGTCAAAGTGGAGATCCTGGACCAGAGGTATACACAAGAATCTAAAAAAACCTCCGAGCAATGAAGCTTTAAAGGAGACATGGCGATCATGGATGCGCGATATGATCCAAAAAAAATCGAGCCCCACTGGCAGAAGTATTGGCAAGAAAACAAGCTATTCAGGGTAAGCGAAGATACATCCAAGTCTAAGTATTACGTGCTGGAGATGTTTCCCTATCCTTCGGGACGCATCCACATGGGCCACGTGCGCAACTACACCATTGGAGACCTGGTGGCTCGATTCAAGATTATGAAAGGATTTAACGTTCTCCATCCCATGGGATGGGATGCTTTTGGAATGCCGGCAGAAAACGCTGCCATCGAGAAGGGGGTTCACCCTGCTCAGTGGACGTTTGAGAATATCCGCTACATGGGCCAGCAGCTGAAAAAAATGGGGTTCTCTTATGACTGGGATCGGGAGATCGCAACTTGCCATCCTGAGTATTATCGATGGAACCAGTGGACCTTTCTGAAGATGTATGAACGGGGATTGGCGTATCAGAGCCATGCTCTAGTAAACTGGTGCGAGAATTGTCAGACTGTATTGGCCAACGAACAGGTGGAGGCCGGTTGCTGCTGGAGATGCGGTGAGGAAGTCACCCAGAAAGAGCTGGACGGGCAGTGGTTCCTGAAAATCACGAATTATATCGAGGAGCTTCTCCAGGGGTGTGATGCCCTTGCGGGCGAATGGCCCGAGCGGGTTTTGAGCATGCAGAAAAACTGGATCGGCAAGAGCTACGGCGCCAATGTGGACTTCCCCCGCACCGATGGAGGCCCTCCTATAAGGATTTTTACTACTCGACAGGACACGCTCTTTGGTGCAACCTTCATGCTCTTGTCACCGGAACACCCGCTTTGCCGGGAGCTTACCCGGGGCACTCCTAGAGAGCGTGAAGTTGAACAACTCATACATCAGGTCACCCGCCAGGGTCGGGAAGTGCGGTCCGACGAGGCCACGGAGAAGCTGGGAGTCTTTACTGGTGCTTACGCCATCAATCCTATGACTCAGGAGAAAATTCCCATCTGGGTGGCCAACTTCGTCCTTATGGAATACGGCACAGGCGCCATAATGGCGGTTCCAGCCCATGATCAGCGGGACTTGGATTTTGCCCGGAAATACGAGCTTCCGGTTCGGGTAGTTATTCATCCTTTTGACCGCGGGTTGGATGAAGAAACTATGCCCGAGGCTTTCGTGGAAGAAGGCTATATGGTCAACTCGGGAAAGTTCAACGGGTTGAGAAGCAGCGAAGCCATCGAGGCTTTTGCCGACGAACTCGAGGCCAAGGGGATCGGCAACCGTACTGTCAACTACAGGATGCGCGACTGGTTAATCTCGCGCCAGAGATACTGGGGAACCCCCATCCCCATGATAAGCTGTGAAAGCTGCAGCACAGTACCCGTGCCTTACGAAGACCTCCCGGTGATCCTCCCGTTGGACCTTACATTACGAGAAGGAGGCGCCTCACCACTCCCGTATGACGAGGAGTTTCTTCGGGCACCCTGTCCAAGCTGCGGCAAACCGGGACGAAGGGCCGCGGAAACTATGGATACCTTCATTGATTCGTCCTGGTATTTTCTGCGTTATTGTTGCCCGCGATTCGAAAAGGGGCCCGTTGACCGCGAAGTTATCGATTACTGGATGCCTGTGGACCAATATATAGGTGGGATCGAGCACGCCATCCTGCACTTGCTCTACAGCCGTTTTTATACCATGTTCTTGCGTGACATTGGGCTCGTTAAAGATGGGGAGCCTTACTTGCGGCTGTTGACACAGGGAATGGTACTGAAATACAGCGAAAAGGTGGAAAAAATCGTCAAGATGTCCAAGTCACTGGGGAATGTAGTGGATCCCGACCTGATCATCGAAAAATTCGGCGTGGACACGATCCGTTATTTCATCCTTAGCGACTCGCCCCCCGAAAAAGATCTTGAATGGACCGATCAAGGGGTTTCGGGGGCCAACCGGTTTCTCCACAGGTTTTGGCGCTTGGTTCACAACCAACTCGATGGGATCCGAGAGGTGAAGCCTTATCATGGGCGTGTTGAGGATCTGGAAGGAGCCTTCCGAAATTTATACATCTGGACCCACCGGACACTCAAGCGCCTTACAGAAGACGTTGACGGTCGTTGGCATTTCAATACGGCCATTGCCCGCATTAATGAGCTGTGCAACGAGATTAGCCGGCTGCACCCCTCCCAGGTCCGTACTGAAAAGGAAAAGCAGGTTATGCGCTTCGCACTGGAGACCCTTACCATCATGCTTAGCATCATCACGCCCCACATTTCCGAAGAGATCTGGCGGGCGCTGGGTCACCAGGAAAGTATCATTCGCATGAGCTGGCCTGAATTCGACCCGGAGGCCGTTCGCCAGGAGGAAGTGCTCGTCGTAATCCAGGTCAACGGCAAGGTGCGAAGCCGGATTACTTTGCCAGCAGGCTCTAGGGAGGAGGTAATGCGACGGGCGGCACTGGAGGATGGCCGTATCGTCTCACTGCTGGCGGGTCGAGAACCAAGAAAAGTCATAGTGGTTCCTGATCGCCTTGTCAACGTGGTTGTATGATCTGGGAAAAGGCAAGGGGAGCATATTTTATCGCGGCCGCCATAATGATTGTATCCTTGGCCGGGTGCGGGTATCATTTTGTCGGTGGACGCCCCTCCAGAGAGGTTGATCAACATGTGCTGGCCGGCCCCATTATCGAAAATCATACGCGATATTTAGGGCTGGATCTGATTCTGGCCAAGGCCATTACCCACCGTTTCATCCTTGAGGGCTGGCCCCTCAAGAAGTCTACCAGAGAAACCGAAGCGCGCCTTCGGTGTACCATTCGTTCACTGGATATAAAGCCCATCTCATTTCGACGCAATCTAACTGCCCGGGAATACAGGATCACGATAGTACTTGATGCTGCTCTGGAGCAGCAGGGAGGGAGCGCGAACCAGTGGAAAGCCAAAGGACTCGAGCTGACCCGGACATACCGGGTGCAAAATACCATCGAGGCAACAGAGCGGGAGAAAAAAGCCGCTCTGGAGGCCCTCAGCTTCGATGCAGCGCTGATCATTGCCGATGGGATATTGCGTGGGTTTTGAGTAAATACTGACTGTGCATAAATAGAGGAAGCCTCACGGGCTTACCGCCCGTAAGAAATCACGGCCGGCATAGTTATGCTATCCCTTTAAGGCATGAAAAAAGGGGTGCTGGACGCCTCGACTGTTTTGATGGCTAAGACATTGTCATTATTTAGTGATTTTCAAATTGAATATCCGGGACATTAACTGGCACCGAAGCCGGATATGGTTTGAGAAATACCAAAAGGTTCTTCAATGAAGCCGTGGGAGCTCGAAAAGGAGCTTCAGAAAGACATTGTTCGCCCCTTTTATTACCTTTACGGGGAAGAGAAACTCAGCATGAATAGCACCCTGGAGGCAATTAGGAGGGTCCTGTTCGGCCGGGAGGCCTCCAGTTCCCGCAGCGAAATCATTTTTTACGGCACGGAAGTTCAGGCGGATAAATTGTTGATGATCGCGCAAACACTCCCTATGATGGCCAAGCGGCAGATGATAACTGTAAAGGCATCCGATGAAATGTCTAAACCGGAGTTGAGGCGCCTTGTGCCGTACCTGGACGCGCCGGCTGATTTTACCTGCCTTGTCTTCACCGCCGAGACCATCGACCGGAGGAGCGATTTTTTCAAGGCGTTGGAGCGATCCGGTGCTCTGGTGGAATTCCGGCCTTTGCACGAGAAGGAACTGCCACGGTGGCTGCAAGATCAGGCTCGGCTAGCTGGAAAAGAACTGAGCAGGGATGCAGCTGTTGCAATGGTGGAACTGGTGGGGAGTCAGATGGAGACCCTCAAGGGGGAGCTCGAAAAATTGGTCCTGTATGCAGAGGATCGCAGGGCCATTAACGCGGCGGACATTCGAAAAGTAGCCATAGACTCTCGGTCATTTTCAGTTTTCGAACTGGTTGACGCAATGGGAGAGCGCGATGCAGAGAGATCACTTCGTATCCTGGGCAAGCTGCTGGAGGCGGGAGATCAGGATGAGCCCCTGAAAGTCCTCGGTATGGTTGCCCGGCAAATCCGGCTCATCTGGCAAGTAAAACAGCTAAAGATCAAAGGTAAATCCAAAGACGCCATACAGAAAGATTTAGGCATAACCTCATGGTTGGTGGAAAAGCTTCACCGATTCGGCCGACGCTTTTCCGAAAAAGATCTATTATCCGCTATTCTTATGCTAGCCCGGATAGACCTGGCACTTAAATCCAGCCGCCTGAACTCTCGGCTAATCATGGAAAGTCTGATATTGAACTTGTGCAGGAAAGGTAAGTGAACGCGGCACTTCCCGCGCCCTTTTGCTGTTGCAACTATTATACCGCGCCGTTTTCATTCAGGTTTGAATTCACACGACCGGAGTCAGCTTTTTTGTCCAGCACTATCCTCCGCGGGATCGTAAAGTGGAAGCACTGGATGCTTACCCCTGTGAATTCACCCTCGTGAGGGTGAAATTGATTTCATAATGAATGTGCGGAAAGCGGGATGTCCTTTCCTCCTCAGGACGCTTGAGCTGAAATCAGTTGGTGGACTTTCCGGGAGAGGCGCGATATTTTACGGGAAGCCTTGTTCCGATGCATCGCCCCCTTGGATGCTCCCTTTTGGAGGGCGGAGGCAGCTTTTTGAAGTTGCTCTGTGGCTTCTTGAGCGTTTTTGTTCTCAATAGCTAAAAGGACCTTCTTTACCTGCGTTTTAACTGAGGATGCGATCGCACTGTTTCTTAGTTGCCTTTTTCGGTTTTGACGTGCTCTCTTTAAGGCCGATGGATGGTTTGCCAATTTCATACCTCCTAGTTTTGCTTTGTAGCTTAGAAAATATTTTTAGAATCTTTCTGAAGCAGCTGAGATTTCAACTAAACGATCGGTTTCCAATGCAACCCTTACCCACGAATTATGAAAATTCGCACTTTGGATGAAGCATTGGAGCTAGCGTTGAGAAAATTCTTAATTTATTTACCACCCTTTGAGCCACTTTGTCAAGGTTTTGTGAGACCCCAAAAATAGACATTGATCTTGGCACAGCTTCTTTTTGATCCCTTTTGGGCA
>CAZTAS010000074.1:0-25524 GCA_964611635.1 uncultured Thermodesulfobacteriota bacterium
CTCAAAATCATGGCTATTCATGAGACAAAGTACGCTTTAGTCGGATGAACCATAATTTTGACGAAACTCATGCCTTATAGTATGTTCGCTAAGCAGATAAGCAATGCATTATCAAATGGTTTTTAGATAAGGAAAATCAAAACGGAAAACCCCCTGTAACTCACCAAAATCAATAGAAAAAACAGCATTTGTTACGTATAGCTGCTATTTATCTTGTATTTTCTACTGCCATAAAAAGTTTAGATAGGATATTAATACATTGTTTACACCACCATGGTGGTGCACCGCAAAGCCGCACCGGTTAATGGATTATGGCAAATTACACCAGTAAGAGAGAGAGGAGAGGGGTATTCTTTCCCCCTCCCCCTGCGTGGTGTAAGGTGTAAAATCGTATAAGATATTTATTTTAAAGGCTTTATCTTACACCGCGCCCTTGGTGTAAAAGTGGTGTAATTTCTCCGGGGAGGCATGCCATGGTCGCGTTCGCAGTCGCTCGCCGCCTCCTCCTCGGGCTCCGCTGTCCATGAAAACAATCATCCAGGCATAAAGACCGATGCGCCTCATGACAATCACGGGCGTTTCCTCCCGCCTCCGTCCATCCCCGCGGTCCCTGGAGGCGGGTTCCCTGCCCGAATGCAAACAGTGAAAAGAAACACCACACAAGGATGACACGTGGTGCCGGCGAAGATATCGCCCCCAAACAAAAGGAAAGCGCCTCATTATTTGTGATAACGAGGCGCCTTCAGTCACCAGGTACCCTTGCTGAATCTCTTACAGGGGTTGTACATTCGCTGCCGCAGGACCTTTTTTGCCCTGCTCAATATCGAAGCGCACGCGCTGGCCTTCCCGTAAGGATTTGAAGCCCATGGTTTTTATTACACTAAAATGGACAAAAACGTCGCCGCCTTCATCTTTCTCGATGAAGCCGAACCCTTTCTGGTCGTTGAACCATTTCACCATTCCTTCTGCCAAAGTTTTCACCTCCTCTCTCTGTGACGTTACTTCAAGCCGGGTTTACACTTTGACAGAAGAAACAACCGCTCCCTGTTCGAGGAAGCGGTAATAACGCCTTGCACTTCAAAATGTCTGTACCCTACTTTTTCTCTTGCCCCGCCGGTCTACAGGCTTTCGGATTGAAACAAGCTTCACTTTTTGTTATTATAACAACATTTTTACGGAGAATCAAGTATTTTTCAGCAGCAGCAGGCGGGTATGCGAGGGAAATCGGTTACCGACCACCCCCCCGGTTTTAACGCCCTCCCCGCTCAGCACAGACTACATTCCCGTTAAAAGGAAATGAAGGGTAGGGCCTGAGTTTAGTCCAAGAATTCAACGATCATCTCCCCCCGGCGGGCACGCAATTAAAAGGCTCATTTCCGCACCGAATCCCTCAAAAACACTAAAAAAAACTAAAACCTGCCATAATCAATTGTGGATTTGATGTCTGCATGATATGATATATATAGTGAAAATCTGGCAATATATCTGAATTGCTACCGTTTCTCGCAGGGATTTTATTGGATTTTTGCTATTTGGGGACAGCATGGATAAAACAAATATTGCAATTCTCCGAAGTAGATGGTCGATCCGGGCCGTCATATGGCTTGTTGTATGCGCATTGGGCTGGCAGTGGGTGCTTCCACTTTCAGTGAGCGCCATGTCGATCCCGGAAGAAATTCAAATAGGCCGAAAGATCCTTAGAGATGCTCGAAAGAATCTGGTTTTTATGGAAGACTACCTTCCCAACCGTGTGGTCCGGGAAATAGGCAAGAGGCTCATTCGCCATGCGGGCAAAACCCCCTTTGATTTTCAGTTTTTTGTGATCAAGAGCGATACACCAAATGCTTTCAATCTTCCTGGCGGATTGATTTTTTTAACCAGCGGTCTCCTGGCTTTCACCGCGGATGAAAACGAGCTTGCAGGTGTAATGGCTCATGAGATCACCCATGGAATTTCGCGCCATATATCTCAAATGATCACCCAGCAGAAAAAACTTGGGTTTGCCACGTTGATGGCCATGATTATCGGAGCAGTTTTGGCACGATCTTCAAGAGGCGCACAGGCTTCCGTTGCCATTCCCATGGCGGCGGCTCAAAGCCTCGCCCTGAAATATAGCCGAGAACATGAGGAAGAGGCCGATGCGGGCGGGCTACGGATGATGGCAAAAGCGGGCTTTCCTCCGCAGGCGATGGTACAATTAATGAAAAGATTTAAACAGGAATCTACTATCCTTCCCGACGTGCCGCATTATCTCTTAACCCATCCCTTGGAAGATGTGCGCATGGCCCGGATGGAAGGATTGATGTCCGGGCTGGAAGTTTCCACCAATCAGCAAACCTCATTAATAGATTACGGTTATGTCCGCGCGCGGATGATGGTTATTAATCGGGGGACCGAGGCGGCCATCCGGGTCTTCCAATCCAACATGGCTACAGATCCACGCAACAGGAATGCCCTTTTTGGACTGGGGATGGCCCTGAGGGAAAAGGGAGATCTTTATACGGCGGCCACCGCACTCTATAGGGCCAGCAAGCTGGATTATGGCAGCGCCGAAGTCCTCAAGGAACTGGGGAGATGTTACTTCGAATGGGGGCGATTCCGGGAGGCTGTGCGCACGCTCCAGGTCGCGCTCCAACTCGATAATGAGGACACTGATGCACTATTTTATCTGGGAAGGGCTCATGAGGAATTGGATAACAACTCTGAAGCCCTAGCCATGTTTCGACAATTGGAGGAGCGAGATCCCAGATATCGCAACCTCTTTTACCACATGGGGCGGGTATATGACCGCATGGGAAAGCGCTGTATGTCGCATTATTGCCTGGGACAGCATTTCCGTTTTATGGGCAATTCAAAGATGGAAAAATTCCACTTCGAGCAAGTACAAAAATTACAAAATCAAGGAAGTTGCACTGCGGACGACAAACCACCCCCCTACCCTAAAAAGAATAATTTAGAGGAGTAAAAAAAGGCACTGAGTTATACATGTTCCGAATTTTAAATCTTTAAACTCCGGACAGACCAATTCAGGGTAACTCAATAGAGCCGCGCTCACCTAAATAAGTCAGAGTAACCCTTCATAGATTACCTCGGCAAATGGCTGAATTTATATGAAAATCATTCTTTTCAGTTCATCTAGAAAGCGGATAAAATCTATTTTCCTCCACAATAAAAAGAATCTAAAATGATTACCACGTACTGCCTCTGGGGTAAAGAAGCTTTCTTTTATGCGCCTGGGCTATCTCTCGCCTTTATGATTGGTCCAATTATCATCTTTTTTGCACTCTTAAGGGCATAGCATATTTGCCGTTTACCCGGTGGCAATTGCCTTATAAACGGGCACAAGCCAATCCATATATTTCCGGTTATTGCCCCGGACAGTCTCAAAGTAGTAGTTCTGGATGCGTCGTGTAAGTGCGTTGGCTTGTGCGGATTGAAGGTTTATTCCGTCAATAGCTGTAATGGGAACAACTTCGGCACCGCTGCCGCATAAAAAGGCTTCTTCAGCCACGTAGAGTTCTGTCCGGTCGATTTCGCGCTCGACTACTTCCTGCCCCAGCTCCTCACGGGCCAGGTGGATTATAGACTCACGCGTCACACTTTCCAGGATTCCATGGGTGACAGGCGGCGTTATGAGTATACCCTTGCGGACTGCGAACAGGCACGCCCCTGGCGCCTCGGCCACTTTCCCCCGTTCATTGAGGAGCAATGCATCATCAAAACCGGTATTGCGCGCCCACAGTTTGGCAAGGTGCCCGTTTTGGTAATTAGCGCCAGCCTTTACCCTCGGGGGGATACTGCCGTCTGAAATGCGCTGCCATGAAC
This sequence comes from uncultured Thermodesulfobacteriota bacterium, assembly GCA_964611635.1. Taxonomy (GTDB): domain Bacteria; phylum Desulfobacterota; class JAFDED01; order JAFDED01; family JAFDED01; genus JAFDED01. The sequence continues at coordinate 3,826 of CAZTAS010000074.1, forward strand.
TGACACAGCAGCTGATGCCCTTTTCTATGTCGAAAAAGCGGCCACGTGGCATGGGCGCAATGAACATGCTGAGGGGCTCCGTATCGCCAAAACCGCCAAATCCATTGACAAGCACCTCATGACGGATATGGGTGTCCTCCCGCAGTTCGTTCTTGCGAAGCGTCTCCAGCAGAAAACGAATGTTATCCTCAACTGTGTGGGGAAGCTTAAAGTGCATGACCTTCATGGATTCAGCCAGCCGCACATAGTGCTCGTGCAGCCGAAAGCAATATAGCTCTTCCTTCTGATCGTTCCAGTAAGCCCGTATTCCTTCGAAAACATTGGAGCCGTAACGGGCGCACGGCGACATGACGTGAATCGTCGCCTCCTCGAAAAGCACGAATTTACCATCCATCCAGATGTACTTGGGTTTGTTTACTTGCTGGGTCATAACTTTTCCTCCATTTCTTATTTTAATCTTGGGTCTCGCAGGATGCTATTATCCGCGGGCAATACCGAAAAACTACAATTTTATCTTCGCACTCTGGATGGGCACGGACAAAAGCTTCTCGAATACTTCAATCTTTTCACTTCATAAGGTACGCGTCCTGCACATCCATAAAACTTTCAGCCCCACCATGGGCATCATTGCAAATTTTCAGGAAAAAATGCGCATTACTCATGATATTAAAAGCCATGGTTGCGGTCAATCAAAAACTATTATCAACCTTTATTATCATGATTTATGACGAAAATCCCTATTAATTCATTGGGAACAAGCATGCATGCTCAGGCCTTGGGAACGCCCTCCCCAGCTATCATCCAGTTTCACCTCAATAATTCGGTTGGTTATGTATAAGGGATAATTCCCGATAAGGTGAGCAAAACTAACAATATTATATGTACGAATAAACCTAAACATTGGAAGTTGCCCTTTTATAAATTTAATTGAACTTTATAGCTAGTTTCATTTGATGTCAAGTTTTACGGGAATTACCCTCTATCAATAACTATATCTCAATCTCGATTATTTAAAGATTCTCGATCTTAATGGTGAGGAAATAATCGAACAGGGCCACCAGAAAAGTTTTCCGGCCGATACATTCTCCTGCTCATCTTCGCTATATGAGCCTAGATTCGGTGCAATTGTTAATTGAGTTTCGGTTTGGAGAAGTCGAGGTGGATCATCATTTGCAGGGGTGAGTGATAAAATATCTCCCAATTTTATTGGGCAATTTAATGGAATCGGGTTAGATATCGTCCTTCATCGCAGCTCTCCTCCGAGAGGGTGCATACGATTTTTCCATTATTTCCTGGCCATCCGGCACTATGGTCGCTTATATCATTTCGGCTGTTTCCCAAATCAGCTCTTATTATCCCGTAGCCCTTTAATCAGGCTCATGCATCATGGTTATGGAAACCATCCCCTGAAGTCCAATTTTACTATATGATCGCACGTGATATAGCAATCTTTCCCCTGAGCCAATGTGCCCTTTTTCTTATGGCTTCAAAATTTGCCAAAACAAGAAGCTTTTTTTCTATCTGGATTTTATTTGTGCAACGAATTACTGGCGGTCAATCCACACATTTTGGAATTGAATATACTCGGCTCCCAGGTAACTGACCTCCACCCCCTTTACCCAGGGCTGGAACAGGTAATTAAAGCTGTTAACATGCTGGCAGATGATTGGTGCATCGCGCATCACTATCTTCTCTACCTCCCGATATAGTTCCACGCGTTTCATATAATCCCATTCCTGTCGAGCCTGATCCAGCAGTCCATCGACATCCGGGTTATGATAGCCCATTCGATTGGTCTTGCTCTTGGAGTGGCACAAAACATAGAGGAAATTGTCCGGATCAGGATAGTCTGCATACCATGCCGCATAATACATGGGTGCCATCTTTTCATTGATAAATTTTATAAACTTGCTCCAGTTTTCTGCCACCCTTGGAACCAGCTGAATGCCTATATTAGCCAGATATTGTTGGTATGCCGTTAGTTCTTTCTGTACACTTTCAGTCTTTGCTACCGTCCATATCTCAATGGGAGGGATGCCGCGACCCTGGGCATAACCGGCATCCTCAAGCAGTTTGCGGGATTTGTCCGGGTCATAAGAATATCCCTTGAAGCGGGGATGAAACCCGGCTATACCAGGAGGCAGGATGCCTTTCGCCGGGATACTGCCCCGCTTGGTAATCTCTCTGACGATTTTTTCTATATTCACCGCATGGTAGATGGCTTGGCGGACCCGATAATCATTGAAAGGAGGTATGGTCACATTCATGCCGATATAAACGAGATTCAGTCCGTGCTTGCTGATAAATGTATATCGACTTGTATACCGAGCATTCGAGGTGATCATGTCGTATTTGCTGCTGGGGATGATGGATTGCTCCAGCAACCCCTTCTCGAAGTCATCAAAGATCTTTTCCCACTGAATATTAGGGTAGATGCGAAAACGAAGCGTATCTAAAAATGGCCGACCTTCAAAATACTCTGTGTTGGCTTTAAGGAGAATCTCCTGCCCCGGCTCCCACGAGTGGAAGCTAAACGGGCCTGTGCCAACAGGATGTCTGCCGAAATGCGGACCGATCTCTTCTCGTGGAACTACTTTGGCATTTGCCATGGCAAGAATTGACAGAAATGGTGCAAAGGGCTGCTCCAGTTGGATCTTTAATGTGTTAGAATCAGGAGCACGAAGACCGCTAACCGCCTCAGTCTTACCCTCGTGAAACTCCTTGGCACCCTGGATGTTAAAAAACAGCGATGCTACAGGAGACCCTGTTTCCGGGCTGAGGATGCGAGTAAGTGAATAGACGAAATCTTGAGCCGTGACTTCCCGTCCATTATGGAATTTAACTCCCCTGCGAAGAAAGAATGTATAGGTACGGTGGTCCCTAGAAATCTTCCAGACCCGGGCAATGGAAGGAACTACATTGAGATCTTTATCGAATTCCAGCAGCCCATCAAACAAGTTCATGGCCACATTTACTGCGTAAATTCCGGTGATGAACGCAGGATCGAGAGAGGTCGGCTCGCTGGACAGCGGAATGCGGTAATCACCCCCATACTTTTTTATATCCGCTCCGTGCGCGGTATAAGAAAAACCCAATGAAAGCAATGCTGCAAGGAAAGCCAGTATCCAAATGCAGCATCTGTTTAAACAATTAAATTTCTGCATGATTTAACTCCCTCGAATATTTTGTTTCCGCCTTATTTTCATCATTCGTTGTGGCCCAAAGGGCTATGAGTAACTCCTTGAATGCTATATTTATTAACTGGCACCATGGGTGGGGCCATGAAATGGGATAATTTTTTGCGCTCTGGTGCCGGTCAATTGAGGTCTCAATTCTTCTTCGATTTCTAAAAATACATCCACCACCTCTGCATCAAACTGAGTGCCCTTGTTTTCCCGCAATTCATGCCTAATTGCAGCGGGATCAAGATTTGGACGGTAGGGGCGGTTCGAGCACATGGCTTCGTAAGCATCGGCTACAATAATTATTTTCTCCGAGAGGGAAAGTCGTTTGCCGTAAACACCATCAGGATATCCACGACCGTCTTCCCTCTCGTGGTGATGGCGTACGATCTGACATTCCTCACGCAGAGAAATTATTGGCCGAAGTATCTCCTCACTAAAAACTGGATGCCGTTTGATTTTATTCCATTCTTCTTCATCAAGTGACGAGTTTTTGTTAAGAATGCTATCCATAACGCCGATTTTGCCCAGATCATGGAGCAAAGCCGCATTTTGCAATATTTTAAGCGACTTTTCATTAATATTCATTCGCTTACCGATTTTTATGCAGACTTGGGCAACCCGCTCGGCGTGACCATGCGTATATTCATCTTTAAACTCAAGGCTCTTAGCGAGAGATTTGATTGAGCTAAGATATGCGTCCTCCAGCTGGACAAATAGCTCCCTGTTTTCCAAGGAGGCAGTGGCATGGCTTGCCAGCACCGAGAGGGTCTGCATCTCCGAAGAATCGACTTTGCCGTTATTTTTCTTTCTAATCAGGTTGATGAGGCCCAACAGAATGCCAGACTGCTGCAAGGGTATGGAAAGCAATTCCAGCTCTGGATTTGAGTCAACGCGTATGGTGAACAAGGGCATATCCTGCCGCACATGTTCCAGGTGTAAAAAGATAGGCCTTATTCCCGGGTCAACTAGAAACGAATGATACAAATAAGCTGTTTGTGCCTCAAACAAGTTTTTGTCATTCGGCATGAGGGCTTCCAAATCTTTTGTGCTTGCAGTGGCTACAATACGGGTGTTGTTATCCTGGTCTAGCAAGGTGAGGGAGCCTCCGAGAGCTCCGGTTGCAGTAAGGGCGGCTTCCAGAATCAAATCGTAGAGTTTTTCCTGATTCTGGAGGGAATTCATGGCCTGGCTGACCTGAAACAGGCTCTGAAGGCGCTGATTGGTGTGGGTCAACTCCTTGTTGGTGTCGGTGAGAAGTTGAATGTTTTCTTTCAATGTCTCTTGCATGGCAGCAAATCGATTGCCCAGGTAACCGATCTCGTCATTGGTGTTGATCTTTATCTGCCGTTCATATTCCCCATTTGAGATAGCTTCCACACTCTGAACGAGAGCCCCAATGGGGCGGGCAATACGACGAGCCAACAACAGCGAGCCCAAGCAGCCGAAAATAAGGGCCACAATCCCCAAAGCAAACAGGACCTTCCGTGTTTTAAGAATAGCTGCATGCATATTTCTAAGCGATAAACCTACACGCACCGTGCCCCATTTTTCGCCTTTGAGTAAAATAGGCACGGCAATATCGCATATCTCCCCCACGGGCCCCCCCAGTTTTTCATACTGTACCAGAACTTTATCACTTTTAAGTGCTTGCTTGTTAATGTAACTACTCAAAACTCTTTCCTTAATATCCATGCGCCCGCTATAAGCCGCCACTTCCCCATCGAAAAGAAGGACAATAGAATATGTGAGACTATTGTTCTCCATTATTTTCTCTACGCTTTGTTCAATGTTCACATAGTTATATGTGGCCACATAGTTGGTATTGACTGCAGCCAGGTTCTTGGCCACGGAAAGGCCGCGCTTTAGAAACTCATCCAGGATGGATTCTCGCATTCGTTGTTCAACTACCAGGATGATCGCTGACATGAGAAGGCACTCTAGAATAATGATGCCGATCATGAACTTGGTGTGCAGCCTGACTTTAATGCCATCTTTGGGATAGGAACTTTTGCTTTTCATGATGGCTCCTTTTTCAATTTATTAAGGGGAGTGTGTATCCCTCTTCGTTAACGGAAAATTCCATTCTTACTTACGAATCGAGGATTTCTTAGTCTTAGCTCTCGAGTATATGTGTAGGTGTATGTTTACCTTTGGATATTGCCAGCGGCGCGCAATTTCTTCTTTAGCTCCTCGCGGTAAATTTTGTGAAGCGCTTTTCGCATCTGGCGCTGGAAGGCAACATAGCGTTCTTCGTTCTCACTTATGGCAAGGACTTTCTCGAGGGCGCCAATAAGGTTGACCTCACCTGCACGGTTGCGATTATTAGTACGATGTTTCAGATAACCGCTGTCCCGTAAACAAGTGATCCATTCATCATCATCCTCGTCCTCCCCATCATTATAATCATATGCTGTTTGTATGAGTATTCTTCTTACCTCTGCCGCGTCAAGATACGGATTTAAGGCAAGCATCATGGCTATGGCTCCTGTTACATGAGGAACAGCCATGCTGGTACCGCTGGATATGCCAAAATCAACGCACACATTAGTTGAAATAACATCGGTTCCCGGTGCAATTAAGTCTAAATGTGGACCCGAATTCGAAAACGATGCTAACAGCCCGAATGTTGTGCTTGCGCCAACGGCGATCACTTCCCGATAGCGCGCCGGATACATTACCGAATATCGCAGCAGTTGACCCTGATGCCCACCGGCGGCTCCTCCATCCGCTGCACCTCCGTCTGCAGCACCACCATCCGCTGCACCACCATCCGCTGCACCGCCATCCGCTGCACCGCCATCGGCCGCTCCACCGTCCGCGGTAGCGCCAGGTGCAGGATCATCCCAGTTGGAGTGATTTCCTGCGGCAGCCACCAAGATGAGACCTGCTTGGTAAGCTCTTAGGATCGCAAGGCGAACGGCTGAGCTTCTATCCCGGTAGCCGATGCTCATGTTGACGATATCAATGTCATTCTCAACAGCCCACTGAAGGCCCATGATAATATTGAACAGATCTCCAGTGGCATACTGATCAAGAATTTTCACCACGTAAAGCTCCACTCCAGGTACCAGCCCAAAATCGGCGTCATAGAGTCGTGCGCACAGAGTTCCAGCTATGTGAGTGCCGTGGCCATTATCATCCCACGGTAAGTTGTAAGGGGTCATGTAAACCAGATCAATGCCGCCCTTTATCGCCCCGGCAAGGTTGGGATGGCTGGAATCTATTCCCGTGTCGAAGATGGCTATCCTTATCGTTTCTCCGCCCAACATATCCAATGCAAGGCTTATCACATCCGGAACATCGTAAGGATCAAATTCACCCGTAATCGACCAAGGATCTGGAAATTGTCCAAAGAGCTTGAGGATACTCCACGGCCGATAACCATCGGATGGCGGAGGTGCAGGCTGGATAGGGCTCCACGCAGGCGGACAGAGAGCGGTCACAGTCCATGCACCTCCGTCTGCAGCGCCGCCATCAGCAGCGCCACCGTCGGCTGCCCCACCATCCGCAGCACCTCCATCGGCTGTTGCGCTAACCGATTGACCGTTCACGGCCCCCTCCAGTCTCAGCCGCTGGCTGTCTTCAACGCTGACCACTCGGGGGTCGTTGGCCATGTCAACAGAGGTGATATTGGCAGGAACGAGCAAAACCAGACCGTGAATGATAGGAAGGCGCATGATAGTTACCGCACCAAAAGCGTGCCACTCCTGAGCATATTGATCGATCTCCTCCCAGGACACATTCTCATGAAAGAGAACAATTTTCTTCACTCGCTCCTGCGCGCTGGACACGGAGATCATCAGTACACACAACATGGTGAGGATCAAAAAGGCCATCATCACTTTTTTAAAATGCTTCATTGATATCACCCCTACTTTCACCGAAATAAGCACGCTTGTATCATTTGTTTTGAAATATCAATACATTGAAAACACAATAGGTGACCTTATAAGATTATAATTAACAATGCACCAATATGTTGATCAGTATCGGGAAAAAATAAACCGGATCACTTATAATGGCCCTTACATGATGCCACATAGCAATCCGGCTTTTCCATTTTTCCCCCTTAGCGCCAACCTCCCAATAGAGGCTGTGTCGCAATTAAGGAATTTTACTTTTTGCTAAATTTTCGTTCCACTTGATGGTTATTTCATGGCTCATTTATGGTATTTTGGCCCACTGGCTCGTCAAATTGGCCTGATGTGTTGTTTGTCTCTACCACTTTTTAAAAGAAACCCCAATTGCGCCACAGTCTAAATATTAGAGAGGGGAAAATACCTCAGGAGTTTACAAAATCAATGTACTCCCGCCTGGCCTTTTCAATATCACGGTTTATGCGTTCTTTATTTACATGATATAGGTCTGAAGCTTTCGCAAGTCCTCCTCATTGGGGTTTTTAAAAGTTGCACCAATTTTAATTTCTCTGGGAGCGTCAATTATGCGGCGGGCATCGCAAAGGAATTGGAGCTGGTCATCAGTGTGGGGTAGGGTGAAAGAAAGTTCAAAATTAGATAGTTCCCGCAAGGATGTGATCTTAATTCCGTAACCCTTAGGGTAAGTTACCAACACGCCGCCTATAGATATATTGAGTATCACCGTTGGAAAAGTATCGGCATTTGACTCTACCTTCACTATGGAGTTGGCAGGCAGGGTTACCATCATTCTTTGGAACCTGCGCCTTTCTTCGCCGAAATCAGGCATCGGAAGAAACCATTCCTTTTCCAGGTAATCCAGGATAATTTTATCCAATAAAGACGCCACTGTCCTCCGCTCTTTTTTAGCCGCCCGTTTAAGAGCCTCGAGAACAAACCTATTTATTCTTATGCTGTAAGTGGAATCTTTTTTCATGTATTACATTGTGAAACTTTGTATTGCTTTGTCAAGAAAAAAATTCAATCATTGCATTTTTTTATAAAAATTTTTCCCTGCCAGACAATCGCAAGCAACATAGACCTGCGAAATATCATCACCTGAGTGGCCTGAAGGGCAGAGGCATAATTGCAAAATAGCTCTCGACCCGGAGGGTAATTCAGTCCAAATGAAAACTATTAAAAGAATTGAAATTTTTATCTATCCATTTTCATATCTGCTGAAGGCGTGGTATATCATGCTTATGCCGAGGTGGCCGCGGCTTCCTGTTTCTCAATAGAAGGCAGTACTGCCCCAGCATCCGGGATAACACAGATAGATGGATCCTTGCCTAACCTTTCCATGGCCAGCTTCATGGCTTCTTCGAAGGAGTGGGCCGGCGTGCAGGCGCACTTTTTCACCATGTCATCGGCCATGCTGGATATCAGGATAGTTTCCGCATACTGGGCGGCCTCTTTTAACCAGTAAGCCTTGACGCCCCCGATGTCGAACTTCTGGCGCAATATGGCCTCCATGTCCTCGGCCTTCTGGTAGAGATTCATGAACTCCATGAATCCTGGCTTGTCGTGCGGGCCGTCGATGCATTCGGCATAGTATATCAGTACTCCCCCCTTGCGAATCGCCTTCAGGGCGTGGTCCTGGCCCTTTTGAGCCTGGCGGAGGCTGTGGTCGCGCGGGTAGCCGCCGCAGGAAGCGATGACTAAGTCGAACTGAGTATCAATATTTATTTTGTAAAGCTGATCCACCACTTCGCAACCCTTCCTATGAGCGGTAATCCAGTTGCCAGCCAGCACAGCGGCAAATTCCTGCTCGCTGTCCAGCACCACGTTGAGCAGGAAGTGGGGATCCACCATCTTGGCTGCCTCCATAATGTCTTCATGGCACGGGTTGCCTTCCAATGAGCCACTGCGAGCATTGGGGTGTAAAAAATAGGCGTGGTTGTGGTTAATGGTGATGTCATGGGAGACTCCGGGCAAAAGGCATTTCCGTCCCCCGCCGTATCCCGCCGCTAAATGATAAACAATGCCCCCCGTTAGGATCATGCGATCCGCATCGGCAACCAACCGGTTGATGTAGACCTCTGTGCCACGGGATGTGCACCCATAATGGCGCATGTTTTCCAGATTGGTGCTCTCATTGTCAAACATGCGCACCCGTTGTGCTACCTTTTCACCCACGATGTATCGCTGCTCTTCCGGCGTCTGCTGGCGGTGGTTGCCGTTGGCGAAGACTATGGTAATGTTCTTATCGGGGACGCCTATAGTGTTGAGCTCGTCCAGAAGCACAGGCAAGAAGACATCGCTGCGGGTCAACCTGCTGATGTCCTGGACTACCACTGCCACGGACTGCCCTGGCTTCACAATCTCATAAAGAGGAGGGAAATCGATGGGGTTTTGCAGGGACCTACGAATTTCGCCCGGCACGTCTTCAATAACTGGCAGGCTCCTAGCCTCCAGCACCGCCGCGATCCTTTCTTCGGGAAGGGCAAAAGTCCTTGTCCCTTTCCCATACCGGACTGTGAACTCTCGCATTGGCATAATTCAATTCCTCCTGTTTTCCCGTTTGGACGGATAGGAATGGTTGTCCAGCCTAATTTAAATAACCGGGGCCCAACTTCCTGAATGGGGAACATTCCGGGTTGCCGCTCAAGCAAGCTTCGGGCACCACTGGAAGGCCCACAGGTTTGAAATTGCTTTCCCGATGCATGAACGATGCACTGCCCTGACGCTCCTTCCAGACATCGGTGAGCAAGAGCTTAACCTCCAGGACGGACCCCCGAACTTTTCTGGCCGATGATAAACTCTTGGCAGTCCATTTCGTTATGTGGCATATAGATGAATACCTTTAATATGCATTTTTTTCATATACAGAATTAAAAAGGACTTGTCAACGTTATCAGAAATTATTAGTGTTTAAAATTGTAATCATATTGAAAAAAATGATAGATTATCGAAAGTTGTCAATAGGTATTTCCCGGCCATGAAAGAGATTTATCGCTATTTTAAGATAGACCAACGAGCTATTGCTTTTCTTCAATATACCATCGAAGCATATGAAGATTTAGCCATCGTACGCACAGTAAATCCCAAAGAAGGGATAGTGGAATTAATAATCGCTCCGGATTTTACAAAACAAATGGATGAGGTGCTGAGCGGATTGAGCAAGGAAATGGAGATGGAAGAGGTCCGGATCGACATTCCCCCATCAACGTGGGACTCCTTGAAAGACGATAGCGGAGATATTCCTTTGAATGGGAGGGAAACTTGAGGTGAAAAAATGATAAGAATTTGGAGTGCGCGGATAACAGTATTGGTGATTATACTCCCTTTACTGATGGGCATGGGAGGCTTAAAAGAACAAAAGTCCCCTGGAGAAATCCCCATTCCTAACCTTAATTTCGGTGCTGTTATCACTGATGTCAGCGGAGCCATGGCGGAGCTGACGCATGTCAGCATAAATGGCAGGACATTTTTTATTGGCCAACACGGTAAAGCTACCATAACCATCGACTTTGACAAAATTGACGAGGTGGTTTTTACAGCGACGGGCCAGAAATTGATGGCAACGGTTACAATCCTCGGTGGGGGAAAAAAGATAATTTATTTGGATACTGCCTCCATGTTTACGGGTCGGACCGAGTACGGGACTTACCAAATAGAGGCCAAAGACATCCGCGTATTGAAGCTTAAGGGTATCCAAAAGCAATAACAATAATCGGTGCGGAAAGGAGAGTGGTGATGGCGATTATCTATGAAAAAAAGAAGAAGATTGCGTATATAACCATCAATCGCCCAGAAGCTCGCAACGCCATCGACCCCGAAACTAATGAGGAATTGATCCAGGCGTGGACAGAGTTCCGGGATAATTCGGACCTCTGGGTAGCCATCCTGACCGGTGCAGGAGACAAGGCATTTTGCGCTGGAGCTGATCTTAAAAAGATGATCCCCATGCTATCCTCAATGAGCGAGTTCGAGCGGAGGCACCGCTTGGAGACACAACCTGGGTTTGGCGGTCTCACTAGAAATATGAAGATCTGGAAACCCATCATCGCAGCCGTCAATGGATTCTGCCTGGCCGGGGGACTCGAGATAGCCCTTTGTTGCGACTTACGGGTAGCAGCCCAACATGCAACCTTCGGGCTTTTTGAGGTACGCTGGGGAGTTATTCCCGGTGCTGGCGGGACCCAGCGGCTGCCCAGAGTAATCCCCTTATGCAAGGCTATGGAGATGCTTCTTCTGGCCGAACCTATTGATGCCCAGGAGGCCAGCAGAATTGGATTGATCAACCGCGTGGTTCCTGCGGATCAACTCATGCCTACGGCTGAGCAATGGGCCCAAACCATTTGCGAGATGGGCCCCTTAGCCGTCCGAGCCGCCAAAGCTTCCGTCTTGCGAGGTCTCAACCTGCCGCTTGAAGAAGGCCTGGCCATCGAGGCCGCGTACCAGGGCCAACTGCTGAAAACCGAGGATGCTGTGGAGGGGCCCAAGGCTTTTGCAGAAAAGCGCAAACCCCAGTTTAAGGGCAGATGAGAGAATCTATTATGCGCTTTGTTCACGAAAAATCTACGGCACGCTTTCAAGAGGGGTTCTCACATTTTTTAATTTAGAGCTAATGCCTTTCCGTGAATCTAAAGAAATAGGTGTTTGGAGGGGAATAAAAAATCATAGACAACGAAAGTCCCGAATCTTGAGCTGAAGCCTTTCAGTGCCTTGCCAGCGATTGATCTCAGGCACAAAGGCAAGTTGGATTGGACTTTTTATGCGAGATGCCTCTTCTCCCATGCTGAATCCGATGGCCTCATAAAATCGGCCTTCTTCCCTTACCCGCAAGCGTAAGTGATTGTGACGCAGGCGTCTTACGGATACAATCTCCAGGGGAGTCGAAACAAAGGCGGGCTCAGGATTGCCGGGGCCAAAAGGGGCAAGGCGAGATATCTCTGACAGCAATTCCTTTGTAATCTGTCCCGGACTCAGCAACTCATCCGTCCGTAATATGGGAATAGTATCTTCCGGGCGAAGTTGTTCCTCCACTATGCGATGGAACATCTGGCGAAAACGAGGTAATTGGTCTTCATGCAGTGTTAGGCCAGCTGCATACTGGTGGCCTCCGTAACGGATCAGAACATCCCTGCACGCCTCCAGACCATGGTAAAGGTGGAACCCCTCCACGGAGCGGGCGGAACCCTGGGCCACCCCGTCGTGAATGCTCAGAAGAATGGCAGGGCGATAATGAGACTCCACCAATCGAGAGGCCACGATGCCAATGACACCTACATGCCAACCGTGCGAAGCCAGTATGATGGGTCCAGGAGGTGGTTCCATCATGGCCTCTGCCTCTTCGAGGATTCGTTCCTCGATCTCCTGGCGCCGCCGGTTTTCTATATCCAATTTCTTTGCCAAAGATTCCGCCTCTCCCCGGTTCTGAGTGATTAAGATCCTGAGGCCCTCGTCTGCCGAGCCCATACGGCCGGCGGCATTAATTCGCGGTGCCAGGCGAAATCCCACGATTCCCGCGGAAATATCAGGACCACGAACATCACTGACGTCCTTCAAGGCGGCCAGCCCGGGGCGGTCATTCCGTCCGAGTACTTCCAATCCGTGGGCCACCAGTATTCGGTTAGCACCGATAAGGGGCACAACATCTGCAATTATTCCAAGCGCCACGAGGTCTAGATAATCTTTGAGGTTAGGCTCTTTCCGATCGTGCCAGAAGCCCCTCTCGCGAAGGGCTGTCCGAAGCGCTGTGATCAGCAGGAAGGCTACCCCAACACCCGATAGGTGCCGATAGCTTTCTGGCTCCAAAGCGAGATCAGGATGGAGCACGACATCGGCATCAGGAAGAGTGGATGGTAGTTCGTGGTGATCCGTAATTATCAAGCTCAAGCCCATGTCTTTAGCCCGAGCTGCCTCCTTATAGTTTCCAAGGCCGCAATCCACAGTGATCAGGAGCCTGAAATCCTGCTGGATCGCATCCTCCACATACTGAAGATTAAGACCATACCCCTCCCGTTGGCGATGGGGCAATCGGTAAGCCACCCGGGCTCCCAGTTCGTGGAAAAATTTCAATAATAGGGCTGTTCCCGAGACACCATCAACGTCGTAATCTCCGAAAATGAGGATTTTTTCCTTTTGCTCTATAGCCTCAATAATCCTTGTCACCGCTGCTGGGATGCCCTTCAGTGTTTCTGGGGGTCGCAAGTAGTGGAGCGAAGGATAAAGAAAACTCTCCGCTATAGCGGGCGTACATATACCACGTCCGGCCAGTACCCCGGCCGTCACGGGCGAAAGGTTTATCTCTTTCATCAGAAGGCGTCGGACATTCTCATCCACGTGTCTTTGAACCCAGCGCTTTTCCATAACATTCTATATTATCCGAACGCCCACCCCTATTACAAGACCGATTTCGAGGAAATTATTGTGGTCGGGAACATAAGGTAAAGAGGTACGGGATTATCACAATTTAGATATGTGGTGAGTCATTTGAAATGTTTCGATGGACAAGGATGAGCTTCTTTGGAGAAAGGAGCAGGGGATACTCAGGCTCTCTTAATCCCCATTCTCCCGGATATTCTTCTCTAGGGGACGCTCAACCAGCGGGTGGGCACCCTTAGGTATATCTCCGATATCGGTTTGCCATATCTCTTGAGTCGCTCCAGGAAAAGAACAACGACATGGTATTCACCGGTAAAAGTAATGAGCTTTTGTCGGAGCGCTTCCTCTAGCGTGATCTCGCCGGAATGGAGCTTTTTCCAGGCCTTATAAGTTCCTGACAAAACAACCTCCGGGTCGATGGCGGGCCCGATCCCGACCTCAATGGGACCATTAAATCCATAGCGTACATAATAGAGTAGCACTTCTCCCTGTATGCCAGGTATCTCTCTGACCTTGTATTGAAGGGTAAAGTTTAGTCCTTGGACAGCCTTTATAAATGCTTTATCCTTTTTCATCTCAAGGAGCACAGAATGCGCCCACTCTTCCGAGAGATGCGTAGCTTTTTCCATTTGAGGCTGGATCCCTGTGCATGAAAACAGGAGAAACCAAGCAAAAGTAAGAATATATTTTATTTTGAAAATCATACGAATCTCGCGTATGAAGCCTCTCCTAGTCAACGTATATCTGGGAACCTCACTCTTCGTCCCTAAAAAAACAAGGATTATGTGATTAAGTTGCTGGGAAGAAGGCGAGTGATTTCAAGGCTTCTCAAGAGAGTTTACCAGCACCCGTTTAACCATCTTCTTGGCGAGTTCTATATTGACTCTTCCTGCCAATGGAAAAATATTTAAAGCCCATCCGGTGACAATTTGATCTATTGCCCCGTAGAAAATGACAGAAGCCAATGATGCATCAATATCAGGATCAAATAATCCCTTTTTCTGTCCTTCGCGCATGACTTGAGAAATGATTCGGAGTGGCTCCTCCATAACTTCTATCTGCTCCTGGCCAAATATTCGAATATTCCTGGATACATCGCGCACCATCAGCGAAGTCATCTTTGGGTTGCGAGCAAAGGAATTAAAAATTGCTCCTGCAATAGATAAAAGTTTGTTCCGGGCATTCTGTTTACTATCGGCAATGGCTTTAACCTCTTTCATCAATCGATCCCACTCAAATCGGAAGATTTCCATGAGTAAGCGGTCCTTGCTTGTGAAATAGCGATAAACAAGCCCATAGGCTACATTGGCTTCTCTAGCAATGTCCGCAATCCGACTCAACTTATATCCTTTGGCGGCAAAAATCCTTATTGATGCATCTAGAATGCGCTGCTTTTTTTGCCGAAGACGTTCTTGCCTTCTCTGTTTAACCTTCCGTTTCCTTTCTTCCATTGATCTTTTACCTTTTTTATCCATCTGTTTTTCGTTAATCTGACAACCAAAATTTAAACAAGTCTTTATATACTAATATTTTTATAACATTTAATCGATTATGAGTCAAGATAAATATTTACCAGGAGTTCCCCCAAAAATTCTAAGGTAAATAGAGGCTGTTGTGATTCTAGTGGGTCACCCAGTTGTGGATATGTAATGCCCGCCTCAACGGTTCATTATAACACCATTCGCTTCTTGCGCATAGGAAAATTCGTCAAGAGCAGCAAGGGTCTTTCCCCGAATCCCCTAGCCATTACAAGCTGAAGATCAATATCCGTGTACTCAGGCTATCGGGTGGGAAAAGGTCTGCTCCCCCTCCGACTTCCTCCACAAGGTCGCCGGTTTTGCTCTCTGGTTTCATGTCACCCGGGCAGCAAATCCTGTCTCAACAGTTCGCCTGCCACTTCTTTATTTCTTTCCAACCTTTCTTAACCCATGATCTTTATCCTGACCAGGGGGATACCAAGTTTATTCCGTTTTCCAGATTCTTTATATTTTTTCTTGACATTTTCATCAATAATTATTAAATTAAAAAACAATTATTTATCTCAGCAGAAAATAGAATAGCTATTTGAGCCAAAAGGCTCTTTTTTTTATGTCGCTCACTGGGCAATAATCCCTTTGACCAGAAGATCAGTAACAAATAAGGTTTGAGAGAAAAGTCCAAGCTACATTCATAACTGAATTAAGGAGGTAACAACCATGAAATGCATGACAATCAAGGAGGGCATGGAGTGCGTCTTCATGCGAACCAAAGGATGCACGTTCAATGGCGGAGCCTGCAACCAGCTGGTTGAGGAATGCGAGGGATGCGGGAAGATCTTAGAGAACTCTTACGGGCGATATTGCCAGGTTAGCCCAGATCCGGCTTCCAAATGGGTGCGCGGACGTTGCAACCTGGCCACGCACATGAAAGCTACAGGGGCACCTTCGGCTTCCCATAAGCAAATCAACCCATTGAAAGCGTCCAAGCGAAACGCGAGAGGATTGGCCTGAATCTCGCTATAGGCGAAGAAGGCAGGAAAGGTGCTCCAGAAAACGGCATTTTTTTCGGCCTTTTGTTAATATTATATCCTGTATCTCGGTGAGCAAAAAATGCCAAAACCGGAAAGCGGGCCTCCCCGAAACTTATGTAATTGAATAAAGTCGATCCCCATTCCCAACTCTGGGAATGGGGCTCGACTTTATCTGCTCATTTTACTTTTATTGCCAGTAACGTAATAGAGTAACAATCAATGATTTTTGAATTAACCCGCGTATTGCAGTTCTAAACGACTCGGGCCAGGGTCAGCACATCGACTCTTCGGGCTCCGCTTGCCATAAGAGTTGCTGCGCATTCGTTAACGGTATGGCCTGTGGTAAAGACATCATCGATGATTAGAATTCGCTGATCTCTCAGACGGGCTGGGTTGGGTGTTTCGAAGGCTCCCCTTACGTTCTCGTGTCGGCTCTTTTCATCTAATCCCAGTTGCGGCTTTGTCCACCGATGGCGTCTAAGTACAAGTGAATCAATGGCAATCCCAGTAACACGTCCCACTTCTCTGGCCAGCAGGAGAGATTGGTTGAAGCCGCGCTGGCGCAATCGGCGGATGTGTAATGGAACAGGTACCAACAGGTCATATGCTCTTTGGACTGCTCCTTTTTTCAGAACAGAGGCCATTAGCTGGCCTCCAAAAGCTGAGACCTCCTTCCGCCCCCGGAACTTAAATTGCCTGATCAGCACTGCCATAGGCCCCTCGAAAGGGCTGACAGCAAAGGCCTTCTCAAAATGCCATACGCCTGATCGGCAACGTGCACAGCGATCCTTCTCAATGACTTCTTTTTCTATCGAAGAACCACATCGGATGCATGTGGGGGGCGGAATCGGATTGATTTTCTGTTGGCAGGACGGACAGATAAAAAACCATGGGCCATTGCTTACAAAATCCCCGCAACATAAGCATCGGGGTGGGAAAACAAATCCCACCACTGCCTCCTGCAATCTTGAGATACCTCGTGCGGGTCTATAAAACGGGGTGCTTAACAGTGTTCTCCCGCCCTATTGAATAATCTACCCGTGGCGCATCTTCCCACAGGCGATCAAGGTCGTAAAATTCTCTCACAGGCGCATAAAAGATATGGATTACAACATCTCCATAATCCATAATCACCCAGCGTCCCTCTCGCATTCCCTCGATACCCAGGGGAAGAATCTTCCGCTTCTTTAGAAGCAACTCAATGTGTCCGGCAATGCTCTGCACCTGACGATCGCTCTTGCCGCTGCATATCACGAAAAAATCGGCCAGTGAAGTAAGACTCTTAATTTCGAGAATGGCCGCATTCTCAGCCTTTTTATCCAGTGCAGCTTCAACGCTCAAGCGGGCGATCTGCAACGGGCTTGTGTCCATCAGCATTTCCGGCTTCTTCCTCTGTACCTTTTTATCTGGCTTGCTCTGATCGATAAAGACCCTCCTGTTCGATGTATTGCCTCACTGCGTCGGGAACCAAGTATCGGATTGACTTGCCTTCCCGGACGAACGTTCGAATCTCCGATGAGGAGATCTCGTAACGATGGATATCCCGGAAATACGTGAAGTACCCGGAACGGTGAAGATATCCATCTTTTTTTTTATTATAACAAAATTCGTGTGCTATCTCAACGGGAAGGATTTGACTGATTTCTTTCCGTTGATATCCTGGTCGGGAAACCACGACGAAATGGCTGAGATGAAATAGTTCCTTGTACCGACTCCAGGTTGCGATCTCCAGATAAGCATCCATTCCCAGGATGAAGTATGGCTGAAGTGCTGGGCCATAAGTCCAGTGGAGTGCCTTGAGCGTATCCACAGTATAAGAAGGACCCTCGCGCTTTAGCTCAATATCCGAGGCGATAAAGGCGGTGTTGGACATCAAAGCTAGGCGGACCATGGCCATTCTGTGATGAGCAGATGCTATAGTTTCTTTATGCTTGTGTGGGGGAATAAGTAAAGGAATGAGGTGAACCTCTTTCAGTTCAAACAACTCCCGGACCTCCTCTGCCAGACGCAGGTGGCCCAGATGGATGGGATTGTATGTCCCCCCCAGAAGCCCGATGCGCATCTCCCTCCGGTGACCTCCATCACCCACTCGGGTTTTCATCTGTGCCCACACCTAATACGTCTTCGAGAATCATTCTCAGATGCATTTTCCCTTCAAAATTCAATTTACTCGTCAATTTCTCAGACTTAGTCGGAAAAGGCATTGTCTCTTGTAAGGAACAAGTCTTAATAAAATAACAGGAAAATCTAAATTCATTGATTTTAGTGGACAAATCGTTGGGAAATCAAAATTTCAGAGCTCCGGCGGCAAGACCCCTGACGAGATACCTCTGGGCGATAAATACAAAAATTATCCCCGGCAGGGCGGCTATAAGAGAGCCAGCACACATCTGGTTCCAGTTAACAAATATATCGCCTATGGCATCGAAGCAGCCGACTGTCACTGGTTGTGCTGATGGAGTGGACGTGAAGACGAAGGCGTAGATGAACTCATTCCAGGTCCAAAGATAAGTTATTATTGCGGATGATGCTATAGCAGTTGCGCTCACGGGGATGACTATTCTCAGGAGGGCACCAGTTCGAGAGCATCCGTCTACCACGGCCGCATCTATAAGATCTTTGGGGAAATTGTCAAAGAAAGATTTCATTATGAGAACGCCAAAAGGATATGTCAGGTAGATGTTCGCCAAGATCATGCTCGCCAGGGTGTCTACCAGCCCAAGCTTACTGACAAGAATATAGAATGGGAGTAGGAGAGAGAGGGGGGGAATTATCCGGGTGAAGATGAGTATCCATAAAAGCGTATCAGCCCACTTGAATTTAAACTGGCTTAATCCATATCCGGCTAAGACACCAATCACCGTGACAACAAAGGTGGTGGTCATGGTTACCACAATTGAGTTTTTCAGGTATGAACTGAAGGGATAGTCTTCAAAGAGCAGCCTGAACGGTTCGATAGTGGGGCTATGGGGGAAATAAACCGGCGGAAAGACGTATGTCTCCTCGTCCGGTTTGAAAGCCGTCACGGTGGTCCAATAAAGCGGCAGCATCATAAGGCCCAGGAGGATTATAGCGGTAGTATAAGGCATTAAGCGGTTTCCGAAAAATCTATCTATCATCTTAAATTTCTCTTTTCGATAAGTATACGAAAACGCAAGCTATCAAGCTGGTTATGAAAAAGAGAACCATCCCGGCAGCAGCAGCCATTCCGAAGTTGAGCGTCTTGATTATCTGATCCCAGATGAAGTAGCCGAAAACATAAGTCGCCCTCCCGGGTCCCCCGGCTGTCAGAGGGATGATTATATCTATTGTTCTGAAAGAGAACATTGTGGTTATAAGGAGGCCCACCATTGCAGGACCTTTTATTAGGGGCAGGCTGATGAAGGCGAATCTGCCCAGCGCCCCTGCTCCATCTACCTTGGCCGCCTCGTATAATTCCTGGGAGATACTCATAAGCGCGGCAAGAAGAATAATGCTCATAAAGGGTATTCGGGTCCAACTATCGGCGATAATGATCCCCGCCATGGCCATATCGAAGTTCCCATAGATGCTCAAAGGAGCTTTTATCAGGCCGATTTTCATTAAAAGATCACTTATCACTCCGAAGTCGGGGCTGAACATCCACTTCCAGATGATCCCGGAGACTACGGCGGGCACCGCCCAGGGTAGTATCATAAGGGATCTGAAAAACCCTGAACCCTTGGTGATCCTGACTATGGCAAGGGCGAGGGCCATCCCTCCAAATAAAGTCAGAACCGTCGTCCCTACGCAGAACACGGCGACCTTTTTGAGACTCAGCAAAAAGAGCCTGTGCTTGAAAAGGGCAATGTAATTCCCGAGACCGTTGAAGACGATGGGGTTAACATTGTCGTATCGAAGGAAGCTTGTATAGATAAGGAGAAATGCGGGGAAAAGGACCCACAGCAACACGATTACCAATCCTGGAAGGTTCAGAAGAAAACCATACCAACGATCTGACAATCTCATTCAGTACTATCCTGAAAATGCAGGGAAGGAGGGAGCCCCTTCAGGGTAACAGGGCTCCCTGAGTTTAAATGCGATCTCATTCAGGCACCGCGTAATCATCAAGGATTGCCTGACACTTCTCCAGTGCCTCCATGGGCTTCATCTTCTCGGCTATAGCGTTCGCAAAGTATTCCTTGAGGATGTCGGTCAGCGCTCTTCCGGCGGGGGGGAATGTCTCGAGGACGGCGTTTTTCATAGCCGCCTTTCTTGCTTGGGGAACAGGGACTTTGCTCGCATCGGGATTGTCGTAAACGGAGATGGCGGCGGCCTCGTTGCCCTCGACTATCAGCTCCCTGTAACTGGCCTCGTAGCTCCTCATAAAGTCGAGAAAGAGCATGGCTGCGGCCTTCTGCCTATCGTTGATGAAATTGTTTATCATATAGCCGTCCACATCAAAATAAGAAGCGTGATAGCTATCCGGCTTCGTATCATCCCATTTCGGCGGGGAGGTAACGGCCCAATCACCTTTAATACCGGGCGCTTTCTTGGGATCCTGATAACGGTTGGCGTCGACGGTGTGGGTCATTATCATGGCCGCCTTGCCCATCGCAAACATGTCCGAAACGCCCATCCAGGAGTACTCAAGAACGGAGGTAGGTGCGGATTTATCCACCAGGACCATATCCGTCAGCATCTTCCAGGCTGCTTTCCCCTCGGGGGAGTCCACAACGATCCTTTGTCTTTTCACGTCCATCATTCTGCCTCCCTGAGAGTATATCATATCCCGCAAGGGGTAGATGATGTCCATTTCACCACCGGCAGAGTAGACGAACCCCCACATCTTGGGCGTCTTAACCTTCTTGGCTATCTCTCTGAGCTCTACCCAGGTCTTAGGAGGCTTGGGAACGACGGAGGGCCTATAGTAGAGCATCATGGTCTTCGTCTGACCGATGGAGCCGTAAATGTGTCCGTCTGCGGCCTTCAACCCATCTTTAAGGGGCTCTGCATAAAGTTTCCACACTTCAGGATCGTCCCATATGGCGTCTATGGGGTGCAGCCAATTCCCGGCGACCATCTGCGTATAGGTCGTAGGGTGGTCATAACAAAAAACATCCACGGCCGGGCTCTTGGCGGCGAATATGGATACGGTCTTGGCGACAATGGGGGGCTCCGCCCAGGCAAGGAGTTCCACATTGATACCCGTCAGCTCCTTGAATCTCTTGGCGTTCTGAACCGTGGCCGGATCGTGCTTCAGGGCGCCGAAGTTGGAGACCTTGATCTTTTTCACCCCGGCGACAGCCTCCTTCCAACCCTGGGGCAGTATGTACGCGGGTCCACCGATCCGCTGGTTAATGGGCTTGGGAGAATTCCACTTGATAAGCATATAAGCCTTGGTGCTCTCGCCAGCGGCAATGCCGACGCCCAGGGCGAGAATGATTAGCAATACTGCGAGCGATAATTGTTTAGCTTTCATCTCGTACCCTCCTTGTTTGATTTATATTTATACCTCGTACCCTCCTTAACAAGATAAATATTTAAACTCGATTTATGTTAAAAAAGGTGGAATCTAAAGTCAAGAAAAAAGGAAATTAATAGTATGCCCTTAATGAAAATTGGCGAATTCTTCAAGCTCAGTGCAGGTATCTTCCTACCTGTCACTGAATGGTTACAGTTAAAAAAACAGTACAGCACAAGTTCCTCTTCCCATTTCTTTTTCCGGAAAAATTGTTGACAATAAAACCAGCAGCGGTCTAAAATAAGATATAATGGCTATTGAGTTAGCTCAGCATAACAA
>CAZTAS010000075.1:0-24896 GCA_964611635.1 uncultured Thermodesulfobacteriota bacterium
CAAAGGCTCGACCACTGTGGGCAGATACGCCATAAGAGCGGATGCCCGGGAGGTATGAAGATGGAAGAGATAGAAGTATATAAAATTCTGGAAGAAATTAGACGCGGGGACCGTAGTTGTGGGTTCTGGCAGATGGATGACCTACCTGTTCGCCTTGTTTTCTTGGATTTTACCATCAGCGTGGAAAACCTTAGAGAGAAGGAACCTACAATCTCTGTTGACATTGAGAAAAGGACTGGTGAACCCGGTTATTTGGTAATGGCACAGGTTAAAGAAGAAAATAATGGTGACAAATGGAAAACAAAGGTCTTTGTTTTCGAAAGAACACCCACTGAAGCAAGTCAGGATGACAGAGAAAGAAGGGTCGTTGGGTGCATACAGCGGATTAGGAGCTTTTTGGAGCGAAAGCTTCACAAGCAGCGAGATGAATAAACCACCACCGACCTTGTCGGTGGCTTTTGGGATGCGGTAAGACTCCGGACAATGTCCTTCACCTTGCCTAAATAGGATGAAGCCTTTTGTTTTGATAGCTCACCAACAATGTTGGTTCGCTCAAAGTGTGGGGCCGCCGCCCCCACACCTCACCACTGACAATGTCAGTGGTTTTGACCAATACATAAAAGAATTAGATTGCGCCGCCCCTCCAGGGCGGCAGCAGGGCAAGTCCACGTGCCCGTGGAAATGGAAGTGAGAGTTAATGACCCGGCATGAATGCCTGGTTTTTAACGTGTAAGGCTCTTTGAGCCGGGACATCCCTTACGGGATAACGGAGTATCCCTCACGGGATGATGGATGCGCCCCTTCGGGGCGAGGGAAAAATCCCCCCTCCCCACCCCGCCCCTGGCGGGTGAGAGGAGGCGTGAATTTTGGTGGATTAAAATAATGAGAAGGGGAAAAGGGGAAATATGGCCTGAATCAGAATCAGAACTGAAATTTAATCATGGCTTATTACAGCCTTTTCCCAGCAAGGCAACATTTACGAAATACAGGCGGATTATTGGACAAAAGGTTGAGGTTCTGAGGTGGATGAGGGATGAAATTTGGTGGGGGTGAAAACTTTCGTTTCTCAAGGAAGTGGCCGAAGCGTCCTGGACATCCTGGAAGAGAATCGAGGGCCTTTACTATCCTCGTATAAGAAAGCGCCTATGTCCCGGATGCTTCCGGTGTCCCTGGGTTGAGCTGGATTACAAACAACAGACCTGGGGCATCCCAATAATGCTATCAACAGGCCTTTAATTTTCCTCTCTATGCCGTATACCTGGGCGCGAAAGGGAAAGAATAACGATCGAGACGCCTAACAGAACGCCACCGCCGGCGACGGTGATCGGTGCCCCGATTGCGTCCACAAGTGCACCCATGGGAAGGGTGGCCACAGGCATCAACGACCAGGTCATCATGTATATGCCCATCACCCTACCGTACAACACCGCGTCCGTATTCAACAGGATCAGCATCCGGTTAAGAGTCAGATAAGCCTGGCTTGTAACGCCAACCATAACCAGCAATATCAGCGAGACCCAATAGGTACTGGAGACAGCAAACAAAAGCAGGCATATACTGAAGCCCAGACCTGCAATCACCTGAAATGTCGCCTTGCGAGGGTCGCTGGAGAGGTAAGCCACTGTCAGCGAACCGAAGAGCGCTCCGGTGCCGACCGCGGCATACATGAAACCGAGCTGTGCCGGGCCAACGTGAAGCACGTCCACCTGGAAGACCGGGAGCAACTGCTGAAAGGGCAAGCCGAATACTATGGCAAGGAAACCCATGGCCATGAGGGGCAGCAGAACAGGATGGCCCAGGAGGTACCGGAAGCCGACCATCATCTCCTGCAGGGCGCTCTCATGCTCGGCGGCCAGGAACCTGGGGGAAGGGAGGCGGATCAGCGTGAGAACAGCCCCAACATAAAAAACGGCCACGGCGTAAAACGCCAGCACCGGGTGCCAGGCTATGAGCGCGCCGGCCACCGAGGGGGCCACGACGCGGTTGAGGTTCCTGCCCGTTGAGTCCATAGCCAGGGCATTGGCCAAATTGCCCTTATCCACCAGCTCCGGGATGTAAGCCTGACGGGCGGGCATGGTAAAGGGGAAAACCACACCTTGAAAAAGGCCGATGACCACAAGATGCCAGACCCGGATGACACCCAGGTGGACCAGCACCGCATTGACCATGGAGAGGGCGCACATGCCGGATTGGGACAGGATGAGCACCCGGCGCTTGTCAAACCTGTCGGCCACGACGCCGCCAAGGGGAGACAGCATTATTGAGGGAAGACCGCGCGCCACAGCTACAATCCCGAGCGTAAGGGCTGATCCCGAAAGGTCATAGGCAAGCCAAGAGCGTGCCACTATGTTTATCTGCATGGCAGCCATGGAAAAGAGCATGCCGAACCAGAGCGTGCGGAAGTCGGGGACCGCCAGTGAACTGAAAGTACCGGAAAAGCCGGTTGGCAGAGACCTGGGTGAAGAAGGGGGTTCCTTTGTTAGCACATCATGAGTCCGTTCAGCCGCCACAGCGGAGCTACCCGACCGATTTTTTAGCCACTGGAACAGGTGCACAGAATTCTCCAGTCATTAACTCAAATATCTGATGTCCGAAACCTATGGCCGCACAGTCCTGCTGACTTTTGGTTTTCCGCGAGCGGCTCGCCAGCCAGTATAATTTGTCCGTCTCGTGGGATCAAGGGCCCCCGGTGCTGCCGGCAGGTTTGCCTGCCCGTCGGGCTCAATGATCTGCCTTGCCTTACCCTAGCATTTAAGCTGAAACTTCGAAAGCCTCCAGAAAAACTCTCCAATGAATGGAGGCCATTTTATCCACTGGTTCGATGACTATAAACTGTACGATCTGTTGCATGATCCCCAGGGATGGGATATAACTCGTTATCTCATTCATGCTTGCCGCAGCGCAGATAGGGCTGACTGCGGATGTGTTTAGGCTTACGGCTTTACATTGTCAGCGATGATGATTCCCTGGTGCGCATTCCGTGGGCTCGTTACGAACGAATGGTCAATAGAGATCCGAAAGAGCGCCTGCCCCGGTATGCTGGCCAGCGTGTGAGATGTGTTGAAGTCGTCCTGGAATTGGAAAAGCGCGAACCCATAGCTATCAGGCGTATAAACTATTCCCTATTAAAATTCGATGCCCATGGTCGCGTCGACGCAATCGAACAAAAGTGAGAGATGATGCTGGCCCTCGATCTCTCATTTCTTCCTGATTTTCCAGACGGGTTGCGAATTACCCCACCGATAAAAGAGCGATTACGAGCAACAGAAAAAACTCAAAAGATGGGCTTTGAAGTGCGGTGGAGAATTTACCCCGTCATTCCCGTCCAGAATTGGCAAAAAATTTATGAGGATTTCTTCATTCTTGAGGCCGCTCCATTCAGACCAAGCCGGATAACGTTCGGCATTTACAGGCAAATGGCCCAGGGACTTAAGACATTTTCCCAAAAGTGGGGTTTACAGCCTATGCCTTGGAAGCCTGATTACAAAATGTTAAGAGACAAAGGGACGCATCAACAATTGCCCACTGAAATGCGTATTGAAATATATCTCTACCTCAGAGAGATTGTTGAATTGGTCTGGCCAGGAAATAAAAGACCTATGCTTGCCCTATGTAAGGAGAGCACGCATGTACGTGAAGCCTCCGGTATTTCGGGGACACATTGTAATTGTGAATAAGACTCCGGGACGGGAGTCGAGCCCGCACACCCGCTTTAGCCCTAAATTACCCACCAAGACCAGAAAAGTCCCCTGCGTATTTAACTTGTTTCTACTTCTGATAATTATATATAGTACTTAAATGGAAGAGGTGGAATATTCTCCATGGGACCAGCCGTAAGAATCTCTCCAACTGCATCTGCGAATCTAATTGTCACAGGCATTCCATCAGCAAATATGCATGCATTGTAATTTAATTTAGTCAAGGCTAAAATATTATGAAGGATTGTCTTAATATCGGCATTGCCTCGGCAGACATCAATAAGTAAAGGTTTTGGGACTTCTCTTCCTGGATAAGTTTGAAGACGTGGAATAAAGCCTTTTGTCCACAAATACGCTGTTCTTTCATCTCGTATGTAGGCAAGACCTCTCAAAACAGGGTGTGTGCCTTTTCGATAAAGTTTTAAATTGCTGTCTGGCCGAATACGAACACCTACTAAGTTAGTTGACAAATCCACAGCCTCTTGAAAACCGGTCCATTCTTCATCGTTGAACCTCACTTTTCCGTGCAAAAATAATTCTTGGGGTGACTTTCCCCTTTTCGTTATATATGATTTGATAGCCATTTCGACAACTTCTTTTGCAGCCCTTCGGTTTAGATGGAAATCTCCTTTTCGTCCGGAATACCAGGGGCCAACAGCTCCTTTGAAAACAACACCATCCCCGGAATCCATGAACATCTGTGCGGCACAGCAAGCAGACTTTGGATCACCAGATTTTTCATCTTCTTTAAATGCCAAACCAATATAGCAAACTCCTTGACGAATATTTCCGAGTCTCCATGGGCGACCGCCTGCTTTATAAAAGGTTGCGGTTGAAAGGTTCCAAGCGATGTCAGTCTGAACCGGATCTAAGTTACGTGTTGGCTTTCCGAATCGATCCAGAAAATCGCGGTGTGCGATAGTGCTTTCACGAATTATTTGAATAGGACAATCGCGGCCGAGAAAGCGTCCTTTCAGTTGGTTGTGAAAGTCAACATCATAATGATAAGGTTTAGCAGCCGATTGTAATTCTTTGAAAAGAAATGGCGAAGAAACTGATTTCAGGGCAAGTCTCCTCGGCATCCTGTGCTTAATTTCAATACGTTGGTCTATTTCCACTTCAGATTTGGGCCTGCAATATTTATACACATAATCAGGAATGACGACAAACCATATATCTACTGCTGAATCTTCTTGTCTTAGCACATCAGTGATCCGTTCTGAATATATATTTACCGTCTCATAGACACGATGATATTTATCTCCAATTAGTACCGATTTCTTTAACTCTTCATCAATAATTTCTAATTCTATTGTGGGCTT
Source organism: uncultured Thermodesulfobacteriota bacterium (assembly GCA_964611635.1). Lineage (GTDB taxonomy): Bacteria > Desulfobacterota > JAFDED01 > JAFDED01 > JAFDED01 > JAFDED01. The sequence goes on from CAZTAS010000075.1 coordinate 5,021, forward strand.
TGAAGACCAGGGGATTCGAAAAACAGATTCAAAACCCGGGAAATATGGATGCGATATTTGATGAGGGGGATTCGAAATCGGACCATGAATTCTCTCAAGCCACTTCTTGAACCTTTGAATTCCTTCTTTGGTACCTATAACGCTAAATCTAATTCCATATGGTTTGCCAGCATCTAAAGGACCAAAGAGGGTTAAACCGTCCCTCGGATCTTCCATTGGTTGGTTGTAATGGAAAATAAGCGCTGGTTCGGGCAATTTTATCAAATTCGTCCCATCAATGCTCATCATCATTCTCATCTAATAGATAATCTTCTTCATCGGTTATCTCATCAATTTGGGATTGGTATCTCTCTGGATCGATATAGGAGACAGGACTAGAAAAAATCAGCGGCATAGATGAAACACAAAAAGCTCTATCAATCCCAGCTCTTATTTCAATTACTTCCTGACCTCTGCTCAACCACTGCATCACAGCAAGTATTCTGTCCCGCCAATCCGCATTCCACCAATTTTTACAATATGATCTTCTAGCCTTGTGCAATTTTTCCTTGCTATGCCAAGTTGTAAAACCATCATCGGAAAAAACAACATGGGGCTTGATAATGTAAGCCGGAAGAGGATAAAGAATTGGTTTCGCTTGAATGCCAAATTGCCAAAATTTATTTAACTTAGTCCCAATAACTTTACGATATGTCTTTTTCTCATCTATACCAATAAAGGTGATTTTGCCATTTGACATTATGTGGGGCGTAAAATAGAATAATTTATTATTCCCCGTTAATTCATAAGTTAGAAGTTTATGATCAGATAATAATTTTTCCCATGCTAATTTGAGAAGACGTAAGACGATATCTCTTCTTTGGGTTTTGTCTAAAAAAAGTCCTTTAATGTCCTCATTTAGAAAATCAATGGTATTGAATGCAATAGAATCTGATATGGAGATTGAACTGCCCAGCTTTCCTTCAAAATCATCTTTTCCCGCAAAAGAAACTAAATAATGCTCATACAGAAAAGCGGGATATGGAAGGATTTCAGGAAGTTCATATTTTCCAATGCTAGTTCTTTTCAAAAGATGGAAATAAATTTCTGATGGCAATTCTTTTATGGGAAACCAATTGGACAAGTACTCTTCTGGTTCAAAAATTAGGCCTCGTTCTGAACTGAAGTTCGATCTCCACCAATTAGCAACGGTTTCTGGCGTAAAATTACCATTTTTTGGGACATTATCTTTTTCTAAATTCTGGAGCAGAAGGTTGAGCCCATTAGCCCAGTTGGTGTAAAAGGGAATGGAGATGATTCTTGTTAATTGAATGTTTATCTCTCCGTGGGAAAGGTCATCTATATGCAAGGGAATAATAAAATCTTTAAGTTTGTGGCGGTTAGCGACATTTTTGGCAACTTGTAACTCTTGAAGTGGCCCATCTTTCCAGTTGGACGTTTTTGATAACACGTATAGGAACTTGACTGTGCGTTCCCTTATAGCCTTCTCAGCATCCTTCCAAAAGTCTTCACCACCTAAGAATTGAGTCATATCACACCAAACAGGATATCCCTCTTTTGCAAGCTGTAACGCAAGCCAGAGCGAAAAATCATTATCTTCGGGGTTTGCGTGGCTTATAAATACCATGTCTCGCATTTTGGATCAGCCTCTCACATGCACATCATGTGAAACGGGAGTCAATCTATTCACGAAAGTAATTCATTTGATTGCTCTTCAGCTCGTCTCAATTTTATCATCCAACCCAAGCTCTCTCAAAGCTACTCTGGTTTCTTCAATCTTGTGATCAGACATTTTGCCTTCGCATTTCAGGTCGATTTTGATATTTACTTTCACATCCTTTTCTGCAATAAACCTTGAAACTATCTTGGTGTAAAAATTCATCCATTTTTGATGGGGCACCTCACCGCTCCATGAAAGCTTTGTCTCCCCAGGGAGAGGGGGAGGTGTTGGGGGAGGAGCTTCCTTCTCTGCAATGATCACCGTGGCCGTGGCACTAATATCACCTGCGGTAGCTTTGACCACAAAATTGCCTTCATCTTTTCCTGCCAGGAAAACGCCCTCTCCATCAATCGTTCCACCTGTCGCATTCCAGACCACCACGCCAACAGGAAAATCCCGATTGTGTTGATCAAGTCCCTTGGCAATGAAAGTCTGCATCGTACCCGGCCGTAACTGCACATATTGTGGAGTAATGACTATTGAACTCAATCTCGGGGGTTCGATATGTTTTCTGGCTTCCTCTGCTGTTATAATGAACATGTCCTCGGAGATTTCCACTTCCTGAGGGTTCAAACTTTTTCCAAAGTAGAATGGCTCATAACTTCCCTCTCCTGTTTTGCCGACATAAGCCAGTATGTCGTTGCTCACTCCCTTTGCTATTGTATCCTTTACTCCCTCCGGATAGAGAAGTCGCGGAAACTTCGGTGATGCGAAAAATGCGTCCCGAACAGATTTCGTGCTCCATTCTTTGAATGCAGGAGGCCAGTTCCGAACTAGAAAATTCGGGCTGACAGGGACTTTTTCAACATCCCCGTCTTTACAAAGGCGATTAAGAATGAACTCTATTATTGTATCAGCCGCGCTGGAGTGTATGAGGCCAAGATCCACAATCCGCATGGTGTTGTCTTTGCCAAGAAGTATCACGTTCCTGTATGTTCGCCAGACGAACTCCACCAGATCCCTTTGTGCTTTTTTGAGATTCTGAGCCAGTTCGCGTTTTTGATTTTCGTCAAGATGGTCATACTCTTCGTCCTGGATTTCCTCCCAGGCCAGCACTTTTCTCGCCTCATCCAAAAGGGCATCAGCAGAATCGGCCACGCACCAGATAAGGGCGGACTTAAAAGTTCGAGCAGATGTTCCGTGCTCCCGGGTCATGGATTCTATCGCCTGGATCGTTTTCTTGTTGTCCTTCATTGATTTATCAGGTGAGAGAACAACAAAGGTGAGCGCGGACCTGTCGGGTATCTGGCCGCTACTGTCAGGGAAGAAGACCCGTTCAATCCCGGATGAGGCAGGAAATACTTTCTGAATCTCAGATCGAACCCTCTCCTCTATCTTTGGCTGCTGAATATTAGCCCGGCGGTCAGCCAGTAATTTATTCAGGCTGGGTGATAGGCTGAATCGATAACGGTTTCCCTCTACCGAGAGAAAGTAACACGTGGCCCCGAGGGTCTCCAGCACTGTCTCTATATTGCCAATATCTAGCTCCGGCTCTGCCACGGACAGACGAATTTCGGGTACAGTAGCTTCAGTGCGGGTTTGCCCTCCATTGGATTCAAAAAAAATCGCTGTAGACACCTTTTGGTGCAGTCGTGTTTTCTTGATGGTTTCCACAGCCTCATTGTCCAGGCGGATGGCGTGTGAATCCTTTTTTCCGCAAATATCTGTTGTTACAGCTCCTTCCAAACGTTGTTCCCCGAGTTGTTCAAAGAGGGCGGCGCGGAACATCGGATCATCCAGCGGCGCTGTCCCCAATCCAATCATTGGGTCTCGATGCGCACCCTTGTACCCGTCCTGATAGGCTCTGGAAACCCAGAGGGCCAGCAGCCTTAAGATGCCGCGGGTTCTCTGAAATCGTGGCAGTGCCTGCCACTTCCTCTCAAACACCGAGATGACCATTGGATGAAAAGGATATGTGGCAGTGAAGGCCTCTCTGGCATTATCGATTGGAAACCACTGGGGAATTTGATGGCGATGGTCAATAACCCATTCGGCATATTCGGCCACCGTCTTTCTGGCTTCTTCGGGAAGCCCCTGCCACTCGAACAGACGGCGCCGGATAATCTCCGAGGTCTCAGCCTCGGCCGCCATGATCACCGCTTTTCCCAACCGGTCAAGGAGCTTTTTAAATCTTTCATGATCTGAATGGTCTTCAGCGCTCATCTCCAGCTCAGAGGCGGGAATTGAGACAACCAGAACCACTCTGTCCTCTCCGCGCGTAACTTCGGAGAGATTGTGAAGAAAGCCGTAAAGCTGGGTGGAAAGTCCGCTCTTTCGGCTGCGGCAGACGAAGTTCATTATTTCATCCATGAGTATTAAGCATGGCCTGTCTTTGGGAAGAAACTTGCGGATGACATCACCGGCGGGCGCAACCATCGCTCTTTCGTGTTCAGCAACCACTGATAAACCCTGTTCACCGCTCAGTTGAAAGGCAATCTCTCCCCAAGGTGTTTTCCGAAGAGGAGTTCCGTCATCGCCGCCACGGCCAGTGATCGAGTCGAATTCCGTGCCAACGAAGACCGCAGTGGCCGCCACAGATACAGTCGACATGCCTGATTTCTCTAATAGCTTTTGCACACCCGGCCAGCCGTTTGCCCCGGATCCATGCTTGGCCAGGTGGTAGAGAACGGTCAGGGCGTGAGTTTTTCCGCCACCGAATTGGGTCGTCATGTTGAACACGGCCGATGTCTCAGTCTTTTCCCCGGCAAGGCGGCGACTCACCTCCGCAGCCAATGCGGTTAAATTATCAGTCATATAGGTGCGCTCGAAGAATCGCTCGGGTTCCTGGTAATCGCTGGGTGCACGGCCATCGCGGACCTGGTCCAGGTGCACCGCAAACTCTGAAGCATCGAGAGGCTTGCCTTCACGAAGGTCTTCGCGGGGGGTTACGACTTTATACCAGGGTTTCAAAGCCATCTTGATTCCTCCTGTTACATCAGCCCGAAAGTTCCTGTGTTTTGGTCAAGTCGCCACCATTTAAAGAAGGCATAGGGAAACGTTGCTGATTCATCACGACTACCCACCACCATAAGCGTCTCGCCTTCCAGTTTTATGCGATTCCCCAAGCCCATAGCATTGACCAATTCATCCCGGAGAAACCTGATTAAAGCAGAACCTTGGTGGGCATCTCTACGGTAGCAGAACACGATCCGCAAATCGGCCCGTGTGAATAATACCTTCCAGAGGGAGTATGCAATCTGATCATCATCTCGACTGTTTTCCAGCTCAATGACGGCCACTGGAAATCGCCATCGTGTTCCTCGGTCTCCAAATGCCACCACGTCCAATCCCATATATTCGCTTCGTCGAACCGGGAGGAGGTCGAGCCGGTGGCCTTTTGCCGATGCATTCCAGCCCATTTTCTCACATGTTTCAACCACGATACTGGTCAGAAGCTGCGTCCAATCGCCGAGCCTCTCCTTTAGCGCAGCTTCCTTGAGGCTACCGGCAATGTCGTGTCTCTGCACCGTTTCAAGGAATACCGCTTGCCATTTATCGCCGAGGGTCCATTTCATCAGAACCCGAGCCCCTTTTTGCGGGCCAGAAGGCCATCAACCCAGCGTTTCTCATCAGTGTTAGCTGGATAAAGGGCGGAAAGAGACTGTGCCAATCGCCAGAATCGCTGATCGCGGCCGATGCCCTCTTCAACCAAATATCGTTTCAGTGCTTCTCCCCGTCCGGCACCAAAAAGGATCATGCATTGGTGGAGCCGATCAAGAGTGGTTTTGCCCAGTTTTGGGGCGCCTTTCACCCCCCGTCCACTTTGATCCTCCACCTCTTCAAGCTCCTCCATAAATGCAAATATTTGCTGCTTTTCTTTTTTCTTTCTTCTTCCTGCAGTTTTTTGGGTTTCGGCATCGCTGAAGAGAAAGCGAGCCCGCTCAGAAACCGAAATCAGCCGGGCCTTATCTCCTTTGACCTCAACCACCCCTGTCAAATGTTCCAGATGAGCTCCCAGGGCCTGGGCAATCTTTCTGGCCGCATCGTATTCGAGGACAAAGCCAGTGGTCTTGATGGTCTTGCCGGTGATACTCGTTTCCTCATCAAGATTTGCTTCGGTTTCAGACTCATTGGAGCCAGAATCATTATCGAAACTATTGGTTTCTGGTTTACTGGATATTCCCTCTGTGATGTCGGTTTTTACTGTCCAGAGCCACATAGCAGTGAGGCGGGCATCCTCTTCGAACCCGGTGGCGTCAGCTCCCTCGAAGATCATGTTTAACGCCTCCTTAGCCACCGCAGCCCAGACATGTTCGAGGTATTCCTTGAGCGTCACCTGCTCACCGCTGGCTTTTTCCACACGAGAGTGACGTGAAAAGATCTCCAGCGCCGGGCCGAGGCAGGAGAAGATTGCATCTGCGCCAACAATGCCTTCAGTTGCCAATCGCGGCATCCAATCTTGGATACGCTTAGGAAGCTCATGCAACACATCTCGCCAATCTCCTATGTTGTCCAATTGTAGAGAGCCATTTTGATTTTCACGAGGGCGGCAGACAATGTGAACAGAAGACATCAGCCGTGCTTGGCCAATCCCTGCAACTTTGGCCGCCATTTCAGTATCAATTGGTCATGATCCAGAGACAACCCAACCCGCATCAAGCAAGGCCTGCAATAGAGCTTCCCATCCACTTGTAGATTTGTGTGCGAAAACAATTGTACTAATACCATTAGGGGCTACGATCCTGCGGCCATCAGTGAGGGCTTCTGTCATTCGAGTTAGGTAGAATTTTTTGTCCTTCGCGCCCACACCCTCAACAGGAGTGGGTTCAACAATTATTTCATTAGCCTTCGGCGTATATGAAGACTGCCATTCATTTTCATCTCTCGAGACTAAAACTCTTCTCAGCCAGACATAGAAAAAATCGCTCAAATCGGCATAGCTTATCATGTCAAAATAAGGAGGATCAGTAATAAAGGCTTGAACCAAATCGTCTGGAAGCGGATGGGCTGTGGCGGAAACCAATTTTATTTGACCGACCACTTTGGGTTCATCCGCGAGATAGGACTCGTATTCAAGCACCTTGGAAACCCAGTCCACAGCATTCTCAAAGCATCCTGAAGAAGAAGAAAAAGGATTTGCTTCTGCAAAATCCCATACAAGTGCGATTGCCTGACGAGCGAATATTCCCTCTATTTTTTCTCCAGCAGAATTCCATCGAGACACCGAAGTCAACGCATTTGCTTGTCTATCTAACGCCAGTGCCAAACTGGTAATTACGGCATCAGTGAACCCAACCTCCCGGTTACCATTGATTTGATGAGCTGATTTTTGGATCAATGACAGAAAAGTTGTTAAAGCGAGAGCCTGTCTGGGGCTATGAACGTCTCCCCACTTTTCCATGCCATAAATCGGAAGGCGATTAACAGAATGAGGTAAAGGGTTCACCTGTTCGTTGGGCACTAAGCTCAGCGGTCCCTTGTGTTCCTTCTTACGTCTCTCCAATTCTTGTGCAGCCTCAGCGGCGGAGTTGATATCCTGCTCTGTTGGCAGCCGATACGAACGCCCTTTATCACTATAACAAGTAGTAACCACGGCAAACATCAGCGCGTCTGCTGTACCACCTCGGCGTTTCTTCAATTGCCGCCGCACAGAGTCAACCGGTGTAGTATAGCCACAGCATGGGCAAGTAGCTGCACCTCGGGCCACTGTTGCATTTCCCACATCATTGGCCTTTGGATTGCTTAAAATATCGAAATTCACTCGCTTATTAACCGGGTCCGGAATCAGCTTTAAAGCAACTGATCTTTTATCTTTTTTTGCTAGCCATAAACTACGCAATAATGGAACCTCAGCACCACACCCAGGCCCTTCACATTTGATCATTCGCGCCCAGAGATACGCAATGGGAGTGGCCCCATCCGGGTCTTTGGGGTAAAATTCTGCTAACTCCTTTTCAGCTTCCTTTTTGACCCATTCACCCCACATTCGCACTTCCTCAGCAAGTTTCTTTCCATACTTGGGAATGTATTCCAGCACAACCTTGTTCAGAAGCACAGCCACGGGGTTCAGATCGCTGGCAAAGGCATCAGCCCCAACTCTCAGAGCCTCTAGTGGAATCGAACCTCCGCCTGCAAAAGGATCAACAACCAGAGGTTTCGTTCCAGGTGCCCCTCCAAGTGCCTCATGAGCCGCCTGTGTCAAAGCCCGGCTGGTCTCCAGGTAATCTTTCTGAGTTGAGTTGTCCCAGTTGGAGAAATCAGCAATAAAATCCAGCAGGGCAAAACGCAGGACATTGAGATGCGCAGGATTTGTGGGATCTATTCCATCTTTCCGGTGAGCCAGGGCATTCCATTTTTCCCATATGTCTGGAGAGCAGCTCTTGGCCAAACTCTTGTCAGTAGCTGCTTTTCGGGCGAAATTCATGATAATCTTGGCAGCCTTATCCCTGAAATCTTGAGGGCACAGCTTATCTGCCGGATCGGGCCAGAGAGCGGCGCAAATAACAGCTCTGCATGCTGCCAATGGTCGCCTGGCCCACCAGATGTGCAATGTTGAAATATGCCCGTGCCGAATGGACTTCTCACGCCGAGCATGAGCAGAAATGCGTTTGATTGGAAGATCAACTTCGATAAGGCGTTTAGGATATCTGATCATAGCTATTATTCTTTCTCACTGCCAGTACTTTGGGATGGTGGATTAACATTGGATCCACCTCTTGGAGGATTCTGACCTTCAGGCTGTGTAGAAGCCTGAGGTTGATATCCCCTCTTTTCAGTATCTTCAGCAGGTTGATATCCAAAATTTGTTTTCAATTGTCTGCCTGTTTTCGATGACCTATTATCTTGTTTTTCAGACATTGTTTTCCTCCTCGACATCTTCCCAAAATTCAATGTGCTTGATTTGATCTTCTTTGATTAAAATACCAGCGCTTCGTGAGATACGCTGCCAAGGTCCATCTCCGCTAATTTTAAAAATCTCCTGAATGAAAAGATCACGCTTTCCAATTTCAGAGGAAGCGAACGATTTGCTACCAAATAATCCTGCGACAGTGCTTTCATCTTTTAATGTAACAAGTATCCAGACCGCCTTCTGGATTTTATTAAAGGTGTAATCCCATGCTGTGGGAATAACGTGGATAGGTTTAAGCCCAATTGCTTGGAGCGCTTTCCTGATAATTTCCTTTTGGCTGAAATGTCCCCCAAGAATGCCCAGGACAACAGGGCTTATCAAGACAATTGTTCCCCATGCTACCGATGTGCGAAATGGATGATTAATGAAAAAATTTGATCGGAAGATGAGGTAAATTAGCCAGGACCATATGGCATAATTTACACAGCTCAAAGTTAGAAACCGCAGAAAGGACAATTGAGGTTGTTCAGCCTTTTGAGGAACGAAAACAGTCAAGGTTGAATGAAGGATGAATCCTGGCACAATAAAAGAGAAAGTGTAAAATATTGTATCAAATGTACTTAGCGTCATATATCCACCCCACTAAGTTCAAGTTGTCTGAAAAGGCGTTTTTCCTTCAGTCAGTAGTTTATCCGCATCTAACGTATAATGCTCAATCTTCACAAGCGGTTCCCATCCTAATCGTACCGGGTCCTGTATCGAGTGAACTTCAGGATTAGAACAGCAATTGAACACCACGTAAAGCCAATAGTCCTTCTTGAGCCGCTCGGCTGTCTTGTACTCGTTGGTTGTGAGTGCGATTTCGCCCACTGTAGCCCGTCCTTTGACCTCGATAAACCGAACTTCTATGCACGTCTTAGGATCTTCGGGGTGCGGCTTGCGGGAAATGAGGTCAAAGCCTCGGTTCTGATCTTCAACGCTTTCCACATCCCAGCCTCTTGCTTTTTCATAGTCTAGGACGGCTGCGATGGCGATGCGCTCAACTTCGTCATTCCGGACGATGGGAGCTACAGCAGGGGATTTCCTGTCTGGATGAGGCATGATCCACGCACTCCCTAAATGCTGGATGTCACCTATAATGCATTGTCGTTCTTTTTGCAGTTCTTCACGTCTACGTTCCAGGCGACCATTGAGCTCATCCAGCCTGTCCTCAACCTGTTTGATGTTGGCGGCAAGCAAAGGCGTGGATTCACCCGCCTGTTGCTGTTCTACGAGCTCAGCTAACTTAAAGTTCTGTCGGAGGATCATCTCGTTCAGGCTGATTTCGATATGGCGGGAAATAGTTTCTATCTCCCGTGCCCGCTCGGCTGCCACATTCACAAGGAAGGGGTTAAGAGCTTTTTCTATCAAGTTTTGCTCCGCCGCCTGTCGATCCGGGAGTCCTTCGCCTACTGGTACAGGCGTTCCATTTGGTGCAAGGGCGAGGTCAAGGAAGATAGTGGGTTGCTTGATGGACATGGTGCCAATTAAATCGGTCTGGACCACAAAGAGTCTCCGATGGAGGTGATTCCCTCGGCCGTCTTTGACCGATGCGGTGAACACATCCAGGCGATACGGTTCTCGGCGATGAAGGTCATAAAAGACACTGCCCCTCTGGAGATCGTCGCGGACGCGATCTGTGACGTCTTCCCGCACCGCTTCAAAAAGAGGATGGCCAGGGGTAACCCATTCGGAAGTTGGGTCTTTTTTCAGGAACTCTTTGTCGAATACGATCTGGCGATATTCGCGTCCAAGCTTTCCGTATCTTGGCTCCAGGCGCTCGCCGATGGGCCATAGGGACCTCGGCACGCGACCGATTCTGAAAATGTGGGCACTCTCTTTGGTTTCCTTGGGATGAATTCCGGCCAGGGGACTGGCTTGGAGAAAGAAGTCTTCTATTACCTCGGGGACGAGGCGACGCTCGCGAGCCTCGGCAGACTTGCCGATGAGGGATGAGAGGTTCAACTCGCGTTTGGCCAGTCCTTCCAGTGTGGATTCGGTAATCGCCCTGAACCGTTCTGCATCGATGTCTTTGACTATCCGAGCTTCAATGTTAGGTGCGTCAGTTCGCCTCGCATACATATCTCGAAACATTTTCTCAAGCAGATTGGCAGGGAAAACCTCACCGACGACATCGAAAACCTGATCGGTCCCGAGTTCTTTGCGAATCTCCTGCAGACGTTCCAAAAGTTTGGAGAGGACTCTTCCCTCTCGTGTGTTGACAGCATCAAAGTTCAAGATGAGACAGTCGTTTTCCTGTCCATATCGGTGGATTCGCCCCATCCTTTGTTCCAAGCGAACCGGATTCCATGGAATATCATAGTTGATCATGAACCAGCAAAACTGGAGGTTAATACCCTCACCGGCAGCTTCCGTGGCCACGAGTAATTGAACTTCGTCTCTGAACTCTCGCTCCGCGTTTAGCCGAGTTCCCGCTGTATCCCGGTCTCCGATCTTCATACTCCCGTGGATCTGGGTAACGGAAAGACCCCATTCGCGCAGTTTGCCTACGAGGTAATCGAGAGTATCCTTGTGCTCAGTGAAGATGAGGAGTTTCATCTTGCGGTCGTTGAAAACGCCATGGTGAGTGATGACTTCCTTGAGCTTCACAAGCTTAGACTCCACTTCACGTCGTTCAAGAGCATAAGCCTGAGTAATGAGCTTATCGAGCTGGAGTATTTCTTCCCTGAGAGCCCCTGGATCAACAGATGCAACCACTTCCTCCAGAGCATCAAGGATCTCCTGTTGTTCTTCTTCGGGGAGGTCATCGAAATCTTCCGGAATTTTCCTGGCGATCTGTTCTTGTCGATAAGCTTCCGGGTCGTCGAGAATCTTTTGGCGCTTATCTCTCATCCGTTCCAGGCTGCGTCGGACAGCAAAGATGCTGGAGGCGAAACGGCGTTGGAGCATTGCCATTGTGAACGTGAGTGCACGGCCACGGGCTGAATCGTCGGCAGAAGCCTTAATAGATTGGTCTTCAACATAGCGGGTGAGCGCGTCGTAAAAGTCCCATTCATCGTCGTCGATCTGGAACTCAACGGTCTGGACCTCGCGTTTAGTAAAGATTTTTTTGACCTGACATGTATCAGGATCAGGGAAGGTTACCAGAGCCTCTTTTGTTCGCCGGAGATAAAAAGGAGCGCTGTTGCGCCGCATGGCCTCCTCGAGACTCTTGACATCTCCGTAAACATCGCGGTCAAGGAGCTCAAGGAAGAGACAGAAATTCTTCGGGTCACCCTTATGAGGGGTTGCCGTCATCAATAGGTAATGGTCGGACATCTGGGAAAGGTCTTCGCCTAATTGATAGGCCAATGTTTTTTTCTCAGCGCTATACGCACTCATTTTGTGCGCTTCATCCACAATGATGAGATCCCAGTTGCTGCGGAGGAGACTTTCTTTGGCATCTTCGATTCGCGACACCCACGAAATCGAGGTAATAACCTGATTTTTCTCCTGCCAGGGATTTGAGCCATAGTTCGCCCGAAGAATGTCCCCTTTAATAATTTCGAAGTTTTCTCGAAACTTATCCTTCATCTCACGCTGCCACTGGAACGAGAGATTGGCAGGTGTGACAATGAGCGTTCTTTTTACCAATCCACGAATCTTGAGCTCCTTCAGGAGCAAGCCAGCCATAATGGTTTTACCCGCACCAGGGTCATCGGCAAGCAAGAATCGAATACGTGGCAAAACTATAAAATACTCATATACAGCTTCTAACTGATGAGGAAGGGGGTCCACGCGAGCTATAGAGAGCGAAAAGTAAGGATCGTACTCATAGGCCAGAGCTAGCCGCAAAGCCTCGATACCGAGGCGGAACTTTTTAGGATCCCCGTCGAAAGGTTCTTTATCGGGAGTGCTCTCCAGCTGGGCTAACTGTTCTGCATTGAGGATTGGCTCATATACCTGATTAGTTGCAAGTCCTTTACCGATTAGCTTGACGGATTCACCCATCGGCATAACCGTTATTACTTGAACCCGTTCGGGGAACAATGGTCCCCTTACAATTGTGTTGGGCTTGAGTTGTTCAAACAGCATGGCTGATATACCCGAATTGTTACCTATTTTCTGTTTGACGCCCTCCAGAATTCTTTTTAATGCTTCTTGATCACAACTCCTATTGAACTTATGCAAGTCTAACTCATTCCCGAAGTCCTCTTCTTTCTTTATAATGCTATTATATTGTTTTTTTTGAAAAAAGTCAATTTTCAAACAGCTAAAGGGTGAGAATTCTCTATGCCTTGTATCAAAGGTAACCGGTCTCTTTGTCAGATCAGGACAAAGGTAGGCAAAAAATTGCACAAAATGAGAGATTCCGTCCGAAAAATATATAAATAACAGGATATTATTTCTTTACTGTCCAAGTTTTGACCCTCCAAAACTTTGCCCCCCAGAATGAAACCTTGAGGTGATGCCCATCCAAGAACGAAAAATCAGGTCAAAAGCATCCAGAGAAAAACAGTTTCGAGTCTCTGACTATGCCCTTGAACGCTTCGAGATTGAACGAATAATCGAGTCCGCCAAGAACCTGAAAGAGAAAGTGATTCTGACCTTGCTGGCAGATACCAGTATACGTCGCCAGGAGCTTCTGGATGTGCGCTGCGAGCACATTGATTTTGAAAAGCGTAGGCTTCTCATCCCGTGCGGAAAGCGCTCAAAGGAGCGGCATGTGCCGTTGAGTGGGCGATGTATTGTTGCATTGCGGTTGTATATTCAGGGGAGAAGAGAGGGCCTAATGATCCGCTCCAATCACCGATACCGGATGTCAAGGAGCAATCTGAATGCCCTGGTTGCCCGGATTGCCAAAAGGGCTGGTGTCTTGTGCCCGTGTCCGAGTCGAAAACATGTCTCTCCTCACCTCTTCCGGCATTCTTTTAGCAGAATTGCCCTGAATGAAGGGATGCCGGTAAACGAGCTTTCGGCCATTCTGGGCCATAAAAAGATTTCCATGACCCTGGACATTTATTCAAGGCCCTCAATCAACCAGGTGCAGCGCTCCTATGAGAGGATTTTCAATGAAAAAGGGAAAGACCTGGATGAGGAAACTGTCAGGGAAGTCGTGGAAAAAGTTGTCCAAGCTATTCAAAGAAAAAGGGAGGGCATTCATTGAATGGTCCACTTTCGGGTTCGGGCAAGGATTGGGAAAAAAGGCAAATCTATCTATCTCATGGCCAGACAGAGCCTGTATGAGCGCAAGAAACCTCTAAAACAAGCAAAAAAGCACAAGCCAAAGAGCTATTTCAACGAATTTATCGTGAAAAAGGAACAGTATCTCGGTAAAGTCATCCTCCGGGAACATCCTCACACTACAGAAATGGGTTTCCAGGAATGGACAGAGAAGATATTGGAATTATCGGACAGTAGCGCACGGGAACAATTTCCTTACCCTGCCCTTGTGCTGATGGTAGCCCAATATGTGGCTTTTTGTGTAAATAAGAGATATTTCAGCGAGATTTTGCCCAAAATTTCTCAGATTCTGCTTTCCAATAGCGAGGAACAGAGCAATCTTTCAGGGCTTTATCTCCAGGCCCATGAGGGCTTTTTGGGTTACTGGACCCTCAAACAGCTCCTGGATTTTCAACCAGGATATGATCCATTCGACCCAAAGGAACACAAAAGATTCTGCAGCGCATATCTTTCCGCTGGCTTTCCGCCGCATGAAGAAGAGATTCTGGTTGCGTTGTATATGAGACTGATCGGCAAAGCTGATGAGAGCCAACTTCCGCATAGATAAAGTCTTTCTCTTGAGCATTATGGCGAAATCATGATAAGAAAATGTAAGACCTGTCGTTGAAAGGAAAATCAACAAACCGCATGGAAAATTTTAAGCCTGAAACATTCCATTTTCGAGGCCTCCATCCAAATGTTTGCATCGGCACCGCCAGCGACCGTTACGCAGGCTGGATCGGGCAGATTTACACGAGAGAGCGCTATAAGGATCGCATAAGCCGCCGAGATAACAAGGTGGGAGGAAAGACCTTTGTGGAAGAGGTTCTCCCTGTGGAAAGCGTTAAGGAGTATTTCGAGCATTTTTCAGTGCTGGAAGTGGATTACACCTTTTACCGGCTTTTGTTGGAGAAAGACGGGCAGCCAACACAGAATTATCATGTGCTCAGGAAATACCACCAATATATGAAAAAGGGGGATTTGCTTCTCCTGAAGGTTCCCCAGATCATCTCTGCTCAGAAAATCCGGCGTGCAGGGCAGTTCGCTGAAAACGAAGCATATCTCAACCCAGAAATATTTATCAACCAATTCTATAAGCAGGCCGTGGAAATTTTGGGTTCTGCACTTGCAGGGCTCATCTTTGAGCAGGAATATCAGCGAAAGCAGGATAGAACACCGGTGAAAGAGATGGCCAAGCAACTGGATGCCTTTTTCGGGGCCATTTCGAAGGACGAGCGTTACCACATCGAGGTTCGCACAGAATCCTATTTGACCAACTCGGTCTTCGAGGTGCTGGCAAAACATGGAGTCGGACAGGTGCTCTCTCACTGGACGTGGCTTCCCAGGCTACTCAAGCAGTTTGCCAAGGCAGACACAAGATTCTTCAACTCAGAGAAAGCCTGCGTCATCCGGCTTATGACCCCCATCGGCATGCGTTACGAAGATGCCTATACCATGGCGCATCCATTTGATAAGATGGTGGATGGTATGATGTCCCCTGAGATGGTCGAGGAGACGGCTTCCTTGATGCAGGCAGGGATTGAGCGCGGGATGCGGATGTATGTCATTATCAACACCCGGGCTGGCGGAAATGCGCCGCTAATTGCGCGGAGGGTGGCTGAGAGATTTTTGGAGATATAGGATAGGATTCAGGACCATTATGGCTGAATTCTTCAACAAGCATAGCTTGATTGAAAGCGTTATTCTGGAGATGCTCTTTGCTGCTAAAGATTACAATTTGTAATCGACAGAGAGTGTTCGCTTTTCCTTCAATTTAATCTCATTCAATGTTTTCATATGTTTTCCATATCCCACTCTCTTGTAGAATCCAGATAATGGCAAGCAAGCGCGCCACTGCTTATAGCATCTAAACCCGCATGGATGTCTCTTTCGGCTTTGAGCACCACTTCATCCGCGGGCTTGCAAAGATGAAGCTTCGCTGCTGTCTTGCCCTTTGCGTGATGCTGGCCATGGCGCTGGGGAGGGTCAAGGAAAAACAGCAGGACAGAATCAGGAGCCTTGTGAAGGCGGCGGCCTGAAGGTGTCCCCCTCCAAAAAATGCACACTGAGAGCTGCAAAAAGGGTGGTTACACCCCGAGAGAGCCGTTTTCTGTACTCGGGAGAGGATAAATTGATGCGGATAATCTCTTAATTTAGCTAAAAAGCGCTTGTGAATCACCCCAGGCCCATGGACAGCAAAAATTTTACCTGATCTCACTACTGAAATAACTCACAGCGCAAATGGCTCGTCTTGACAAAAGATTCTACATTCTTTATAATAAAACCAAGAACAATAGCCTTCTTAGCAGAAATAGTGCCCCCTATGAAAGGAGATCAACAAGACTATGGATGAGATGACAGTTTTGTCACCATGCGGAATGCTCGGTTATGGTTTTCCGCTTCAATCCTTCGAAGAGGGTATTTGCAGAAAGCCCCATATTATAGGTGCGGATGCAGGATCTACCGATGCAGGGCCTCACAAACTTGGAGCCGGGATGCCCGATATTAGTAGACAAGCCACCAAGAGAGATATCACGTTGATGTTGTTAGCAGGCTATGAACATAAGATTCCCGTAATCATTGGTTCCGCAGGGGGCTCCGGTGCTAGGACCGAGGTCGAATGGACCATTGATATCGTTAGGGAGATTGTTAAGGAAAAGGATATACACTTCAAAATGGCGGTTATTTGGGCCGACATTGACAAGGACTACGTGAAGCGAAAAGTTCGGGAAGGAAAGGTGAAGCCCTTAGGTCCTGAACCGGACCTGGACGAAGCCACCATAGACAAGACAACAAGAATCGTGGGCCAGATGGGAGCAGAGCCTTTCATACGTGCCCTCGATGCTGGCTTCGATCTAATCATAGCGGGAAGATCATGTGATTCCGCAATATTTGCAGCTCCAGGGCTTCGAGCAGGCTTTGACCCGGCCTTGGCTTGGCACATGGGAGAGATTCTGGAATGCGGGGCAATGTGCGCAGTTCCGGGAGCAGCTGGAGACTGTGCAATTGGGCGTCTCCATAAAGACTTTTTTATCATAGAATCACCAAACCCTTCACGGAAATGCACAGATCTCTCGGTAGCAGCCCATACCCTGTATGAAAGGTCGCATCCGTACTTGCTCTATGGGCCTGACCATATCATTGACGTTTCCGAGAGCAAGTTTGAAGAATTACCTGGGTGTAAAGTAAAAGTGTCAGGCAGCAAATTCCACGCTACGACCAAGTACACCATAAAGCTGGAAGGGTCAGCGTTGGTCGGATATCGGACGCTGGTCATTGCTGGGATACGTGATCCCATAGAGATACAGCAGATCGACGAAATCATGGAAGCGGTTCGCAAGAGCATCATGGATTTCTTCTCTGATGTTCCAAAAGATGACTATCAATTGTTATTTCACGTTTATGGAAAAGACGGCGTGATGGGTAAAATGGAGCCAATCAAACGTATCAAATCACATGAGCTTTGTGTGATCCTTGACGTAGTGGCCAAAACTCAAGATCTTGCCAACACGATCTGTTCATCCGCAAGAGCCGCTATGGGCCATTACCACTATAAAGGTTGCAAGGCAACCGCAGCTAACCTGGCATTCCCCACATCACCTTCCGATATTCCCTTTGGAGGCGTATACGAGTTCACCGTACATCATTTGGTTGAGGTTTATGATCCGTGTGAGCTATTCCCCATGGAAATAATTCAGCTCTAACTTTACAGGGAGGACCAGAAATGAGCGCCACCAGAAAAATTATAGACTTGGCCAAGGTCATTAGGAGCAAGAACTCAGGCCCTTTCGAGCTAACTCTCGATATTATCTTTGAAGACAATTCAACGTATCAAAAAGTTCGTGATTCACAAGTAATAACAAAGGAATTGGTTGGGCGCCTATATCAGATTCCAACCGAGAAAGTGCTTAACCTTGTTCCTTTCGATTCGGCTAGAGCGATCAAGATAACAATAGTTAGGCCAATTGTTTCGGGAAACATTGGCGAAACCGATGCTCAGGGAGGTCAACAGCATGCCCCGTTACTCGACATAGAGATTCCATGGGAATAAGAAGCAATGACCCGGCAGAGATAGCAATAAAACCTTCTTGTCTGGAAAGGAGATTTCAACCTAACAACTTTATGTTTTTGTGATAGAACATGGACGAGAATGGAGGAAAACCATGAGGCATAAAAATTTTTGTGAAATTGGGACAGTGTTCTTGGCTATCTTGTTACTTTCGTTTTCGGTTACTTGTGCTTCTGCTGCATCGGAGCCACTCGGAAAATTCGGTGGTATACTTCGGGTGGCCACCGAGGAGGAGCATGCCATCTGGGACATTCATCGGACCGCTGGCTTTGTTAGACAAATTGTTCAACATTTTATGGAAACGCTTTTTGTTGAGGACGAGAAAATTAAGCCGGTCCCTTTGCTAGTTGACACTTACACCATCAATCCCGAACAGACGGAATACACGCTAAGCCTGCGAAAAGGTATCCTGTTTCATAACGCCAAGGAAATGACCTCAGAGGATGTGGTTGCATCACTAAACCGGTGGGGTCAATATGGACCCATCGGAAGCACGGTGTATAAGTTCGTCCAGTCTGTGGAAGCGGTGGATCGATATACGGTGAGGATCAACCTGAAGAGTACGTGCGGTATACTCCTTACCGGACTGGCAACACAGAGGCAAGGAGCATTCATTTTCCCCAAGGAGGTGATTGAAAAGGTCGGCAAGGATTACCTCAAGCCCGAACCCGACCAAATGATCGGGACGGGGCCTTACAAGTTTGTTGAGTTCAAACCAGACCGATATGTTAGGCTGATCAGAAACGAGCAATATAAGCCGCGCACCGAGCCTCCCAGCGGCTATAGCGGGCGAAGGACTCCTTACCTTGATGAGATTCGATACATTCCTGTCCGGGACGCAACTGTGAGGTCGGCAGGAATAGAGACGAGGGAATTTGATTTCGCGCAGGGTATCTCCCTGCGTGATGCCGAACGCTTAGAAAAGAACCCAGAGGTAATTACCATTCTGGGACCTCCCTGGTATGCAGCAATTGTATTTAATTTGAAACAAGGACCTTTGGCGGAACATCTTAAATTGCGCCAGGCGATCCAGACCGCCTTGGACATGGATGTGATCATGAAAGCAGCTGTGGGAAACCCGAAGTTTTATCGGCTGGACCCGTCGGTCATGTGGAAAGAGACGGCATGGTGGACTGACGTAGGCCAACCCTATTACAACCAGCATAATGTTGAGAAGGCAAAGCGCCTGGTCAAGGAATCCGGTTACAAAGGTGAGACGATTCGCTTGATATCCACCAGGGACTATCCAGAGTTGTTCGACTCTGGCTTTGTTGCCGTGGCGCAGCTGAGCAAGATTGGGCTTAAAATCGATTATCGAGTAGTTGACTGGGGAACAGCATTGAAGATACGCAAAGACCCGAAGGACTGGGAAGCGCTCTGCATTATGACCAGCTATCGAACTGAGCCAGCGCTGATCATTTATCATTCTCCTGACTGGGTTACCTACTGGGCGGACCCTGAGAAGGATGCCCTGCGCAATCAGTTTATCTCGGAAACTGACTTTGAAAAACGTTATGAACTGTGGGAAAAGATTGAAAAGATCTTTTACGAGAAGGCGGCCTGGATTAAATTGGGTGATTACTTTACCGTAGATGCTCGGCGTCCCCATGTTAAAGGATATGCCTCAATGCCAGAGCGGTTCTTCTGGAACACATCGCTAGAGAAATAGTAACTGGTCAGTGTTGTTGAAGTCCGGGCAAGAATGAGAAAGTACTACTATTGCCCGGACTTGCTCTATAATCGATGAGAGCATTTTTTGCGCTCACGTTAAATAGAGAAAGAACGATGAATCAGAGCATCACTATGTTATTAAAGATTGCCATGGAAATTCCTCGTAACGGCTCAAGGGTCTTAGCCTTTTCCCATGGATTGCCAGAGTTTAAGGACGCCATTGCACGGAAAGTTTACAGAGAAAACGGCATTTCTTGCAATCCTGACAGCGAAATACTGGTTATCAACGGAAGCGTGCACGAAATTTTTATAATCATCGCCGGCTGCATAAATCCCAGGGATGAGGTTCTGATGCTGGGACCCTGTTATTACTTTTTCGGGGCTGTGCAACTGATGGGGGGCGTCTGCAGACTCGTCCAACTGG
>CAZTAS010000076.1:0-24667 GCA_964611635.1 uncultured Thermodesulfobacteriota bacterium
TCAATTATCTCCTGCATCTTCTTTTCAATGGCTTTTAAGTCTTCAACCGTAAACGGCAGAGTGTAGTCAAAATCATAATAAAACCCGTTTTCAATCGCCGGGCCAATGGCAACTTTGGCCCCTTTAAATACCTCTTGGACTGCCTGAGCCATGATATGGGAGGTGCTGTGTCTTAAAATCTCAAGACCTTTCTCGGAGTCGATGCTGATAAGCTCTACTTCCGCATTTTCAGATAACGGAAAAGAAAGGTCCCGCATCTCTCCGTTTACTTTGCCGGCAATATACTCTCGGTCTCCTTTCCCTCGCAGGGTGATGATCTCGCCAAGGTTTATTCCTTTGGGGAAATCTTGTTCTGTGCCATCAGTGAATTTCATGAAAACTTTTTCCGCCAAATGGTTCACCATTAGTTTCAAAGAAACAACAAAAAAGCATCATACATGGAGAACCAGTTATGATGCCACCCCGATAACAGAAATAAAACTGGTTGAAAAATAGGCACGGGCGGTTTCGAACCGCCGACTTCTACCGCGTCAAGGTAGCGCTCTCCCCCTGAGCTACGTGCCTAAGCTTGTTGATCTGCTTTCAAAATAAGTATTTTATATTTTTACCAGATCAAAAAAATCTTTGTCAAGGAAAATGTTATGCAAATATTTCAAATTATCTAATTTTTCTCCGGAGTTTCTCTTTTTTCATGGGTTCACCAAAGAGTCCGGAAAACGAACGTGAAGCGTCAGCGATCGATCCCCCTTTTCCTCCACCTGCATCTCAAATTCACCATAAGCAACGCTCTTTAAGCTGTGGGCCAGATACTTGATGGAACCTTGAAAGCGGATCTCTACATGGTAAACGCCAGCCACGATGCTAAAAGAAGGCAGGAATTGGAGTTCTGGTATCCGCTCGGATAGAATTCTCTGAATTCGTAGGAAATATTTGTAATTGCGGATACCCTTTAATGTAAGTTTTACGGTTATCGTATCCGAGGAAGCTAAATGCCATGTATTGGCAATGTCTTGCAGGGAATCCAGTATCTTTAAACAGCACCGGCGGAATGCTTCCTCACATGCCCAATCCAGTTTGTCAGATTTTACAGCTTGCTCGCTCTCCACCCGAGCCATCAACCGAAGTGAATCAACGTCGATGCCCCGGCTCCACACCATGACTCGGCAGGATTCCCCGGCAAGCCGACGAACTTCTGCCTGAACAATGATGACTATATCCACTCCTAACACTTTTCCCAATTCAGCCGCATCCTTATCGCTGATATCAGGAGGCAAGGCAGGGCCTTGGTGTCTGATTTCCTGAAGAGATTCATCCCTGGCCATCATCCGGAAACCTCTGTTTTCAAGACTTTCCGCAAGCCAACGGTAGGAGCTGGTCAACGTCACTTCAATGGGCTGTGATATATCCCACCAGTAACGCGTAATATCGAATGCATCGTCCCGCTCCACCATCATGAGGAGGGTCAGGGGGCCAAAGCTACTACCGCCTCCTTTGCTCAGCTCTGAAATATCAACCTGAATCTTAGCCAGGTCAATGGTGGCCTGCAGGCGCACGCTATAGATTTCCGGCTTCTCATTCTCCCAAATGATGCGAAAATCACGCACGTATTTGTGCGCTCTGGGAAGTATATGCTTGTTTATGTCGTCAGCGGCTTTTGCGGCCTTTTCCGGTGTAATCAAGACCGAAATGGATTGGAGAACTCCATCTCGTAGTGCCCTGCCCACCGCTATTTGCCGGGCCTTATCAACAGTATTTGTTACAATGGATGCAGACCCATCTCCCACTACCACATGAATTTTTTCAGCGGCAGTGCTTAATTCTGAGGAAAGTGGCGAGACCCCCAGGGTAAAATTGAGGAGCAAAACGGAAAATACGACAAAGACTTCCCTTCGTCGTTCAAACATTGTGCTTACTTGTACTGGAGGTGATCCCGGATCTTCCGAAGCGCTAGGATTGCATCGGAGCCCGACACTGGAAGATCGGGAGCAAATTCCTCGGTGGAAATTTTGTTTACATTCATGAATCCCCTGGTCACGCAATAAAGGATCGCCCTGAAACGCGGGTGGCTTGTGTCTATATCGCGGAAGGGGGAAGTGGTGACGTTCGGCTCCCACCGGTGGACATCCTCTCCTGTCTTTTTCATCAAGTCCTCCACCACGGCGGCCAGATCTCCACGGGTGACGAGCTTGTCGGGGTGAAATAGATTGTCGGGTATTAAGGAAATGCCCTCCAAATCTATCCTCAGAACAGCCTCAATATCAGCCTTCAGCAAATGTTTTTGAATATCCGGGACTTTGCCCATAGGAGAGCCTTTAGATTTTCCTTTATGAATAGAGCGATCCTGTATCAGAGTCTCCAGCTCAAGCTCTTTGATCAGAAGGCTGGCCAAACGGGCCCGAGTCAATTGGGGCTGAAGCGCAACGGTTTTGGCAATGTGGCTCCTTGGCTGAGCGGTAAGAATCTTGCGAACAAGCTTCCATTGGCGATCGGCCCGAATGAGGAATGGATCGTTGATTTCCAAAACCCGTTCAAACAACCTTTCAGCAGACTTAAAATCGAAGGCTTCCTTATAAGCCATACCCATGTAAAAGTAGGTGGCCTTATATTTTGGATCGATCTCCAAGGCTTTTTCGAACTCGTTCTGAACTGCCTCCAGCCATCCTTTTTGTTTTTGGGCTGAATAAAACCGCATGTAACCAACGTACACGTTGATCCAATCTTCGTCTCCCCGCGCAACGGACTGGGCAAACTCAAGGTTGGCCTGGCATCGCTTAAGGTCATTTTTGACAAGATATGCCATAGCGCGTCCCACATATCCCAGCGCTATGGATGAATCCAATTCAATGGCACGATCGAATTGCCACATTGCATCCGGGATCTTCCCCTTTTCTAAAAGTTTCATGCCGCTGTTGACATGATGTTTTGCTGTTCCGATCTCGCTTATGGAAGGACGCGGGTAGTGCTCGACACATCCTGTATAAAAAAACAAGGTCGCCACTGCAGCTCCGGCTATGAAGGTTCTCTTCATGTTATCTCCTCCAAACTCAGGGAGCGGATATTACCTGGACAATACCGCTTTTTCTCTTTGAATCCCAGAATTCTTCCAGGAGACGTACCATTTTGTCCTCCTCTGTGAAAGGAAGCCACAGTATATCGGGTTCTTTTTTGAACCATGTAATCTGGCGCCGTGCCAGACGCCAAGTATCGCGGGCCATCTGCAGGATGGCTTCTTCACGGGAGAGTCTTCCGGCCAATACATTGTATGCGTACCGATAGGCAAACGCTTGCATGGGTCGCAATTGAGAACTGTAGCCCCGTGCAACCAGACCCTTAACCTCCTCCAACAGCCCTGTCAGAAACATTTTCTCCGCACGCTGGCGAATACGGCTTATCAGCGTCTGCCGCTCTACTTTTAAACCCAAGAGAAATGTCGGAAAAAGCGAACGCGCGAACCCATGTTCCCGCTGGAGCAAGCTGATCGGTTTTCCTGTCAGGCAGTAGACCTCCAGGGCCCGTATCATGCGGAAGCGATCATTTGGGTGAAGGCGTGAAGCAACCTCAGGATCCACTTCCCGAAGTCTCTCGGAAAGCCGAAAGTTTTCCAATTTCTCCAGTTGTTGTCGCAATGCGGGGTCTGCACCCGGGCCGGGGAAAAGTCCCATTATTAGGGCCCGAATATATAAACCCGTACCTCCCACCACAAGCACACGTTTTCCCCGCCTCACGATATCGTGTATCGCATAAAGCGCATCATGTCTGTACCGAGCAGCGTCATATGGCTCGTTGGGATCCACTACATCGATGACATGGTGAGATACTTTTTGACGCTGAGCGACCGTAGGTTTGGCCGTGCCAATGTCCATGTAGCGATAAACCAGCATGGAGTCGGCCGACACGATCTCTGCGTCCACTCTCCGGGCCAAGCGCAGTGATATCTCTGTTTTACCCGACGCGGTGGGCCCCAAAAGAACTCCCACCCGTGAGGCATACATGGTTCCCCTTCTCCAAGTTATCGCCGGTGAAACATCTTCTCGATTACGGACAGCGGAAAGCGCCCAACAACAGGCCGCCCATGGGGGCAGGTCGGAGCTCCAGACACGCCGTCCAGCTCTTCCAACAGGTGTTGCATCTCACTGGGCTCCAGTGTCTGCCCTGCGCGAACCGCGCCATGGCAGGCCAGAACAATCATCAAACGATCCAAATTCTCTTCCATACGGCTTGAGCAAGGCATTTCGGCCAGCTCATCAACCAAATCCTTGATCATCTGAACTACCTCGACCTCTTTCAGATGCGGGGGCAGTCCCTTCACCACGGCGCTCCCCTCGCCAAAAAGCTCCACCTCCAGCCCAAGGCTGCGCAAACAGTCCATGTGCTCTTCCAGAAATCTACCCTTTCGGGGTGGAAGCTCTACCACCTGCGGGATGAGCAGCCATTGGAAGGAGGCCGTTCCCCGGCGAATTTCGGCCTGCAAGCGATGGAATAATACTCGCTCATGGGCAGCGTGCTGATCCACTAAGATAAGCTCGTCACCCCCATCTAGCACAATATAGCTGCGATGGAACTGACCTACCAGTGGAAGGCTCGCCAAACCATGTTCTGAAGCGGGATGGGGAATCAGCCGAAGCGGCGACTCTTCGGGACGGAAGTGGTGTTTGTCCCACGATTCGGCAGCCCAAGCGGTCTGGGCCACTCGTTGGGATGGAGTGGACATGGGTTGGAAATCAGATGGCGAGTCCCTTCCATGCCCAGCCTCCAATATGCCAGCGGCCTCAAGAGCCGCCCGACAACCATTGGAGACCAAGTGGTGAACGGCGGCTCCATCCACAAAGCGTACTTCGTGCTTGGCGGGATGCACGTTAACGTCCACCCCAGAGGGAGGTATCTCCAGAAACAGCACGGCCGCTGGATACCGATCCCTAGGGCCCACAGACCGAAAGGCATCCAGGAGTGCGTGCAGGACAACTCGATCCCTTACCGGTCTGCCGTTGATAAAGATGAGGATTTCCCGGGCCGTGGCCCGCGTTGTATCCGGTCGGGAAATCCACCCCTTCAGCCGCATCTCCCCCCATGCCTGCTCCACAGGGATGAGGGTCTCAAGGAGGCTTCTGCCGAACAGCCCAGCAATCCTCGCTGGAAGCCCACCATTTCCGGAAACCCGAAACAGCTCGCGTCCACCGGCGCTCAACCGGAATGAGACATCCTCCGCTCCCAGCGCCGCCCGCCCGACAACTTCAGCTATATGGTCAGTCTCAGATCTTGCTCCTCGCAGGAATTTTCTCCGGGCTGGCATGTTGAAAAAAAGATCTCTCACCACAATGCCTGTACCCACGGGGCAACCAGCGGCTTCGGCCCTCTGGATGACGCCTCCATCCAGGTCAACACGAAATCCCTCGGGATCTCCCCGTCGGCGGGTTGTCATCGTCACCCGCGAAACGGCGGCTATGCTGGGGAGGGCCTCTCCTCGAAATCCCAGTGTCTGGATGGCAGACAGGTCCTCAGGCCGCGCTATCTTGCTTGTGGCATGCCGCTGGAAGGCCAGCAGGGCGTCCTCTGACCCCATGCCTTCTCCGTCATCCTCCACACTTATCAGGCGACGGCCCCCGTCGCGGACCTCAACCACTATGGAGCGGGCTCCAGCATCCAGAGCGTTTTCCACCAGTTCTTTAATCACCGAGGCCGGTCGCTCAACGACCTCTCCGGCGGCGATCTTATTGGCTAACTCCTCCTGGAGAACCTTTATTCGAGATTCCGTAGAACTCATGGATATGCCCTCATCTTATATGTGGTATTATCCTTGGAGGCTTTGGCTCGGCAACAAGAAGGACGAATACAACTCCCATCTTCGCAAGGTGTGCGGCTGTAATTAAAGTTTTACATGCACTTCATGATCCATTTGTCCCTGCGGGGAGCCGCCCGCTCAACTTCCTTTCGCCACTGCTCATAACCCTTCCTTCCCATCATACCGCTGGCATACCGCTTTCCTTCCTCCACTCCCGGCTGGTCAAAGGGATCCACTCCATAGAGCCATCCGGCAATGGCTGTCTGGACTTCTAATAGAAGCAGCAGCCCTCCCACTGTGCTAGGCGTCACCCGGGAGATGTGAAAGGTTAAACTAGGACGCCCATTCCGGGCCAGCGCAAGCTCAGTCGCCCGTTGCTCGGCCAGCAGAAGCTCCTCCATGGTATGGCCTCCCAGGTAGTCCAGTTCGTCCAAGCCAAGGTGAATCTCCGGGACAGTCACGCTCCGGTGAAATTCCACGGGTCGAAGAAAGATCACAACTTTGTCTGGCGGGCCCTCCATATAAAGCTGGAGCTGTGAGTGCTGATCTGTGGCACCCAGGGCCCGAATCGGGGTTGGTCCAACATGCTCTTTCTTCCCATCCTGGATTCTCACCTTCCCCAAGCTCTCGGCCCAGAGCTGCCTGAACCAATCTGCAATATCCCTCAGTCTATCGGCGTAAGGCATCATGACGTGCAGCCTTTTGCCAAGCTGGACTTCCGCCAAGTATAGTAAAGATGCCGCCATGCAGGCAGGGTTGTGCTCAGGCCTGTCCTTGAGACAGAATTCTTCAATCTGCCGGGCTCCCGCCATGAGAGCCTCGATGTCAATGCCAGCAACCGCCGCGGGTAATAACCCCACGGCACTGAGCACTGAGAATCGCCCCCCCACTCCATCAGGAACCTCCATGGAGCGGTATCCATCCCGCTGTACCATCTCCCGCAAGGGTCCCTTGCGGGCATCGGTTGTGACCACTATGTGATGCCTGAACTCTTCTCCCAGAGCCTGTCTCAGAAATTCCCGCACCACCAGAAACTGTGTTACGGTTTCTGCGGTCCCACCCGATTTACTGACCACATTGAAGACAGTACGGCGCGGGTTCAAGCTATCCATCAGCCCGGCAAACCCGTCAGAATCGATATTATCTGCCACCAAGAGACGTGGGAAGCGCCGTCGTCTCTCCGGGGGCAGCCAATCCGCATGCGGCGGGAGGAGCGCCGTCTTCAGGGCTGTAGCACCCAAGGCCGATCCACCAATCCCCAGAACAACGAAATCGTCACATCTATCTCGAATAGAAACGGCCATGTCCTGGATATGCCGGATCATCCCGTGACGATGGGGAAGCTCAAGAAAAGGGAGTCTCCCCGCTTGGCGATCCCGATTCATCCTCGTCAGGATATCTGCTGCCAGGGGTGCTAAGTAATCGAGGTCCGTCTCCCTGAGGCCATTTCCCTCCCCGACAAACTCAGCCATCATGTAGTTTATGTCCAGATGAATCAAATTTTTCTTTCTCTCAAAGGCACGCAGGATTCAAATTTCCAGAAAAAAACACCTTAATCCCTCTCTTTTTTTGAAATATATCCTGAAATGCGAAAATATGAAAGAAAAAAACCGATCGGCCGGATCCTCAATCCATGGATCTTGTAAGTTTTTTTGCAAACGGAATCCCTTGGGGTAAAGAGCGTCATTTCCTTGAGCTGATGATCGCCCCCGCCATTTATCATGGTACCCTCGCTGTGCACCCGGCACTTCGCCTGCTTTTACTTTTTGTAGCCAATTTTTCGAAGAAAGTCTTTTCGACTTTCCACATCCACTTCTGATTCCACCCCTTTTGGGGAGCTTCCATCGATGACTCCCAGGATGCCCTTTCCCTGCTCAGTACTGGCCACTACAACCTCCAGCGGGTTGGCGGAAGCGCAAAATATTGTGCACACCTCCATGCACTCTTTTACCCTTCCCAGGACGTTTATGGGAAACGCATCGCGGAGGAAAAGGTAAAATGTATGCCCAGCACCCACGTTCTGCGCCACCTCGATGGCGAGGCCACGAAGTTCCTCGTCGTTTCCTTCGGAACGGATCAAACAGGGTCCTGAAGATTCGCAGAATGCCAAACCAAAATGGGCGCCGGGAACAGTGGTCACAACGATCTCGTAAAGATCTTCCACAGTCTTGATAAAATGGGCCTGCCCAATGATGATGTTTGACCCCTCAGGCGGGTCGATTCGCACAGGTTCAATCTCCATTGACTTCTCCTTCTTTCATCACCTTATTCATGAAACCCAATTAGGCGCTCCAATTCTTCCATTTCTCTACGAAGGGCAGCCACGGCCCGACGGGCCTCCTGGATATTCGGATTTGGCTGTGAATCACCAGCCTCTCCCTCATCTATTTCCTCTACAAGCCGCCCCAGGCGAGCATAGGCCCTTTCCAGCTCTTTTCTCTTCTCTGATCGTCGCACAAGCAGAGAAATGTAGCGGCTTTTCTCCTCGGCCCAAGCCATCCAACTGGCCAGAGCACCTGTTAGCTTTTCAATTCCCTCTATGAGTCGGGCCATCATATTATCCCAAGTTGTCATTACTATCCTCTTAGTTCTTCTTCGCCGTTGGCTCGTTGCAACCATCGTTGAATGCGACCCGGATGGGTTCCATGCCAATAGATGCGTCCGCATGCTGGGCAGATATGAAACTGCTCCTGGGTCTGAAAAACATATTCGGGGACTCGCCCCTCTACCATCTCCCTGCTAATCTCCTCGATGGGGACATTGCAGACTGTGCATCGGCTTAATAACGATTGTTTATCGATAAGGGGAAGGCCCAGGTGATCCATCATCTCCTGGAGTTGATCCCTTGCCCGATCGGCTCGAACCCTGAATACACGCGGGATGGTCGGGCCCCTCCGTCGCGTCAAGAGGATTCGCCCCTCTCGCCTGCACCGCAAGCGCATTTGCCGTTCATCAAGGCTGGAGTCCAAGGCTGCATCATAGCCCAGGATGCGCAGCCATTTAGCCAGCCGTCCTAGGGTCCGGTCGAGAAGAAATCGCATGATTTTGGTTCTTCACTCTCCCATGACTTTGATGATCACGCGTTTTCGCCGCTGCCCGTCGAACTCGGCATAATATATCTGCTGCCAGGGCCCAAGATCGAGCCTCCCCTCGGTGACGGGGACCACCACCTGATGGTGGACAAGAATGCTTTTTAGGTGAGCATCCCCGTTGTCTTCTCCCGTCTTATGATGTTGGTAATTTACTCCCTGTGGAGCCATCCTTTCCAGCATCTCCTCGATGTCCTGAATGATGCCTGGTTCCGCATCATTCACCCATACACCTGCCGTTATGTGCATGGCGGAAACCAGTATCATCCCCTCCCGAATTCCACTTTCGCGCAAGGCTTTCTCAACCTCATGGGTGATGTTAATGAATTCCCGGTGCCTCCGTGTATGAAACCACAGGTATTTGGTTGTGAATTTCATGGTTGCCTTCCATGGTAATTAGTCTGTACTTGGCCAAGATACGCCATTCATTCCATCTGGCCGGGAAATATTCGCTGAGTTGGCATTCCGTAAAGTATGTAGCCGCTCCACAGGAGAAACTCTTCGCCCATTCGGCTCATGAGCGAAAGGCGAGACCGGCGGACGGCCTGTCCGACCATGGCCCCCTCCAGTATTTCCCGATAAAACGGTTCGACAAAATAGAGACTGTCGCTTTCTTTTGCGCAATGAAGCGTCCCCAGGTAGAGGCTCCCTCCTCTCTCTAAGAGGGGCCGCGCGAAGGCCGCTACCTCCCTGGGAGAATAGACTGCACGCCCTCCCGGTGGCTCCCATTTCCAGGCATGGGCAAACAGAAGGTGAGGGACCATCACCTTCTCCCAGATGGTCCCCCAAGCAACCAGTCCATCCTTCAGAATCCAGCCAGTTGATGCCGGCTCCTTGGTTACGTACTGGATGGGTCCCGCATAATGCATGATATTCACTTTTCCCATACGAAGGAATCGATGGTAAACTATATTTTTTTCCCAAAGGATCCCCTTCACGCGTTGGGGATATTCAGCCATGGCGCGGCTGAGACGCTTCCCTTCTTCCTGAGCAGAGGCTGTGTCGTCCACCGGGTTGGCCACTATGATCATGCGGCGTACCTTCTGGGCGACCGAGCGAAGCTTGGGAGTGGGCAGATCCGCTGGCCATCGGCCCATGTTGAAAAGCAAACAGAGAAAGTCATGCCCATCGTGTATCAACTCCCAATGGATGCCTGCCAGCCTATCCTCCACATAAAGAAGCAGATCCTCGGCCACAGAGGAGGCAAATATCTTTCGAGCTGCGGGCCCGAATAATTTCTGGTGCATGCGAAACCCCAGTTCCTGAAGCCTCTGGATACTGTCGGAGTCTCCGCTGCCTTTCTCGAGGATATCACGGGTACTTTCTGCAAAAGCACGAAGTTCCTGAGCCTTGATGGGGCGCACCTCCCTGGGTGAGATGTCCGGCTCCCCTTCCACCACTTCCGAAACACCAACCGCCAATCCTTCCGGGCGCAGATCGAGCCGCACCACCAGGATTCTAAGGGCCAAAAGGCGCCGTATCTCATGAGAAGAGAGAAGTACGGTGCGGCGAGCCTCCTCTTCCTCAGGCTCGGCCTGTGCAGGCACAGGTCCAGTTTTAAGCCGGGTTGCTGTCATGCGTTGTGTGGCAAGCCGCATGATGCGCTTTAGATCCTTGGCCATAGCAATAGCGGTAGGGTAGCGCTCATCGGGATTCTTGGTCAGTGCTTTGAGCACCACTGCATCGAGTTCGGCGGGCACGCGTTTCCGAAACTCGTCCATCTGGGCTGGCTCTTCGTAGCTGATCTTATACATGGTGGAATAAATGTCTTTGCCGGCGAAAGGCCTTTCCCCCATTATCAGCTCGTACAGAACCACACCCAGAGCAAATATGTCCGTTCGACCATCCACCTGTTGACCTGCGATCTGCTCGGGGGACATGTAGCTGGGCGAGCCCAGTACCACACCCTCGCGTGTGATACCGCCTGTGGGCAATTTGGCGAGGCCAAAATCGGTGATCTTGACTATTCCATCCGCGGTGCGGACGATATTGGCCGGCTTGATGTCGCGATGGACCGTTCCATGGCGATGAGCATAGTCAAGTGCGTCGCACAATCGGATCATGGCAGCCAGGATGTGCCGCATGGGAAGACGGCTTTCAGGACGGCAATAATGGCTAAGATCCTTCCCTTCCAGATACTCCATGGCTATATATAAAAGGTTTTGATCCCGACCTACTTCGAAGATAGTGACTATGTTGGGATGAAGCAGCTTTCCCGCGGCCCGCGCCTCGGTCAGGAAGCGCTGCTCGGCCTCCTGCCGCATTTCGGTTTCCTGGAGCATGTCCATGCGAATGACCTTTATGGCCAATTCTCTTTCAAGGAGAGGATCCTGCGCGCGAAACACCATACCCATTCGCCCTTGGCCAATCTTCTCCAGTATCTGATACTTACTGATCTTTTCTAGCGAGCCGCTGTTACTCTCCCGCATTGTCTTCCCCAGGGATCATTGCCCCGTTCACATTAAAGAGTATTTTGTCATTTCCCGTTTAGTACTCCAAAAACAGGTTCCATTCTTGCCATCATCCAGGTTAAAAGTCAAGGCCAAGCATTCAAACTCGGAGCTTCCCATCGGCTTAATCATGTCACTTATATCGCTTTTTAGCCCTTTCCATTCGATCATGAGAATTGTTCAATACGCTAACTACATCCTCCCCGCGAAGCACAATCCTCGAGAAAGCCTCATTCAGGAGCGAATCGAATTCTGCCCAGTACGGAACATTGGCCCGAAAAACACCATGTTTCATCGCGTCCATGACGGATTTGAAGTGGGGCTTCATCCATTCTTCCACATCAGTCATGGCATCGTCCCGGATGGGCGGCCATCCCAGCCTGGCGACAAGTGCCTTCTGGATCTCCCTTGATTGAAGGAACCTGACGAACTTCAGGGCCATCTCCCTATTGGGCGAGCCTTTCGGGATTCCCAGAACCTCCCCCCCGATCACGTGGGCCTCCCGATAGGGCCCTGCCCATCCGTTATATGTTTCAAGCCACTTTTTCCCCCAGTCCTGAACGATCAGCGGTACACCGAACGGCCAGTTCTGAGCAAGGTACACGCTTTCACGGGCCAAATATTCATTGGAAGTATCCCATTTGGCTTTTTTTGAATCAGGATGAACATAAGGCCAGAGCCTTTGCAGAAATGTGAAGGTGATCATGCTTCCCACGTCTTTAAAGGCAAAAGGGTCGCCACCGGCCGCGATGATCCATTCATAGAGCTGTGTGGTTGTGGGAGCTCCTCCGGTGGCCTTGAAAAGTAATCTTCCTATTCCTTCCTTTTCATAAAAAGTCTTGGCCACATGAAATAGCTCATACCAATCTTTCGGGGGCTTCAAACCGAACAATTTCAATTTCTTCGAGTTAACATAGGTAATCTGAACATTGGGGCGATAGGGTAGGAAGTATAGCTTCTTATCGATCACACCGCCCTCCACCAGGGCTTTTGGCACTTCTGGGGGAATCATGGATCGATATGCTGAAAGGTCTTCGACCACGCCCATATCAACCAGTTCAGCGATGCGCATGTTGTCCTGGGCAAAGATATCAATTTCCATGCGCCTTGCCCGAACCATGGCCATAAGCATCTTCCCGAGGTCAGCCGCCTCTACAGGACTGGCTTCAACTCTAACGCCGGTCTGTTTGTCAAACATTGGCCATACGACCTCTCTCATGACCTTCCATTCAGCCTCGGCCAGAGATGTGGTAAATCGAAGGGCTTTTTCTGCACCAAAG
This sequence comes from uncultured Thermodesulfobacteriota bacterium, assembly GCA_964611635.1. Classification (GTDB taxonomy): domain Bacteria; phylum Desulfobacterota; class JAFDED01; order JAFDED01; family JAFDED01; genus JAFDED01. The sequence continues at coordinate 12,599 of CAZTAS010000076.1, forward strand.
GATTCTGGAATTCCCGTGATCAAAAGAATAAAGCCGGTCATTAAATATATGGGGTGCAATCTGAAACGCATATTGTCCTCCTTTCTGGGATTTGCGGCCCGAGAAAAGGATTTCAGGTGTTGATTAAATTTTTTCCCGTGTTCAGGTCGAAGAAGAGCAGGCTGTCCGTATTTAGCCTGATCCCCACCCGCTCGCCTGATTGAATACCAGGGTCTCCCATTACCTTGAGCTTCAGCTTTTCCATCCGGGTTGATACCTCCAGTATGGTCTCCGCGCCCAAAGGCTCTACCAGCAGAACTTCCAGTGGTGTTCCCACGGAAGACCGTTCCGGAGGAAGGATACTGATATTTTCAGGACGCACACCCATGATGACTTCAGATCTGCGTCGGTTGTCCAGCCGTTTTGCGGCCGCCCTGCTCAGAACCACCTCCAGGGAATCGCTACCGAAAAAAAGCATGTTTTCACGCGGAATCAGCCGGCCTCTGATCAAGTTGATGGGCGGACTTCCCAGAAAGCTTGCCACAAAGGTATCCACAGGCTCCCGATAGATCCTGTGAGGGGTGTCCACTTGCAGGAGGACTCCATCCTTCAGTATGGCAATCCTGTCCGCCATGCTCATGGCCTCTGATTGGTCATGGGTAACATAGATGAAGGTGGCGTTAATATGCACGTGGAGCTTCTTCAGCTCACCTCGCGTCTCGTTGCGGAGGGAAGCATCCAGGTTGCTCAGGGGCTCGTCCATCAGGAACGCCTCCGGGTCTCGGACAATGGCCCTGCCCAGGGCCACCCTCTGCCTCTGGCCGCCAGAGAGTTCTGATGGTCTTCTGTCCAGAACATGTTCGATCTGAAGGATGCTGGCCGCACGGATAATCCTTTGCGAGATCTCTTTGCTCGATAAATGCAACATCTTCAAAGGAAATGAGAGATTATTATACACGCTCATGTGGGGATACAGGGCATAGTTCTGAAAGACCATGGCGATGTTACGCTTGTGGGGAGGAACCCTCTCCATATCCTGGCCATCGATGAATATTTTGCCACTGCTGGGTTTTTCCAGACCGGCAATGCAGTTGAGAATCGTGGATTTGCCGCAGCCAGAAGGTCCCAGCAGAACGGCGAATTCCCGGTCCTTTATGGTAAGGGTCACGTCGTTTACGGCGAGAATCTTTCCAAAGAATTTGGTCAGATTCTCAATGTAAATCTCAGCCATAGTTTATTTAGAGTCTTGATGCTGATCTTCAGGTAGCATACCATGCACGAGCTTACGAGCACTTATTGTGGGCAGGAGGCCCAAGAGGTTGAATCAAGGCAGGGATAAATCCCTCCCCTCCTTAAATTACGGTCATTTTAATTTTTTATTATTATCATATGTTTAATAATTATTGTCAAGTTGATCGAGGCTGGATTGTGGCTGGTTTGAATCAGGGAGGTCCTTGTTTGTTATTATCTCTAATACTATCTCGATGACTTAGAAGAGGCAGAGCAAATGGAGAAGTTGGGCATTATAAGGTGATGGGAGAGACAAAGGGGAGAGGTTTTTTCTCTCCCCAAAGCTCACAATATAATTATTAACGGCTTGCTCAGAACTTCTCAGCGATCACTTTTTTCTTCAACTGGCTGATGGCCCGCGTTGGGTTCAGGGACTTAGGGCAGGCTTCCACGCAATTGAAAATTGTGTGGCAGCGCCACAACGCATGCTTGTTGTCCAAGACAGTTAAGCGCTCCTCGTCGCCTTCGTCCCGTGAATCGAAGATAAAACGGTACGCCTTGAGCAGAGCTGCCGGTCCCAGGAAGTCTTTGTCCGCCCAGTAAGAGGGACATGAGGATGTACAGGCACCGCAAAGGATGCACTCCCAGCAGTCGTCCAGAAGCTTCCGCTCCTCGGGCGACTGTTCTCGCTCCTTGTCCGTTGGCGGGGTCCCTGCAATGAAATAGGGCTTCACCGCTCTGTATCTTTCGAAGAAGTCGTCCATATCCACCACCAGATCTTTGATGACAGGGAATGAGCGCAGAGGCTCCACCTCGATGGGATCCTTTTTCAGCGTTGTCAATTGAGTTTCACAGGCCAAACTATTATGCCCCTGGATGGTCATGGCGCATGATCCGCAGATACCATGCCTGCATGAGCGCCGGAAAGCCAGTGAGCCGTCCTTATACCACTTGATGTAATTGAGAGCATCCAGGACGGTCCACATTGGCTCCACGGGAATGGTGAACTCATCGTAACGGGGCGAGCCGTCCTCTTCGGGATTGTATCGGAAAATTCGAAATGTTCTCTCCATTTTCACCCTCCAGGAACCCGCGTTCAGAGGCCAAAATTCATTCTTCGGCCTTGCCACACGGGTTGCTGCTTTAGTACTTTCTCTCTTCTGGCTGGAACCTGGTTATAACCACGGGCTTGTAGTCAAAGACCACTTTGCCGTCCTTTTTCCACGCAAAAGTGTGCTTGTGCCAGTTTTTGTCGTCCCGGAAGCGGTAATCCACCCTATAATGGGAACCGCGACATTCTTTTCTTTCCAAGGCTCCGGCCACGATAATCTCCGAGAACTGCAATAAATTCCGCAATTCAAGGGCATCGGTCAGGTCGGTATTAAACTTGTTGCTACGATAGGTAATCCCGATGTTCTCAAAACGTTGCTGGAACTCGCGCACCAGATCCAGTTGCTTTTTTATCTTGGCCTCGTCGCGGAAAACTCCGCAGTTTATAACCATGGATTCCTGGAGTTGGTTGCGGATATCGGCAACATTTTCACTTCCTGAGGCTTCCAGAAATTGTTGGATATCTCCTTCAGTGCGCTCCACTGTCTCTTTTGAGATTTCGGGCCAGCTCCCCTCGTTCTCCAACATCCATCTCCGCATAGCGATCCCTGCACGACGACCATACACAGCGCATTCCAGAGTTGAGTTGCACCCCAGTCGGTTGGCCCCGTGGACGGAAACGCACGCGCACTCGCCAGCGACGTAAAACCCCTTTACGGGCGTTCCATTTGTGTCGGAAAGAACGAGACACCAGACGTTGCATGGAATACCCCCCATGGCATAATGAGCGGTGGGCAGGATGGGAATAGGTTCCTTTATGCATTCCACATTTGCAAACTTCAGCGCCACCTCTCGGATCTGGGGCAGCTGCTCCAGAATGGCTTCAGCCCCCAAGTGGGTGATATCCAGATGGACGTATCCCTTGCCGTCGATACCGCGGCCTTCGTCAATTTCAGTCTGGGTCCCTCGCGATACAATGTCACGGGGGGCAAGCTCCATCTTTTCTTTGGCATATTTTTCCATGAACCGCTGGCCATCCTTGTTCTTCAGGTGACCACCCACTCCACGAGCCCCCTCGGTAATGAGGATGCCCGATGGATAGAGACCTGTGGGATGGAACTGGACAAATTCCATATCCTCCAATGGAAGGCCGGCCCTGATTACAGCGCCCAGGCCATCCCCGGTGTTGGAGTGAGAGTTGGAGGTGACCTTCCAGGCCCGGGCATATCCGCCTGTGGCAAACATTGTGGCACGGGCGTGAAACACTACCAGGCCGCCGTTGAGAATATCCCATGCCACCACTCCGGAGCAGACGTTATCCTTTACCATCAGATCGATGACGAACATTTCACTGTAAAACCTTACAGCGCGCTTAACACACTGTTCATAAAGAGTATGAAGCTGGGCATGACCGGTGCGATCCGCAGCATAGCATGCCCGCATTACAGGAGTTTTTCCGAAATTCTGAAGATGCCCCCCAAAACGACGCTGTGCAAGTCTCCCATCAGGCCTCCGGGAGAACGGAACGCCCAGATGTTCCATCTCGTACATCATTGGTATCGCTTCCCGCACTAGGATTTCCTGAGCGTCCTGGTCGCCCAGGTAGTCGCTCCCCCGGGCCGTGTCGTAAAAGTGCCACTCCCAGGAGTCCTCCTCCTCGTTTCCCAGAGCTGCAGCACATCCTCCCTGGGCCGCCCCGGAGTGGGACCGGGTGGGGAAGACCTTGCTAACGACCGCCGTGTCCACATATTCGCTGGTCATCAACGCAGCATACAAACCCGCGATCCCGGCTCCGACTACCACTACATCGTGCCTATGTTCACGCATGACTTAAACTCCCCTCTCTTAGTTACATGACCGGCTGAAATGCGATCAGAGTATTGGCCCCGATGAGAAAAAGTACAAGACCAAATATCAGGATGACAGAAAAGATAAGCATTCTCCACAAGTTATGGTAAACATAATCCTGAACGATCATCCAGACGCCATTGAACCCGTGATATATAAGCAGGGAAAGGAAAATCAGCTCCATGAAACGAATAGGGGGATATGAAATGCGCTCTACAACATCCTTGAAAGAAACTGCGGTGCCTTTAGCTGTGATGAAGTGGATCAGATACAAATGGAGAATCATCAATATCACCATTACGGCGCCGGAGATGCGCTGGAACAGCCAAGCAAACGCCCCTCCGCTCATTATACCTTTGTTTACTCGCATGATTCACGCTCCTTTTATTCAGTCCAGGAACATCAACAATTGACTTTATTTGAGACTCAGGATTTGAGGGCTATGAATATGTAATTGCGACAAACTTGAATGAACCAAAGATATCTGCCCGAGCGGGATCCATAAGAAACTACTCCTCAGAATCTTCGGAACCATAGAGCCTGATGAGCCTTAAAAGTTTTTAACCATAAGGATGGCGCCGGCTATGAAAAGAATTACGCCGATGGCCACAACAATCCAAAAAAGAATCTTATGATTTCGCCATCCTGTGCCAAAATCCACCAGCATTATCCGAATCCCATTCAAAGCATGAAAGATTATGGCACCCAGAAGGGCTATCTCCCCGAGCTTGAAGAGAGGATGGCTGTATAACTTTATGTATTGGTTAAAGGTCTCGGGCCCGCTCAGCAAGTTTTGTAAACCCCAGATATGGATGGGGAGGAAGATGACAATACCCACTCCCGTGATCCTCATTAAAAGCCAGGCCATAAAACCGGTGCGGGGCTGATAACGCATGGAATCCTCCTTGCAGTTAAGCTAAAACCACATCCTCAATTTCCATGGGAGCTTGCATTTTCGCGCTTCTATTGGCTAAGCGAATTCATTCATCAAAACTACGGATTAAAAAGAAATAAACCAGAGTAACAGACTATCAATTGCTATCCGCATGGCCTTACAACTCCGAGTCTTCCTCTTATTCACGGGCATACTTCTTGGCACCCTCTGTATATAAATCATTCCCTCTCGTGTCGTTCACAACCACGCAGGGAAAGTTCTCAACTTCCAGTCGGTTGATTGCTTCAGGGCCAAGATCCTCGTATGCCACGACTTCAGCTTTCTTGATTGATTTGGCGATCAGGGCCGCAGCCCCACCTGTGGCAGCCAAATATACCGCTTTGTATTTCATCATGGCATCGATCACAGCCCGGGAGCGCATTCCTTTGCCGATCATTCCCTTGAGCCCTATTTCCATCAACTTGGGAGAAAAGGCATCCATTCGACCGCTGGTGGTGGGGCCTGCGGAACCGATGGGCTTCCCTGGCTTGGCAGGTGCGGGTCCCACGTAGTAGATCACTTGCCCCTTCAAGTCTATTGGCAGTTTTTCGCCTTTCTCGATCAGATCCATGAGCCGTTTATGAGCGGCATCGCGTCCCGTATAAATGACTCCAGTGATGAACACCTTGTCCCCGATATTGAGTTTTTCAACGTCCTCATCGGTCAGCGGCGGTCTAAGTATTATAGGTTGGGTCATGAAGCACCTCTCTTTCAAAAATGCACATTTTTTATAATTTCATCAAGATTCGGTCATTATGAACCTCTCAACCTGGTAGTTTCTCGCTGCGACATCATATACAAGAATGTATATCTTTTTAAATTATTACCTCTTTATGCCGATGCGAATGGCAGTTGAGGTTCACGGCCACTGGCAGCGACGCGATATGGCACGGGAGCATCTCGATATGGACTGCCAAGGATGTAATCCTGCCCCCCAGCCCCATGGGACCAATACCCAGGTTGTTGACACGTTTAAGGATCTCCCGCTCCATCTCCGCCAGCTCTGGATCTGGATTGGGAGCACCCAAGGGGCGTGTTAGCGATTTCTTTGCCAGAAGAGCGGCTTTTTCGAGCGTTCCGCCAATACCCACGCCCACCACGGTGGGTGGACACGGATTAGAACCTGCTATCCGCACGCGCTCCACCACGAAATCCATAACCCCCTTCTTGCCTACGCCGGGAGTGAGCATGCTGACGATACTCATGTTCTCGGCTCCACCACCTTTTGGAACCATCATTAGCTTGATTTTGTCACCAGGGACAATGTTCAAGTGAATGATAGCAGGGGTGTTATCCCCGGTATTCTTGCGAGTAAAGGGATGGCAGGCGCTTTTCCGAAGGTATCCTTCCTTGTATCCCTGTCTGACACCTTCATTGATGGCCTCGTTAAGGTCTCCGCCCACAAGGTGGACATCCTGTCCAAGGTCCATCCAGATGACGGCCAAACCGGTATCCTGGCACAAAGCGACCTTCTCTTCAAGTGAGATCTTGGCATTTTCTTTATATTCAGCGAATAGTTCCTTGCCCACGGGAGACTCTTCCATGGCACTTAAACGGTCAAAGGCATCGAGAACCTCCTGATTCAGGTCAGTATTAGACTCAATGCAAAGTTGTTTCACGCGCTCAGTAATAACATTGACGTTAACTTCTCTCATATTAACCTCCCCGGGAGGATAGTAATCGTTAAGAGGGGGCATAAGGCGTTTTAGCAAAATGGCCATTCACCTTTACCCCCAGCGATTTAAACAGATTAAATGCGGGATTTATTTAACCCACATAACTTTCTTAGCCTCTTCCAGCACATGATCCTGCAGGTGTTTGATCCGCTCCACCCTGATTGTTGTGTTTTTCTTAATCACCTCAATGTCCATTGGTTTACGGGCCACACCGCTATCCATGGCAGCCTTTGCCACTGCCGCGGCCATGGTGGGTGGAACCCGGAAATCGAATGCATTAGGGATAATATTGGTGGTGGATAGCTCGTTGTCCGGGATGAGGCCCGCAAGAGCATAAGCTCCAGCCATTTTCATCTCTTCGTTGATATCGCTGGCCCGAACGTCCAAGGCGCCACGGAAAATCCCTGGAAATCCCAGCACATTATTGACCTGGTTGTCGAAGTCGCTCCGCCCGGTAGCTATCAGTTTTGCACCACCAGCCTTTGCCTCATCAGGCCAAATCTCTGGCACCGGGTTGGCCATGGCGAAAACTATGGGGTCTTTTTCCATGGAGGCTACCATCTCCTTGGTCACCAGACCGGGACCCGAAACTCCGATGAAGAGGTTGCACCCTTTGAAAGCATCGGCCAGTGTTCCCTTTACCTTATCAAGATTGGTGCTGCGTGCCACTTGTTCCTTATAAGGATTCATGTTTTCGGTCCGGCCCTCATAGATCGGCCCTTTCCGATCGCAGAGGATAATATCCCCGGCGCCCAAAGCCTGAAGGATCTTTACCGTTGCTATCCCGGCGGCTCCTGCTCCGTTGATGACAACCTTGACGTCCTTGAATGTGCGTCCCGTAATCTTGAGGGCATTAATGATCCCGCCGGCGACCACCACGGCCGTCCCATGCTGATCATCATGGAATATGGGAATGTTCATTGTTTTTTTCAGCCGCTCTTCTACCTCGAAGCAGCGGGGAGCCGAAATGTCCTCGATGTTTATGCCGGCGAAGCTGGGTTCCAGCAGCTCAACGCAATGCACTATCTCGTCTACCTCCTGGCTATTAATACAAATCGGCCAGGCATCGACGCCCCCGAAGGCCTTGAAAAGCAGTGCTTTTCCCTCCATGACAGGATAAGAGGCCCGTGCTCCTATGTTCCCTAATCCCAGCACGGCGGAGCCATCAGAGACAACTGCCACCAAGTTCCCTCGGATGGTGTACTCATCGATGAGATTCTCGTCCTGGGTTATGATCTTGCATGGCTCTGCCACGCCCGGGGTATACGCTGTGCTCAACTCTGCGCGTGTATAGGCACCCGTCTTCCCTATGATCTCGATCTTCCCCTCGAGTTTTTTATGCATCTCTAACGATAACTTCTGATAATCCGTAGCCATATGTTGCCTCCTTCTAAATCAATCCGCTTCAAGTTTATGGCCATTTGAGCCGCCTGAATTATATCACCGGCGGACCGCCCAATCTCCCACTGCCGGATACAAAATTGATAAGTGAATAATCGCAATTCTCATTACTCCAAGACTCGACCACGCAACCGAAGGTGTAACTCTTCCAACTGTTGAGGATTTACGCGTGATGGCGCACCCGTCAACAAGCAAGTGGCCTTTTGAGTCTTAGGGAAAGGAATAACGTCCCGTATGGATTCCGCATTACATAATAACATGACTATCCGATCGAACCCGAACGCAATCCCCCCATGGGGTGGGGCACCAAACTGCAAGGCCTGGAGAAGAAAACCGAACTTCTCCTGGGCTTCCTCAGGACCGATTCCCAGTACATTGAACACATTCTCCTGGATGTCTTTGCGATGATTTCTTATGCTGCCACCTCCGATTTCGTTGCCATTCAACACAAGGTCATAAGCCTGGGCCCTCACCTTTCCCGGGTTTTCCAAAAGCAGAGGTATATCTTCCTCAACAGGAGCCGTGAAAGGATGGTGCATGGCTGTCCAGCGCTTTTCTTCTTCGCTGAATTCCAGAAGGGGAAAGTCAGTGATCCAGGCGAAGGCGAACTGATTCTTAGAGACCAAGCCCAGCCTCTCCGCGATAATAGCTCTGAGGTGGGCCAGGGATAAATTGAGGATGTAAGGCTCCTCAGCCATAAGCAGTAGAAGATCTCCTTCCCGGGCCTCCATGCGCTGAGCCAGGGCATTTAGCTCCGTGGGCTCAAGGAATTTCAGAATAGGCGATTGCCATCCATCAGGATTGATCTTGATCCAAGCCAACCCCTTGGCGCCCAAGTTGCCCACCTCGGCGGTCAGTGCATCCAGCTCACGCCGGGACATCCCGGCGCATCCTGGAGCGTTCAACCCTTTGACTATGCCACCATTCTGCAATACATCTACAAAAGCCCTGAACCGGCAACCGCGAAGGATATCCGAGACGTCTTCAAGCATTAGTTCATATCGAGTATCCGGATTATCTTTCCCGTACCTTGCGATTGCCTCATGATAGGTCAACTGCTGGAACGGTATCTGTATTGTGGCACCCAGAACATCGTGAAAGAGGGTTGCCATCATGCGTTCGACAAGATCGAAGAGATTGGAGCGCTGGATGAAGGCCATCTCCATGTCCAGTTGGGTGAATTCTGGTTGTCGGTCTTTGCGCAGGTCCTCATCCCGAAAGCAACGGACGATTTGAAAATACTTGTCATACCCAGCAATCATGAAAAGCTGCTTGAAGAGTTGGGGGGATTGAGGCAGCGCGTAAAACATCTCCGGGTTGATTCGGCTGGGCACCAAATAATCGCGGGCACCCTCTGGAGTGCTGCGTGTCAGGAACGGGGTCTCAAGCTCCAGAAAACCCTCTGCATGCAGAAACTGTCGGATGGAACGGGCTGCCTCGTGGCGCATGATGAAGTTGCGTTGCATGATCGGCCGACGCAGGTCCAATACCCGATACTGAAGGCGTACTAGCTCAGAAGTATCTATATTGTCCTCAATGGAAAAAGGCAGTGGCAAAGATTCGTTAAGAAGGCGCATTTCATCCACCACCACCTCCACCTCTCCAGTGGCCATTCGGGGGTTGATTGTTTCAGGAGGGCGGTGTTCCACCATCCCTCTTACAGCTAACACGCATTCGTTGCGCAACATCCGGGCGCTCCGGTGGGCCTCTGGAGTTCGCTGAGGGTTGAAGACCAGTTGAGAGGTTCCATATCTATCCCGAAGATCGACGAAAATAATGCCTCCATGGTCGCGTGCCCTGTGGACCCACCCCATGAGGATCACTTCTTTACCCACATCTGATGCCCTTATCTGCCCGCAGTTGTGCGTGCGCTCCCAATGGCCCATATGATCGATCAATAATATGCTCCTTTACGGATGAACCTTTGCTAAGCCCAACCAAGCTCGGCGCATTCTTTTTTATTAGCTGCAGTGCATGACGACTGCGTCAAGGATCCCCTTCAGAGGGATCTTTTTCTCACTTTGGTGACGCATGTCATGCAATAAAGCTTCTCCTGATTTTATTTCAACATCGCCAATTATTAATACGTAGCGGGCGTCCATTTTGTGAGCTTTGCGCATCTGGCTTTTTAGGCTGGCTATGTTGTAGTTGACCATGGTCTGGATTCCTCGAGCCCGCAGATCATTGGCCAATTTAAACCCAAGTTTCCCGGCTTCATCTCCCAGAGAAGCCACAAATACCTGGGTTGAAGATGCGAATCTCTTTTCAGACTCCTCTATCATATAAGACAAACGCTCCATGCCGATGGCAAATCCAATGCCCGGGATGTCTTTTCCTCCCAGCTGGGCAACCAGGCTATCATATCTACCCCCACCAAGGATGGCCTTCTGAGCACCCAGCCTCTCAGAGATAATCTCGAAGATTGTACGGGTGTAATAATCGAGGCCACGAACAATGCGAGGATTAACAACATAAGGGATTTGAAGTATTTCCAGATGCTGGCGAACTCCCTCAAAGTGCTCTTCACAGGGGGCACACAAGAATCTAGATATAAGTGGGGCTTCCTGTGTCAATTCTGTGCAGTTCTTGCAATCGAAAAACCGCAGAGGATTGGTCTCCAGGCGGCGTTGGCAGTCCGTGCAAAGCCTCTCCCGGAGGTTGCGCATATAGTTGCTCAACGACTCACGAAAAGCCATGCGACATGCCGGGCATCCCAGTGAATTTATATGAGGAATGCACTTGCGGATTCCAAGCATTTCGAAAAAGTGCATGGCCATGAAAATGAGCTCGGCATCAACTGCAGGCCCGGGGTTTCCAAAACACTCCACATCAATCTGATAGAACTGACGATATCGTTCCTTGCTTGGGCGCTCGTACCGGAACATAGGCCCAAAGCAATAAAGTCTTGAGGTCTTTTCGCTGCTGTCCAGATGGTGCTCCAGGATGGCCCTCACGATGCCCACCGTAGCTTCCGGCCGCAGAGTGCAGGATCTTCCCCCTTTATCGAGAAAGGTGTACATCTCCTTCTCGACGATATCAGTGCTCTCTCCAATGCTGCGAGCGAAGAGTTCTGTGCGTTCGATAATCGGTATTCGAATCTCCGAATATCCGAAGCTTTCGAATACCTTCCGGGCAGTTGACTCGATAAAATGCCACTGCTCCGCCTTGCTGGGCAATATATCGTGAATCCCAATCAAGCCTTCTATAATCCTGGTCATCCTTTTATCCTGCAACGATTCCGAGTGGCTTTGTGAGGACTATGAGACTGCTTTCATACGCGACCCAAATCCGAAAATAATGAAATGATTCTCTGAGTTAATTCCCCGGAGTATATTCTTAATAATAGGAAACCATACTGCACATCAATAAAAATGTCAAACCACGAGGGTGCTATTGTTATTCATGTGGCACGAGAGATATTTGTTAAAATTCGAAAGGCTACCCATTATAAATAATAGCAATGCACAACAAGAGCAATCGCATCAGAAAACCGCTCTTTCCAGCGGAATGTAATTATCAAAGCGGGTGAATTCTTTGCTGAATGTGAGACGGAATTCCCCCGTAGGCCCATTGCGCTGTTTGGCGATGATGAGCTCTGCAACATTTTTAAGGGATATTCCGTCCTTATCAGTTTCAATATCATAAAGCTCCGGACGATAGATAAGGCAGACCACGTCGGCGTCCTGTTCGATGGCGCCGGATTCTCGAAGGTCAGCAAGATGTGGCCTTCCCTTGCGTTCCTCGGGGGCCCGGTTTAGCTGGCTGAGGGCCAACAAGGGCACATCCATCTCCCGAGCCAACCCTTTGAGGGATCGAGAAATCTCGGAGATCTCCTGCTGACGGTTCTCTACACGGCCCCTCCCCTTCATCAATTGAAGGTAATCCACGATGATGAGCCCCAATTCATGCTCAGCCCCCAGCCGCCGGGCTTTGGCGCGAATTTCGAGCGGC
>CAZTAS010000077.1:0-24655 GCA_964611635.1 uncultured Thermodesulfobacteriota bacterium
GATATGCCTGCACCAAGAGATAAGTCTCCACAGCATCCTGCTTCCAACAACAAAAAAACCGTGAAACCTGTCCGCTCGTGTATTGCATCATGCCTTGCATGGCAGGCGAATCGGAGCCAAAAAGAGATAAATCATGCCGCGCCAACCTAGATTAGACGCATGCGGACTTCTCCAACATGTCATGGCCCGTGGGATTGAACGCCGTGATATCTTCAAGGACGACAAGGACTGCAAAATGACAGAGATCAGACGTCGGAAATCGGAAGTCAGTAATCTTATAGAGCCAGTATGGGACAATGATAATAAATTCAGCCAAAGAGCTTAAGGTGTACAAAGCTGCATATGAGCTGTCTATGGAGATATTTGAAATCAGTAAGAAATGGCCTCCAGAAGAAAGATATTCTCTAACAGACCAGATTCGGAGGTCATCACGGTCAGTGTGCAGTAACCTTAGAGAAGCATGGGCAAAGAGAAGATATGAAGCGCATTTCATAAGCAAATTAACGGACGCAGATGGTGAAAACAGCGAGACGGATACTTGGCTTGACTTTGCGAAAGATTGTGGATACATCCCCAATGAAGACCATGGCCGCCTGACCATTGAATGTAAGGGAGTTGGTGCGATGCTTGGTAACATGCTTAAGAACCCCACTCCATTTTTAATCAAGTCCAGTTAATGAACTCGAGTCTCTGATCCCCGACCTCAGATCTCAGACTTCCGTCTTCTGACATCTGACCTCAGACCTCCGATTTCTGGGATCTTGGAACTAATCCGCTACATCCATCTCAACCCTTTACGTGCAAAACTGGTTCAACATCTGAAAGAACTGGACAAATACCCCTGGACCGGCCACAGCACCATCCTCGGCCACTGCAAAAACCCCCTCACACCTGATACCCATAAGAGCGCATCAAAAATAAAAATGGCTCCATGCTCTAAGCTCTCTACTCCTTGCTATTTGGCAGAAAAAACCATCGAGGATGTACTTCTCTACTTTGGGGACAAGCTTGGAGAGGCGCGTAAAAGGTACCTGCAATTTGTTAAGAATGGAATTGAGCAAGGCACGCGTCCGGAATTCCAGGGAGGGGGATTAGTAAGGAGCGCCGGCGGGAACAAAGCGGGCCTCCTTGGCCGGAAGAAAGGAGAGAGGGAAAAAGGAGATGAGAGGATCCTTGGGAGCGGGGATTTCGTTGATGCGACTCTTCACCAGTCTGGGAAATTGCTTGAAAGAAAATATAGGCCCAAGAAAAGGATTGATGATCTGATAAAGGTGGTGGCAGAGGCAGTCGGAATGTCTCCGGAATTGATTTGCTCACGAAGCAGACAAAGAAAATACTCCGAAGCTAGGGCTATTTTTACCTATTTGGCTGTTGAGGAAACAGGCTATTCGGCAGCCGATGTGGCAAGGTTCTTGGGTGTTAAATGGATGAGCGTTCACGAGGCCGTAGTAAGGGGTGAGACGCTGTCCACTCGGTACGCCCTCTTGGGTGATGAAAGGCAATAACCTTACAAACCTGCCAACGTCCCCCATTACACGTCCCCCTCTATTGGGACTGTCTTCTGCGGCCCCTCGATGGTCTTTACCAATATCTGCAATCCACGGGCGGAGATCAGGAAGATGGACCAGATCCGACCCACCCTCGTCAAAAAAGGCGCCACCCTGGGAGCCAACTGTACCATCGTCTGCGGCCATACCATCGGCCGTTACGCCTTCATCGGCGCCGGGGCCGTGGTCACAAACGATGTCCCCGACCATGCCCTTGTGGTGGGCAATCCCGCCAAACAGATCGGGTGGATGTGCGAATGTGGCGGGAAGTTGGATGAAAATATAAAATGCACGGAATGCCAAAGACCCTGTTCTGATTTACTTTGACGTGATATGATACTAACTGATATCAAGCGTACCGAAAATGTGATCACAATCCCACAAAGACCATCATGGATATAACAAAACAAAAAATATTAGTCACCGGTGCTGACGGCTTTATTGGCTCACATCTTGCGGAGGAATTAGTGCGTCGAGGCCATGATGTGCGCGCCTTTGTATTTTACAACTCCTTTAATTCGTGGGGATGGCTCGACCACTCTGAGCGTGAAATCAAGGAAAGCCTGGATGTCATTGCCGGAGATATCCGTGATCCTCACGGCGTCAAAGAGGCCATGGAAGGCTGCAATTTAGTTTTTCATTTGGCGGCCTTAATAGGTATTCCTTATTCCTATCATTCTCCTGATGCATATGTTGACACCAACGTGAAGGGCACCCTAAATATTGTTCAAGCGGCAAGAGAACTGGGCGTCGAAAAGGTTGTTCACACTTCGACCAGCGAGGTTTACGGAACTGCAAGGTTCGTTCCTATTACCGAAGAGCATCCACTCCATGGGCAGTCGCCCTATTCCGCTTCCAAGATAGGTGCAGATCAAATCGCAATGTCCTTCTATTTGTCTTTTGGAACGCCTGTGAGCATTATTCGGCCCTTTAACACTTATGGCCCGCGGCAGTCAGCTAGGGCAGTTATACCAACTATTATAACCCAGATTGGCCAGGGCAAAGAAAAGATCGAATTAGGTTCTCTTCATCCTACAAGGGACTTCAGCTATATAAAAGATACAGTCGGAGGCTTTATCTCAGTTGGAGAATCTGATGCAGCCGTTGGAGAAGTATTGAATGCTGGGAGTAATTTTGAGATCTCTATCGCTGATACGGCGAATACCATTGCTGAAATGATGAGTGCGGACATTGAGATTGTAATCGACCAAGAGCGCATTCGTCCGGCCAAAAGCGAAGTGGAAAGGCTTTGGGCGGATAACAAAAAGATTAGAAAGGTCACGGGCTGGATGCCAGAATACGGTGGGGAGGATGGCTTTCGCCGTGGCATTGCCGAGACTGTGGCATGGTTTATCAACCCAGAGAATTTGAAGAGATATAAGGTAGATATTTATAATCTATAATTCAGCCAGTTCCCTGTAGGTGATAGTTCGAATCGGAATGCCTAACCTATTTCATACAAGTTTCATAAGCATTATATTCAATTGACTCTGAGGCTCAGTGGCCTCTGTGAGAGATCAAAAATCGTCCATATTGTAGAAAATGACTAAGAAATCATCAAAATCTCTATTTCCCGAAATCATTGATTTCATAAAATCGCTCTACCCCAATGAAAATCCTATCCCTCTCCATGCCCCTAGGTTCATAGGCAATGAAAAAAGATACTTAACTGACTGCATTGAGTCAACTTATGTCTCCTATGTAGGCGAATATGTAAGTCGGTTCGAGGCGATGATCGCCAATTATACCGGGGCTAGGTGTGCTATTGCACTTGTCAATGGAACCTGTGCGCTTCATATCGCCCTGAAACTCGCCGGAGTGCGGCCGGGAGATGAAGTCTTGACCCAGGCCCTCACGTTTGTTGCCACAGCCAATGCCATTTGTTACTGCGGTGCACAGCCCATATTTCTTGATAGTGATAAGACCACATTAGGAATGTCCCCTGAAAAAATGGCGTCTTTTCTCGAAAAAGAGACGCTGATTAAGGATGATGGATATTGCTATAATAAAAGAAACGGCAAACGAATTGCAGCGTGCGTGCCAATGCATGTTTTCGGGCACCCGGTTCAGGTTGAAAAGATAAGAGAACTGTGTGACAAATATCACCTTCCCCTAGTAGAAGATTCTGCGGAATCCCTTGGCAGCTTTTATAAGGGCAGACATACGGGCACCTATGGCAGAGCCGGAATATTGAGCTTCAATGGCAATAAGCCTGTGACCACTGGTGGCGGCGGGATGATTATTACGGATGATGAACTACTCGCCAACCGGGCAAGACATATCACCACCACCGCGAAGATACCACACAAATGGGAATTTATTCACGATGAAGTAGGTTATAATTATCGAATGCCTAATCTAAATGCCGCTATAGGGTGCGCCCAGATGGAGCGTTTTGTCCATGTCCTGGAAAACAAGCGGGCCACGGCCCGGTTGTATCAGGGGTTTCTTCAGGAAATGGATATACCGTTTATAGCAGAACCGGCGCATGCCCGCTCCAATTACTGGCTAAATGCCATTTTGCTGAAAGACCGCAAACAGCGGGATGAATTTTTGGCCTACGGTGTCGATAACGGCATCCAGGTCCGCCCGGTATGGAGGCTGATGACCCAACTCCCGATGTACCGCAATTGCCAGTCCACCGCCATTGACAGAGCCATGTGGCTGGAAGATCGCGTGGTCAATCTTCCCAGCAGTGTGAGGATATGAAGGAACCTATTATTCTCATCGGTGGAGGAGGACACTGCAGGGCCTGTATCGATGTCCTTGAACAGGATGGACGATTTGCGATTGCCGGGATTGTGGATAGACCTGAAAAGCAAAACCAAAAGGTTCTTGGATATCCGGTGATTGGTTCAGACGCCGATCTTCCTGATTTGGTCAAGCGTCACCGGAATGCCCTGATAACGTTGGGGCAGATCAAATCTCCGACCCGACGTATGGAACTTTTTGGTGAGATGAAGCAGATGGGAGCGCGATTTCCGGTTATCGTGTCCCCGCTGGCCTATGTTTCAAAGCATGCCCATATCGGCGACGGCACAATTGTCATGCACCTTGCGTTGATAAGTGCGGGTGCCAGTGTGGGCAAGAATTGCATTATTAACACCAAAGCCTTGGTGGAACATGATTCCGTAATTGAAGATCATTGCCATGTCGCCACTGGAGCCGTTGTTAACGGCGGGGCTTGCATTGGCTTGGGTACTTTTCTTGGAAGCGGGTCGATAACCATTCAAGAAGTTTCGGTTGAGGGGTTCTCTTTTATAAGGGCAAATTCCGTAGTGGGCAAAAAAAATGGGTGAACGAACTCTTATCATTGCGGAAGCCGGTGTGAACCACAATGGTAGTTTGGATACGGCTATTCAGATGGTTGATGTGGCTGCTGTGGCAGGGGCCGATGCCATTAAATTCCAGACTTTTAAGGCGGAAAAGGTTATTGCCCGAACCGCGCCAAAGGCCGAGTACCAAAAAGCCACCACTCGATCAGAGGAATCCCAACTGGAGATGGTCAAGAAGCTGGAACTGCATGAGGATGCCCACAAAAGGCTATTCGCTCAGTGCAAAGAGAAGGGGATTGTTTTTTTATCCTCCCCTTTCGATCTGGAAAGCATAGACCTGCTCAACAACCTGGGGTTGAATATATTCAAAATTCCTTCCGGCGAAGTTACCAACCTTCCCTATCTCCGGAAACTGGGAGTATTGAAAAAGCGATTGATCCTTTCTACAGGAATGGCCGATCTCGGTGAAATCGAGGATGCCCTGGACGTACTCACCCAATCCGGTACAACCCTTGCAGACATCACAGTGCTCCATTGCAACACCGAATACCCGACGCCGTTTGAGGATGTTAACCTGAGAGCCATGTTGACGATTAAACGGGCTTTCCCAGGCGTTGCCATAGGCTACTCGGATCATACCATCGGTATTGAAGTGCCGATCGCTGCCGTTGCATTGGGGGCTTCTGTCATTGAAAAGCATTTTACTCTGGATCGCAACTTGCCCGGCCCGGATCACAGGGCATCACTGGAACCCCGTGAACTTGCCGCCATGATCACGGGCATCCGCCATATTGAAAAGGCGCTGGGCAACGGGATTAAGAAACCTTCGCCATCAGAAATAAAGAACAAGCCGATCGCCCGCAAGAGTATCGTAGCCGCCTGTCCAATAAAAAGAGGCGAGTTGCTTACAGAAGCGAATATGACGGTCAAACGAGCGGGAACCGGCATTTGCCCGATGCGCTGGGATGACCTTATTGGCAGGCGGGCCACCAGAAATTATAGGAAAGATGACTTACTCGAAGCGTAAAATTTGTGTCTATACCTCCAGCCGGGCAGATTACGGCCTGTTGAGCGGGGTGATGCAGGAGATTCAGGCGGCCAAATCCCTGCAGTTGCAGATTCTGGCCAGCGGGATGCACCTGTCACCTGAGTTTGGCATGACTATCCAGGAGATTCGAGCCGACGGATTTGAGCCAGATGAAGTGATTGAAATCCTTCTATCAGGCGATACCCCAACCGCCATCTGCAAGG
Organism: uncultured Thermodesulfobacteriota bacterium; assembly: GCA_964611635.1. Classification (GTDB taxonomy): domain Bacteria; phylum Desulfobacterota; class JAFDED01; order JAFDED01; family JAFDED01; genus JAFDED01. Next base: position 6,074 of record CAZTAS010000077.1, read on the forward strand.
CCATGGGCCTCGCCATGATCAGCTATGGCGAAGCGCTTCAAAGGCTCAAGCCGGATATTTTGGTACTCCTCGGGGACCGGTTTGAAACCTTTTGCATGGCATCCGCAGCTCAGGTCTCCTGTGTGCCCGTGGCTCACATACATGGTGGCGAAACGACCGAGGGCGCCATAGATGAGGCATTTAGACACTCCATTACCAAAATGTCTCACTTCCACTTTGCCAGCTGCGAGGTATATCGTCAAAGGATTATCCAACTGGGCGAAGCACCGGACCGGGTCTTCAATGTCGGTGCGTTGGGAGTGGAAAAGATCCGGCGCATGTCGCTCATGGAACGGAGCGAACTGGCAGAATCTATCGGATTTAACCTTGAAAAACCTTATTTCCTTCTGACATTTCATCCGGAGACCCTGGAAAAAAACACATCTGAAAAATATTTCCAGTCGCTGCTGGCTGCGTTGGATGCTTTCCCGGAATACAATGTGATCTTTACAAAAACCAATGCCGACACGGAGGGACGGATTATCAACCGATTCATTGATGACTATGCGGAAAGGCACCCGAAACGCTGTTTGTCAGTGACCTCTCTGGGAATGCGGCGTTACCTCTCAGCCATGAAGTTTTGCGCAGCCCTGATCGGAAACAGCTCCAGCGGTATTGTCGAAGCGCCGACTTTCAAAATTCCCACCGTTAATATCGGCGACCGGCAGAAAGGCCGCATACAGGCGTCCAGCACATTGAATTGTTCGCCCGATGCCAGTGCAATCCGGCAGACAGTTGACCATGCGTTGTCTTCTGCCTTTCAAGAAAGTATTTCGGGAGCATCAAATCCCTATGACAAGCCGGGGACTTGTTCAACGATTGTCAAGTTACTCGAAAAAATAAACATTTCTGCTGTTACAAAAAAAACCTTCCATGATGTAAGACCAACCTGACCGAATATAATGGCTTTGCACGAGTAAATGATATTTTGCGGTAACTGATTGAGGAGAAGCCCATGAAACAATATTGTGTAAAACCTGACGCCACGCTGATTGAATGTATGCGAAGCATGGACAAAACAGGTGCCGGGATCGCACTTGCAGTTGACAGTGAATGCAGGCTGATTGGGACAATATCCGATGGAGATATCCGGACGGCATTACTGAATGGATGCTCCCTCGATAGCAGGGTGGGGCAGCATATCAATCGAAACTGTTTTCAAGTGTCTCCAGCCGTCCTTAGGGCCGAAGTACTGGATATCATGCAGGCCAGAAGATTCGAACAGATTCCAATTGTCGATGAACAGGGCAAAGTGATTGGACTGCATCTTCTTCATGATATCCTGGGTAATATCTCACGGCCGAACTGGGCCGTTGTAATGGCAGGCGGCCAAGGTGTGCGGCTAAGGCCATTGACTGAAAATATACCCAAGCCAATGATCAGGGTTGCAGGCAGACCCATACTGGAGCGGATCACCCTGCACCTTGTGAGTTACGGGATTCGCCGAATCTTTCTTTCGGTCAATCATCTGGGCGATGTGATTGAGGACTATTTTGAAGATGGCTTGAAATACGGCGCAATGATTGAATACCTTCGCGAGGATGAACCCCTTGGCTCTGGTGGTGCCATTTCCCTGCTCCCGGAAATTCCCGAACATCCCCTGTTGGTCATGAACGGAGATCTGATTGTTGACGCGAATTTTGTTGATATGATTGAATTTCACAGTAAAAACGCTTTTTATGCAACAATGGCGGTATATCCCTATTTCCACCATATCCCCTATGGGTGTGTCGAAATTCAGGATAACAGGTTGACAAACTTAGAAGAAAAACCGGTTCTTGAGAAGAAGGTAAATGCGGGAATCTATGTGCTGTCACCGCAGGCTGTATCAGCCATTCCAAAGGGTACGTCTTTTCCCATTACGACGCTGTTCGAAGATGCCCTGAAAAAGAATATAATCTGCGGAGCCTTTGCCATAGAAAAGGAGTGGCTTGATATTGGATCCCCCCAGCAACTTCGGCAGGCGCGGGGTGACTTGTGATGAAGTGTTACGTATGGAATCTCTCTCAAGTCAACTATCCAATCCATGGGGTTACCCATATTTTAAGAATCAACATCACAATTTTCACTCATTGAGCATTTATAGGGGATAGTACCACAAACCCTATTTTTTAAAAAAGAGAGGTGATCATGAATTTCTTAGTCGTTGGCTTGGGATCGATGGGAAAAAGACGGATAAGATGTTTGAAGGCGCTTGGTCAAACAGAAGTTTTTGGTTTCGATCTGCGGCAAGACAGGCGGATGGAAGCAGAAGAAAAATATGGCATTAATACGTTTTCCAAAATTGATGAAGCTATCGGAAAAGTTGAGCCAAAGGCCATAATCATTTCGGTCCCGCCGGATGTTCATCATATATACATGAAGCTGGCAATTCAAAATGAAATTCATTTTTTTGTCGAAGCCAGCGTTGTGGATACGGACATGGATGACATAAAGGAGAGCCTGAAACAAACCGGCATATCCGGCATACCTTCTGCCACACTCTTGTTTCATCCAGCTATTCAGATGATATCTCGGCTTGCGTCATCGGGAGACCTTGGCAAGGTGTCAAATATTATTTATCACTGCGGCCAATATCTGCCAGACTGGCATACCTATGAACAGGTCAGTGAATATTATGTATCTAACCCTGCTACGGGCGGTGCTCGGGAAATTGTTCCTTTTGAATTAACCTGGATAACAGGGCTATGGGGATTTCCCAAGCGGGTTTGCGGCAATTACCGGAAAACTATTACCATTTCAGGAGCTGAAGAAATTGAAGACACCTATAATTTTCTGATGGATTATGGCGAGTTTCTGATAACAGCCACAGTCGACGTGGTATCGCGTTTTGCCACCAGAAGACTGCTGGTTAACGGTGATAAAAAGCAGTTAATCTGGGACTGGAACCAGAACATGATTCAAATCTACGATCCCGCTGAAGCCAAATGGGAATCTTTCAATTATGAAATGAAAGACGCGGCGGAAGGATATAGCCCCAATATCGGCGAAAATATGTATGTAGATGAAATCAAAGCCTTTATCCAGGCTTTTCGTGAAGGCAAACCCTTTGTGAATAGCCTGGAAAACGACCATAATGTGCTGAAACTCCTTTACGCCATCGAGCAATCCGATAAAACCGGCCAATTTGTGAGAGTAGAAGAATGAAAACAGGGATTCTAATTACTGCTCGACTCGGCTCCACCCGGTTAAAAAGCAAACACCTTTTGCCAGTTAGCGGCCAACCGGTTGTTGCATACTTGATTCGCAGAATTGCAAAAGAGTTCCAGAAGGAAATTCACAAGGGCCTTGTAACAATTGTGATTGCCACCTCAGATGAAGCTGAAAATAGGGCGTTTGAACAATTTTCTCAAAATGCGGTGACTGTCTCTTATGGTTCAAAAGACAATATCCCCTTGCGCCACGTGCAGACAGCCAATGATCTTTCGTTGGATGCTATCGTCTCTGTGGACGGCGATGATATCTTGTGTTCCGTTTCCGGAATGAGGAAAGTGTACGAGGCGCTTTTGGACGGCAAGCCGTATGTCAAGATAACAGGCCTGCCTTTTGGCATGAACAGTTGGGGATATTCCACCGAATTTTTATTATCGTCGTTTGAAACCCATCATGGCGATGTCCTGGAAACAGGATGGGGACGGATATTTGACGATGCTATGCTGTCCGAAATACGAATTACCTTTCCCATTGAGGACAACACGTTACGCTTTACGCTGGATTATGAACAAGATTATCGTTTTTTTTCTGAAGTTATTCAGGCTGTCGGACAGGCGATTGACACCATTTCGGATGAAGAGATCGTTCGGCTTGTCAGGGACAACGGATTGTATCAGCTTAACGAATCCATTTCCAAAGAATATTGGAACAATTTCTACAGGGTTCAGGAAGAAGAGATGCAGCAATCTCTGCTACGTGATCCTGATGCGAAGAGGCAATGACAAATGAATTGCACCGGTCCTGCATTATGGAAAAAGGCCAAGACCATTATTCCCGGCGGCAATCAACTGCTGTCCAAGCGAGCTGAAAAGTTCCTACCAGATTTGTGGCCGGCATACTACCGCCGCGCCAAAGGCTGCGAAGTGTGGGATATGGATGACAACCATTACTATGACTTCGCGCAGATGGGAGTTGGCAGTTGTATCCTGGGATATGCCGATGAGGATGTGAATGGCGCCGTGATTTCAGCCATTCAGAATGGCTCTATGTGTTCGCTGAACAGTTCGGAAGAGGTGGCGCTTGCAGAAAAACTGATCGAATTGCATCCCTGGGCTGAAATGGCGCGCTTTGCTTGCACGGGCGGGGAAGCGTGTTCTGTAGCGGTGCGGATTGCACGTGCCGCATCAGGAAAAACCAAAATTGCTTTTTGTGGGTATCACGGATGGCATGACTGGTATCTGGCCGCAAACCTGGGGGATGAAAGCAATCTGGATGAGCAGCTTCTGCCGGGGCTGGCGCCGAAAGGCGTGGCAAGGGAGCTGAAGGATACCATCCTGCCTTTTCGGTACAACCATCTGGATGGATTGCAGATATTAATTGACAACTATCCGAATCAAATCGGCGTCATCATCATGGAACCCCAGCGGGGAAATGCGCCGGAGCCCGGCTTTTTGGAAGGTGTCCGGGAAATTGCGTCAAAAATTGGCGCGGTATTGATTTTTGATGAGGTAACTTCAGGATTTCGTATGAATCTGGGGGGTATCCATTTGAAACACAATGTTGATCCGGATATTGCAGTTTTTGGAAAAGCGTTGGGAAATGGATTTGCTATTGCGGCGGTTATCGGGCGAAGGTCCTTTATGGACGCTGCGCAGAGTACGTTCATCAGTTCCACAATGTGGACTGAGCGTGTCGGTTTTGTGGCAGCCCTGGCAACAATTCAAAAAATGGAGAAATTGGGCGTTCAAAAGCATCTGATCCGTTACGGGGAGCAGTTGAACGAAGGGTGGAAAATGCTGGCCCAAAAACATGAACTAAAAATCGACATTTCCGGGATACCTCCGCTAACCCACATTTCCTTTGTCTGTGGCGATCCACTGGCGGCCCAGACGCTTTATACACAAGAAATGCTCGCAAAGGGGTATCTACTGGGTGCGGCGGTATATGCGACCTTCGCCTACAGTGATGAAATTATTGAACGGTTTATTGAAGAATCCGATTCCGTTTTTGCGCTGTTGAAGAGCGCCATCGCCAATGGCAATATACGCAGCCATTTAAAAGGCGATGTTATCCATGCAGGATTCAAAAGGCTGACATGATCTCTGAAGAGAGCACCTTCTCTCTCCTCATCCAAAAAGACGATTTGGCGCTTTAATATTACTAATGTGGGTGTTTGAAATGATTAATGGCAAGAAGATACTGACAGTGATACCTGCAAGAAGCCAGTCAAAGAGGCTTCCAAAAAAAAATACCCTCGAATTATGTGGAAAGCCTTTGCTTTGCTGGCCAATAGAGAGTGCGAAACAATCGAGATACGTTGATAAAGTCGTTGTGTCCACGGATCATGAATCTATTGTAAAGATTAGCATTGACCACGGTGCAGAAGCTCCATTTTTGAGACCTTCTGACCTGGCGACAGATACGGCCAGCAGCGCCTCCGTTGTGCTTCATGCTCTTTCTTTCTTTCCTTGAATGTGCCGTTCGAGTATATCGTCCTGCTTGAACCGACCTCTCCGCTGACAGAGGCTATGGATATCGATCGTGCTTTGGAGATTCTTGATGCAAATCGGGATAGAGCCGATGCCATTGTATCCGTATCGAAGTCGGTAGCGTCACATCCGGTATTCGATGTCATCATTAAAGACGGCCTGATAAGGCCATATCTGAACGAAAATTTCTTTGCAATTTCCAGAATGCGGCAGCAGGAAATCAGTGATGTTTATTTTCTCGATGGCAGTCTTTACATTTCTGCCACGGATGCATTTGTAGACAAGCAAAGCTTTTATCATGAAAGAACATTACCATATATTGTGCCAAAATGGAAGTCATTCGAAATTGACGATATGGTAGATTTTATATGCGTTGAGGCCATTATGAATAACATCGAAAAAATAGATCGACGTGATTTAAACAAATAAGGGCAAGGAAGTAAAGGGACTAATAGTATGGTTCAGGATTCCGTTTACAAAATCATACTGATTGGTGCTGGCGAATTGGGCAGCCGGCATTTGCAGGGGCTTGCCAAACTGGATTTACTGGCGGATATTACAATCATTGACCCTAGCAAAGATGCATTGTCAACAGCCCACAAGCGACTAAATGAGGTTGAACGTACACAATATACCCAAAATGTCAGGTTCGTCGATTCGTTCGCTTGCATTGAAGACACGGCCGCCGATCTGGCAATTGTGGCGACCACTGCCGATGTACGGGTATCCGTTACTAGGACTCTGGTGGAGACAATGAACGTTGACCGCATCTTGTTCGAAAAAGTGCTTTGTCAGTCTACCGCCGAACTGGATGAAATCGCCCGACTGGTAAGCGCAAATCGGATAAAGGCCTGGGTAAACTGTCCGCGACGCATCTATCCTTTTTACAGCGAGCTGAAAAAGCGCTTTGTTCCTGCCGAACCCATTGCCTACTATCTGCACGGAGGGGAATGGGGACTTGCCTGCAACGCTATCCATTTTCTGGATCATCTCGCTTTTCTAGTGGATGAAAGCGAATTTAGGATTGATACGAATTGCCTTGATACCGGCTTTGTCAGTAGCAAACGGAATAATTTTATTGAACTTACAGGTACTATTTCAGGATCTTTTGCCAGCGGAAGTGAATTCGTGTTCCATAGCAGAAAAGGGTCGAATGCGCCGCACCGAATTTATATCCAGTCAAGAGATGTTCAGGTGATTATAGACGAGACCATTGGACAAATGCGGGTCGCATCGCAACAGACTGGCTGGCGGTGGGAATACTTGACATTCCACATACCATATCAAAGTGAATTGACCAACCTTATAGCAGGCGACATGCTGCGTAATGATTGCTGCGGCCTCGCTTCGCTAGAGGAGTCCTGTCGCATCCACAAACCCTTTTTAGAAGGGCTGATTGCGCACCTGAACCAGTGTACTGGCCAAATATTTGAAGCCTGCCCTATAACTTGATCGAAAAGAGGTAACTTATCTATGCCGCACGATTTGTGGCTGGTTGGTGCCGGCTCTATGGGAACAGAATACGCAAAAGTCCTGAAAGCGCTTGACGTCCAGTTTATTACCATTGGGCGTGGTGCAAAACGGGCAGCCATTTTTCGGGATATCGCTGAAGGACCTGTGGTGCCGGGTGGTATAGAGGCGTACATTTGTTCGAAGCCGAAAATTCCGCAATATGCTATTGTCAGCGTGGGCGTTGAGGCATTGAAATCGGTCACACTTCAGTTGATTGCCTATGGAGTCCCAAATATCCTGGTAGAGAAACCGGCAGGTCTGAACCGGATAGAAATTAACGAAGTTCAACAGGCTGCTGCCAGGGCCAATGCTACGGTGTTCGTCGCTTATAACAGGCGGTTTTATTCTTCCGCGCAAAAAGGCAAAGATCTGATTCGACTTGATGGTGGCGTAACCTCGTTCAATTTTGAGTTTACCGAATGGAGTCATGTGATCGAAAAGCTTGAAAAAGAGAGTATCGTCAAGAAAAATTGGCTCCTTGCCAACTCAACCCATGTCATCGACATGGCTTTTTTCATGGCTGGTTCTCCGAAACAAATATTCTGCTTCACAGGCGGGGGATTACATTGGCATCCTTCCGCATCTATTTTTGCAGGCGCCGGAATAACCGAGCAAGGCGCCTTATTCTCATATCAGGCCAACTGGGGTGCGCCCGGAAGATGGGGAGTGGAAATTTTGACCAACCATCATCGTTTCTTTTTCAGACCACTCGAAAAGCTGCAGTTACAGAAGCAGGGGTCTTTAGTAATCGAATCCTGCGAGATCGATGATCGACTGGATATCGCCTTCAAACCTGGACTGTATCTGCAGGTCAAGAACTTGATCCGTAACCGTACCGATGAGTTCTGCACTATTCAAGATCAATGCGAGAGAGCCATATGGTACGAAAGAATTGCGGGGTACTAAAAATGTATGGTCGATTTCAAATACTAGGCCTGATTGCTGCCAGAGGTAACTCAAAAGGTTTACCAAACAAGAATACCATGAATCTTGGGGGCAAACCGGTGCTTGCCTGGACCATCGAACATGCAGAAAGCTGCCGGTATATCGACGACGTGGTCGTTTCCACCGATAACAAAAAAATTGCGGACATTGCGAGGAACTGGGGTGGGAATGTGCCGTTTATGAGACCTCGGGAACTAGCCGAAGATTCGTCGAAAATCATTGATGTCATTAATCATGCGCTTTTGTTTCTTGAAAACAGCGGACATCGATTTGATATTTTGGTTCTACTTCAACCTACATGTCCGCTTCGAGCTAAGAAGGATGTCGAATGCGCAGTAGAGTTGTTTTTCGAAAAAAATGCAAAGGCCGTCATATCTGTATCCGAAGTCGAACATAGCCCACTTTGGAGTAACACCCTTCCTGCGGATGGGAGTATGCGGCGTTTTCTGAAACCGGAAGTCATTAATAGAAACCGACAGGAGTTGCCTACCTATTACCGGCTGAACGGATCCATCTACATCGCTTCCATTGAGCATCTAAAACGGAACCAAAGCTTTTTCGGTGAACACACTTTCGCTTATATCATGCCCAGGGAGAGGTCAATCGATATCGATACGATCATTGATTTTTTGCATGTCAAGGCCATTATGGAATATGATAATCAGCCCGTCTTGCCGGACGCCTGAGGTAGAAAGAGGGAATCCGTTGTGTCAAAGCCTGTGGTCTTTTTCGTCCCCAGCTACCTTTATCTTAATTTACCGGTGTTTCATCCGGTTATGTCACGACTGACCGAAATGGGGCAAAATACAATGATAATCCATCTGCCGGGTCATTTGCAGCCGCCTGAACCGTCTGTGGATGGAGGCTGCGAAAGTCCTGCGAGGCTCGACCTTTGCGTGAAACTGGAGCAGCGGTATAAAAAAAATATAGCGCATAAAGCCATGCTTCTGATCAAAGTGCTGTGGAACTATCGGCTGATATTTAACTTTGTCCGAAATGAAAGACCGGCGGCGGTGGTCGTTGGATCCGATCTAGGTAACGTCCACATCCGGTTTTTGATAGAAGCATGCAGGCATTACCATAGCCCCGTGTTTGTTCTGTACAATTGCGATGTGCCGGAGAGCCCTGAGCCGAAGGCCCCCAAGGGCGCCTACGGCCTGGTTTACAATTTGTTTCTTGAAAGGCACCGGTTCCTTCGCGCTGTTTTTTTTCAGGGCCAAATTCCTGGCCGATACCATCCGGGTGCGGTTATTTTCGTAATGTCCGAAGCTGTCCGGTACAAACTGATCCAGCATGGCATTGAGCCCGAAAGGATCATGGCAACCGGTATGCCGATGACAGAAAACCATTCAATCGATAAAAAAACGTTTTTGACCCAGATGTCTCTACCGGACCATAGCCGGCTGATCGGCTTTTTTTCCGGACCCTTAGGCGAAGTTTTTGGCATGGGACGGGAGAGAGCAGTTTTGGATGGTCTTCGCCAAATGAGGGACGAACTGCCAGCAGATGTGGTTCTGATCATCAAAGTCCACCCGCGGGAAACCCCCGGCAACGAAGCGATGCTCCATCACATTTTTGGCTCAACCCCATGCCGGGTCGTCAAATCCATGTCCGCCGAAGACATGCTCCCACAGCTTGATCTGCTGTTGGGCTATTTTTCCCGGTTGCTGATCACGGCCGCATCACAGGGCAAACGGTTCTTCAGTATCAATCCCTGGGAAGACTCCCGCACTCTGCTCAACAGAGAAGAAGCGGATATTCTGGAGATCAACCGCCTTGATGATCTGACCCCAAAGGTGCGGCTGGCATTGAATGACAGGGACTATCAGATGAGAATGGATGCAGCATGCCGGGCAGTTGCCAGTCGTTATTGCCTAACCGATGGCAGAGATCCGTCCATGACCATCGCCTCCCTTATATACAAGAGCATTTGCAGATGAGAAACATGAGAATATTTTTCTTTCCATACTATTATTATCTTCAATACGATCCGTTTTTTCCCGTCATCAAGCACCTCAACGCCGCTGGGATTGATGCGCAACTGGTCTATATTTCAAATATCTCACCCAAAGATGAAACGAGCATATACCAGCCGGAACGGTTTTGCCGGGATGGAATCCCGTTTCAGGAATTCCGGCTGCAGCGCCTCAGGCGGACCAACGACAGGCCGGCGCCCCTGTCTCAACTACCACAATATCTGTTGAATTTTTACAGGCTCAAGGCGTTTATCAGGCGGATGAAGCCGGATGAAGTGGTCATCGGCTCGCATCTGGGCGGAATCTACATTCGGGCTTTACAGATCATCTGCCATCAGCTACAGATCTTCTGCTTCTGCTTCTGGGGCATTGAGGTCAAGGGTACCAACAGCACCCGGGTTCCCGTCTGGATGCCGATCCCGCACCTCATCAAAAGCACCCTGCACTGGCCGCCCGACAACGCCTATACACGGAATCACCGCTTTGGCGTCAGCGGAAACGCGCTCAAACGGCATCTGATGGAAAAGGGTATTTCTGAGTCCCAGATTGTCGTAACCGGCAACCCGGCGCATGACGCTATTCAGCGGGTCAGCAAACAAGATACCTGCAGAGTCATGCCTGACCGGAAGATGGACAGAGGGCACATCATTTTTTTGAGTGAGGTGATTCAGGAGATATTTGGTTTGGATTATCTGGAAAGGCTGTTGAAAAGCCTTGGTGCGGCTTGCGATGAATTGCCAGTTGACATAAAAGTTGTCGTCAAATTCCATCCGCGTGAAACCCTGCAGACCAGGGCATTGCACCGGGACATACTGACCGGAGATCGCTATACGTTTTGTGAAACAACTGATCTGGCAGATCTGATACGTAGGGCAGCCCTGTCCATCGGCTGTTTTACCAAGGCACTGGAAACATCATTTATCCTGGGTGTGCCCGTGCTTTCGATCAATTTTACCGGTAAGAATGAGTATTCCATCATCTATCCGACCGACAAGCGCATGGAATGCGCCAATCCGGACGAACTAAAAACCAAACTTGCTGCATTTTTTGGCGACCCTGAGTTTCGAAAAACCGCACATGAAGTCATGACCGAATGGCTGGCAGAAAATGTCTATGCCCTGGATGGAAGGAGCACCCAACGGATGGCAGACGCCATCATCGCTCATGCCGGTCAGCGGAGGGGGATAGTTTGCGGTTAATTATCTCCGCCATTATTTTGTTCCTTGCTGTTCGATACCGCCGGTATTTCCTACTGCTTATCCCATTCTTACAATACGCGGGTTTCTTCCTGATGACGGAGGGCCGGGCGCCGGAGTTTAATTTTGTCATTTGCTACGCCGAACTGGTACTCTTAATCCTTTTTGCCGGAACCTATCGTATTAGGGATCGATTGTCTCACTTTCTGTTGCTCTACCCACTCGCAAGCATCCCCAGCCTGGTGATGGCTACCGGGAATTTTTATCAGAGCATCTTTCTCACGACGCTGCTGTGTATGACGGCCTTTGCCTATCGGTTTTATCTCGACAAGATGCCCTGGATGCTGACAATCAAAATCCCGGACCTGATTGTCCTTACCTGGGTATCGTATGGCGTTGTTACCATGATTCATCAGCAGATCAAGTATGGACAGGAGCTTGGGGCTCATCTGGCCTGGGGGGCGTTTGCTCTGACCATACGCAGCGGGGGGCTTGGTGCCAGCAACCATGCAGCCGGACTGATCCTGCTTTTCCTCCCTTTTGTAAAAAACATTTGGATAATGGTTCTTGCCAACCTGTTTTTGCTTACTACTGCATCACGGGGCGTGTATTTTATCGTGCCTTTCCTGTGGCTGGCTTTGTTGATCAAAGGTAAAGGGAGCATGCTTAACAAAAGAAGAATGAACCTGGTCAAAGCCGCTTCACTGCTTCTGGTTATCCTTGTGCTCACGATCAATTTTTTGCCAAAGGTTTACAGAGAACAGGTATGGGAAAGGAATCTGCAAAGGGTTTTTGGTGATGCCACGACCTTGAGCCTTGAAAAGATCCGGGAAAGGCTCCATGATGATGCCCGGCAGGACATAAGGCGCCAGGCCATCCAAATATCTATGGGAACCTATTTTCAGGGTATCGGTATCGGCGGCTTTTATTGGGGGCAAGGTCTCATCGGGGCTGTACAGGAGTTCTCGAATGCCCACAATCTTTATCTCACTTTGCTGTGTGAAGGCGGCCTATTTTTCTTGATGTTTTTCCTTGGGTTGTTGGCATATATGTTGGTCTTGGCGTCGCGACATAGCGGCGAGGCATTGATCAGCCTTGTTATTTTTTCTTTCTACGGATTGTTCAGTGGTGAGATATATTCTACTAGTGGCCTTGCCTCGGCATGTGACTATTATTATCTGGTATTTATTCTCGCCTATCTGAAGTTTATTGAGATGTCCCACAGAGTCAAACGAAGCAACCCCGTGCCATTTTCTGAAAAATGTAGTCTGGAAATCTGACGATGAGATTCATTGGCAACACGGGAGCGTACTTTCTCTCCAATATTCTGAATAAGGCGATCCCTTTCCTCCTCCTGCCGGTGCTGACACGCTACCTCGATCCAAAGGATTACGGCATTTTGGCCAATTACTATGTGGTTAGCGGCTTTGCTGTAGTTCTCATAGGATTGAACACAAACGGCGCTTTGATGGTCCAGTATTTTAAACTCGACCGGGAATATCTCAGATCATACACCGGAAATATCATGATTATCCTCCTGGTCAGTATCGGCCTTTGGTGTATCGTCAGCGCCATTGGCGAAAGAGTGATTCAAGATTACTTCAAGTTTAATATTCTCTGGATGTGGGCCGTCATCGCCGCGGCATTCGGGCAAAGCGTGATTGCATTGGTGCTTGTTCTGTGGCAGGCGAGGGGGAAAGCCTGGTTCTATGGGCTTTTTAATGTATTAAATACCCTTGCAAATGTAGCGATCTCTCTGCTGCTGGTCATCATTTACGGGTGGCACTGGGAGGGGCGCGTGACCGGGATTGTTATCGCAACAGGCGTGTTTTGTATGGCTGGCCTTTACGTCATGAAACGGAACAGTGACTTCACGTTTTCTATAGACAAAAGGCATCTAAAACATATCCTTCAGTTTGGAATACCCCTTCTCCCTCATGCTCTAAGTGGTGTCGTTATCTCCGGTGTTGATAAATTATTCATCAGCAACATGGTTGGGTTAAAGGAAACCGGGATTTATTCGGTCGGATCACAGATCGGAACGATCATCAGCATATTCGGAATATCCTTCAATACGGCCTGGAGCCCCTATTTGTTCGGAAAATTGAAAAACCCTTCTTTGGGTGATAAGCGGCTAATAGTTCTGCAAACCTATATGCTTTGTGCAGCCCTGATGATTCTCGCGGTTTCGGTCAGCCTGTTAGCGCCTTTGGTGCTCCCTTTTCTGGTCAGTCATGAATTTCAAAACTGCGGCCCATATGTGCGGTGGATTTCCCTAGGGTATGCCTTTTCAGGGGTATATCTCGTTTTGTCTAACTATATATTTTATATGGATAAGACATACATTTTATCGGCCATAACACTCAGTTGTGGATGTGTGAATCTGATATTGAACTATGTGTTGATTCGAATAAATGGTGCAAGCGGAGCTGCACAGGCATTTCTGATCACCTATGTCTGTTTTGCGCTTGCGACATGGATCTTGAGCCAAAAAATGTATCCAATGCCATGGATCTCGTTTTGGAGACAGAGGTGATAAGGCCGCTTCACATAGGCAGGAAGATCGTCAACCTGTTTTGGATTTTCGGGCTGGAACGCCTGATCCACGAATGGCCTAATGACCGGTTGACCGCAGTCCTACGTGAAACGGAGTCACAGGTATATGGGAATGGGGGGCTCGCGGGATTTGAGAGGGAGTCCCCGCCTGAATTGGATCGTCTGTTGCGCCGGTCAATTGCCCAATTTTTGGCCACGCGAGCCACGCACCAATCCGCGCTTGGTTTAATAATTCGGGATTTTTTTTATTTGATTTTTTTATCATCCTATTGTCTGTATCTGCCCCTTATCACATTGCTGAACTGCCGCAGACCGCCGCGACGTAGGCACCGCAATGTGGTCATTTATCACTACCCGTATTTGTTCGAACTGGTTAAGGATATTTGGCCAAGGGAAAATACATCTTTTATACGGCAGCCTTCTGCCTATTTTTCTTTAGAGGACATTTGTTTCCTGCTTAGGTGTGTAGGCATTTATCCCCGGCTGTTAATATATCCTCACTTTCTGTTCAGTCTGATCAAGTGGGTCAGTCTATATTCCGGAATCATTCAACGTCACAGGCCCAAAGTGATTCTTAATTTTATCGAAGGGTCGTTTGTTTCCTCTATCCTTACAGGATATTTACGGGAAAAAGGTATAAAACATATCAATCACATGCATGGTGAGATATTTCCAAATCCACGGCTCGCATACAGCGAATTCGATCTATTCATTGTGTATGGCGAATTTTGGAAACATTCCTTCATATCATTAAAGTGTAAATCGGAATTTGTTGTAGCCAGAAACGCCTATTACCGGCACCTTTATGATATCAATAAACACAGGAGGACAGAAAATGGGTGTCCATTATGTTGCTTGATCATTCATAATCAGTTGTTGAACCCGCGGACCAAGCATTATGATATGCTTTGCCGTCTGATACCGCTGATATTAAGTCACTTGCCAATTTATGTTCGACTCCATCCAAACGAGATGGCAAGCGGCCTTAGATTCTATTCGGCCTTATGCAGTCAGTTTAAAAAGCCTCAGTGCTGTATTGATATCGATCCGTGCCAGAATGATCCGATCGCTGTCAGTCTGGCCTCGGCAAGCATAGCGATCGGGCGAACGACGGCAGGTCTTTTCCAGGCGTGGGTTGCCGGATGCAAGGTCATTTATCTCGATGATGCCAGTAATTTGAAGGCAAGATATCAGGATTCGCTGAATATCCTCTTCCTAAATCAAGACACACCAGCAGAGGTGATCGAACAGTTTATTTCGACACCTCCGGCGCAGAACCCACAGGAGACACGTTTAATAGACCATGTCGCAAAAGTTTGTTGATCTATTACCCGTTTGTACTCTGGGGAGTGAGCGGCTTCGTGCTCATGCTCTCAATACTGACATCTTGTATGTATCGAAAGGCAACACCCTTTTGAGTTTCGACTTAGTAAGAGGAGAGATGAAGGTTTGCAGAAGATTTCGAGCCAGCCTTCAACATTATCTTTTCAGTGCAGTGGAAATGGGCCGACGGCTTTTTCGGCTTGGCTTACATCACGTGGTGTGCTTTCGCGAGAAGCTGGTGATATGTATCGACAGATCAATTCTGACCCTATCCGCCGTGGATGGATCTATCGACGGTACTAGTGTTCAATTCATTGGAACAAGGCCTTTGGGGATTTGCAATGTATCAAATGAAAAACTCTATTATGGGGAATACAATGGGTCCAGAGGAAGCGGCTCATCGGGAATTTTTTCGTCTGACGATGGCTCTGACTGGAGGGAGATATATCGCATTGGCAATATCAGGCATGTCCACGGCGTATATTTCGATACCTATGCCAAGGCTGTCTGGGTGACCACTGGCGACGAGGATACTGAATCGGGGATTTGGGTAACGCAAGACGACTTTAAGACCCTGAATCGGGTGATCGGGGGCAGTCAGCAGACTCGTGCCGTGCAGCTTTTGTTCACAGAAAAGCACGTCTATTTCGGATCAGACACGCCACTTGAAAAAAACTTCATTTATAGATTGCACAAAGAGACCGGCCGCGTGGAGCGGCTTCAGGAAGTCGAAAGTTCGGTCTTCTGGGGATGTAAGGTTGGAAATCACCTCTTTTTCTCGACGGCGGTCGAGCCGAGTACGGTGAACGCCTCGCGGGAGGCCGTGATCTGGGGATCCCCTGATGGCGAGAAGTGGAAGCGGATTGCGGCGTTTCGAAAGGACAGGTGGCCTATGAGGCTTTTTCAATATGGACAAATCTTTTTCCCGGCCGGAGAGAATGAGTCGGATTTTCTCTTTTTCACTCCGTTCGCGACAGAGAAACACCTCACTTTTCAGCGTCTTAAAGTCACTGACCTCTTTAGGGAATAGTGGTTGAGTGTAAGGCTGTTCATACCTGAAACAAAAAACCCAGTGTGCGAGGAAAGCACCTGGAAGTGGTATCTGAATGTGCCCGAAGAGCTTGCCCTTTCTTTCCTGTCTACGGAGGATAAGGCCTACTTCGCCGCGTATTACCGCGAAGCAGGACTCCTCAGGGCTTGGCGTAGGCCATTTTTCCGGCACCATTACTCCCGAACTTTCACACAAGCTGTGCGGTTCCTTCTTAACGCAAACCCCAGGCCACGCATAGTCGATTTGGGATGCGGTACGGGTACGCAGTCGTTGCTGCTGGCCCTGCTCGGCGCGAGCGTAGTAGCCTTAGATGTGGACGGAAAGGCGCTGGCCATCCTTGAAAAAAGGAAGCATTTTTACGAAGAAATACTTGGCCGCAAGCTCAAGCTCGGGACTTACTTGGCAAATGCGCTTGAGTTCAACTACAAGCAGGTTGCGCCGATTGATGGCATTTATTCGATGTTCGCATTCAACTTGATGCAACCAAGCGAGTTACTTCTCGATGTCCTTGCGCGCAACATGGCTGGAAGGGCGAGGCTGGCTATCCTTGACGGGAACCGAGCTAGCCTGTGGACTAAAATCTTTCGATGGCGCCATCGGCCGGTTTGGTCACCTTTAGATATGCGTCGAGAATTGGAATTACGGGGACTTCGAGTCGACGCACAGAATGGAGGCGTTGCGTTGCCGCCAGTTGCCTGGGCTTTGCTGCCGTACCGTCTGGCGATTAAGTTAGACCAGCGCCTTTGCATGTCGATGGCTTGGCCAGTCTCTTGCTTAACTATGGCAGAATACAGTAAAGCATTATGATGAGGTGAGCCGTCATGGCTTGATTGAGTTGGGAATTATGGATAATTGTCTCAAACTGCTGCACGTTGTAGGAGCTCGCCCAAACTTCATGAAGGCCGCCCCTGTTATGGCGGCTCTATCGCGTCGATATGGAGTTTCCCAGATTCTTGTCCATACAGGCCAGCATTATGACTTGAACATGTCCGATGTATTCTTTAAGGAACTCGGGATGCCTGAACCGGACATTAATCTTGGGGTTGGTTCCGGGTCTCATGCGATTCAGACTGCGCAGATTATGACGCGGTTTGAAGAGGTGGCTCTCGCGCAGCGCCCTGATCTGGTTTTAGTTTATGGAGATGTTAACTCCACGGTGGCCGCGGCCCTGGTTTGCTCCAAACTCGGCATCCGGGTGGGGCACGTGGAGGCTGGGTTGCGCTCCTTCGACCGCAGTATGCCGGAGGAGATCAACCGCCTGCTCACCGACCAGATTTCCGACCTTCTTTTCACTCCCTCGGCCGATGGGGACCAAAACCTGCTGAGAGAAGGAGTAGTGCCAGAGAAGATCCACCTGGTGGGAAATGTGATGATTGATACGTTGGTTCGGCTGTTGCCGAAAGCGATGGAAAAGAATTGGAGACACAATCCGCAGATTTCCCCAGTACCATCTGCCGGAGCTACGGGGCAGGCGCAGATTACGCAGACAGGCGATCCGCGTTACGGCCTGGTTACACTGCACCGGCCTTCGAATGTGGACGGGCCGGAAATGCTTAAAAAAATCGTGACAACATTGGATGAGGTGAGCCAAGAGTTGCCGCTTATTTTTCCCGTTCACCCCAGAACCAGAAGGCGGATCTCGGAATTTGGGTTGAACACTTCCGACAACGGGAAGCTTAATTTGATTGATCCATTGGGTTACCGGGATTTTCTCGCTTTGCAGAAGAAGGCAGCAGTTGTGATCACAGATTCTGGCGGGATTCAGGAAGAGACTACATTCTTGGGAGTGCCGTGTCTAACAGTTAGGAAAAACACTGAAAGACCAATCACCGTTGAGATGGGGACGAATATCGTCGTTGGCCAGGATATGGAGCGACTTAAGGCTGAGGTGTATCAAATTCTGGCTGGTAATGGAAAAAAGGGATCTGTTCCTCCACTTTGGGACGGCAAGGCGGCCGAGCGCATCGCCGAGATAATAGAAAAGATGTGAATTAGCCGCCCCGGTGAAATATGCAAAGCATTTCACCCCAGTACGATGGATTCCACCTACGGGGCAGGCAGGGCAGGCAGACCTACGCTGAGATACTTTGAAAAAGAGAATGATGTGCTTAAAACTATCGGGGGAGGTCTTCAAGAAAAGAACAAAAGAGTTTATTCTTTTGATAAGACCCTCTCTCGTTATTCAAGATTACAATAATCTTGATACCCGCTTCGCGGGAGTTTTAACCAAGCCAGTCGGTGATCGTCTGCGTTAGTCTGCGGCTAAGATAAGGGCTAGTGGTTCACCATGGGGCGGATTGATTATTACAAGCGTATTTTTTCTGCTTACCTGGGCGGAAATA
>CAZTAS010000078.1:0-24586 GCA_964611635.1 uncultured Thermodesulfobacteriota bacterium
CTCTATTGGTGAGCCTTTGAAGAGCTTGAGAAATAGCTTAACCGGACACTACTGTGCCGTGTTCCATTGTTGTTACGAGATTGGAGTATAGAGATTTTCTTTTTTCAAATACTCTTTACCCAAAACCTTCCAACAAAATACCCAGTAATTTTATTTGGTATTCCAGATCTTTTTCTGAAACTATTAGAATTTATTTGGAAATAAAATAATAATATTAATTAATTAGTAATAAAACTCAAAAATATTTGACAAAATGAATTGTCTTTTGGTATTTAAAAATTATGGTCAAAATTCCGCGAAAAAAAGTAATAGGCAATCTTAATAACCTGGCTTACAAGCGACTTAAAGAAATGATCGTAACAGGTGAAGTTTCGCATGACAAACCGCTTGTAGAGAGGATTATGAGCCATAAACTTGGCATGAGCCGCACGCCAGTCAAGCATGCACTCAGCCGATTGCAACAGGAGGGCCTCATCCGGATCGTTCCGCGGCAGGGTGTCTTTCCTGTCAAAATAAGCTACGTGGAATACCAGAATATCCTCACGATTCGGGAGGTGCTCGAAGGTTTGGCGGCCCGATTGGCAGTAGATTACGTTTCTAATGCTAAGATACGGGAATTGAGAGATATTTTTGATAACCTAGGCGATGTATGCAATGTAGAGAAAGTAAGTCATGAGTTTTACGCTCTGGCAAACGTGGCATTTCACCAAGAGATTCTGCAGTTAAGTGGCAATTCCAAGTTGATAGAAACGGTGCAAGGTTTGTACGACCACATAAGCCTCATTAGACTGCGGACAATTGAGATAACGGGACGGAGGATGAGGTCAATTAGGGAGCACGAGGCGGTGATGGAGGCCCTGGAACGGCGGGACCCCGATCAGGCCGAGAAAGCCATGCGAGCCCATATCAGGGCGCTCAAGAAAGATATTGAAGACCAAATCAATATAAATCCAGACTTTTCCAGAATAGAGCCATGAAAAACGGGGGTTCAAATGGATAGAGACGTTAGGATCTTCAACCTGACATGGGTTGAGGTGAAAGAATGGCTGGAGGAAACAGATATTATACTGGTGCCCATGGGATCGTGTGAGCAGCACGGTCCGCATCTGCCGTGCGGGGTCGACACCTTCGCCGGTGAGTACGTGGCTTTGAAAGCTGCAGAAAAAGCAAGGGTTCCGGTGGCGCCGACGGTGAACTATGGCTACAGTCCATTCCATATGCGCACGAACGAGCCGGGGACTTTGACCATAAGCAGCCAGGGGTTCTTCCAGTTCCTATATGACATCGGGCGCAGCTGTGTTTTCCACGGTTTCAAAAAGATTGTTTACGTTACCGGCCACACGGCCAACAGCCCGGTGGTGGATAGGGTGACGAGGGCGCTCCATTACGACACGGGAGCCTTGGCCATTAATTATGCCGCAGACACCGAGGTGTTCGCGGAACTCTGCCGTGACCTGCTCGACGCCCCTGACGAATTGCCCGGATGGCATGGTGGAGAGATCGAGGCATCAGCCGGGCTGTTGATTGTGCCGGAGTTGTGCCACATGGAGCGGGCGAAGAAGACACTGCCGCAACACGTCAAGTGGATGCCAGAGAAGTTTGAGAAAGATTCAGGCTCCGGCTTCGAGATCAAGTACGAGGGCTACCCTGTGCGGCTTCCGCTGGAACAGGAGGAATACAGCGACTGCGGAATCATGGGTAACCCTGGCTTGGCCAGCAGGGAGAAAGGGGAGAAAATCTATGAACGGATGATCGTTCTATTTGCCCGCTTTCTTCAGGATCTCAAGGGTATCGAAGTGCAAATCAAGGAGCGGGACTTCCCTGGGAGGTATTAGTCTATGGGAGAATCCAATCCCTTTCTGGCAAAACGGCTTCGTGCCAAAGGAGGGATCGACCACCGGCGCGCGATGATCGAGAAAGCCCGCGCCATGAGCGACGTTATCAGCCTGGGGCGGGGAGACCCCGATCTCAGAACCCCGGCGCACATCATTGAGGCGGCGAAAAAGGCTTTGGACGAAGGTTACACTGGTTATTCCCCGTGGCCTGGCTATCCAGATCTGCGTGAGGCGATTACGCGGAAGCTGCGTGAGGAAAACGGCATTGAAGCGACCGCAGGGGAGGTGCTTGTCACCGTGGGAGCCGAGGAAGCGGTTTTCCTGACAATGATGGCCGTTCTTGATCCTGGGGATGAGATCCTGGTGCCCGAACCTCGGTATATCCCTTACGACATGGCTATAGAGATGGCTGGTGGCGCAGTGGTTTCAGTACCAACTACGCTGGATGACGGATTTCAGATCGAGCCCCGAGAGGTGGAAAAGCGGATCACTCCACGGTCCAAGGCACTCCTTATAATCACGCCCAACAATCCAACGGGACAAATCCTGGACCAGGAGAGGATAACAGCCCTGGCGGAGCTGGCCGTATGCAGCAACCTCTGCATTATCTCCGACGAGCTTTACGAGAAGATCGTTTTCGATGGGGCTAAAAATTTCAGCATTGCGGCCATTCCCGGGATAAAGGAACGCACAATCACCATCAATGGCTTCAGCAAAACATACTGCATGACGGGTTGGCGTGTCGGGTATCTCCATGCGCCCACTCAGCTAGTCGAGGCAATGGTTCCGCTCAAATACGCTTTGACTATTAACGCGCCCAGCATGTGCCAGCGTGCGGCTCTGGCTGCTCTCGAGGGACCGCAGAAGTGTGTGGAAGAATTCCGGCGGATTTATGACCAGCGGCGAAGGCTAGTGATGGCCAGCCTTGCAAGGATAGGGCTAAGGTATGGCCCTGCCCGGGGAGCATTCTACATTTTCACCCATGTAGTCCCAACGGGTTTGACATCGTTCGATTTCTGCCTGAAGCTGCTGGAGGAGGAGAAAGTTCTTGTCTTTCCCGGGACGGCATTCGGCCCCATGGGCGAGGGTTTTGTCCGCATTTCCTTGCTGGCGCCGCAGGAGAAAATCGAAGAGGCTATGGCAAGGATGGAAAGGTTTGTCAGTTCCCGTATGGGATGAATCCATGAGAGGATTAACAACAAATGGCGCAGCAATGTTTAGAGCTATTACTTAATCATTTAGAAGTTGCTACCGCTTAGTTGGTTAGCCACTGCATGATGAATAATAGGAGACGTGAGAAATGAGTGAGAATCAGACACTGGTTCCGGATCCTTCGATTGAATCAGGGCCCTGGCGCAGGGATCACATTTGGGTCAGTCACTTTAACTTTTCACCAGAGCTTGAAGAGGCCAGAACGAGACCCTCAGAGGTTGTGGTACACGACTCAACTCTGCGCGACGGGGAGCAGGCCCCTGGGGTCAGTTT
The DNA here is from genome assembly GCA_964611635.1 of uncultured Thermodesulfobacteriota bacterium. GTDB lineage: Bacteria > Desulfobacterota > JAFDED01 > JAFDED01 > JAFDED01 > JAFDED01. The sequence goes on from CAZTAS010000078.1 coordinate 3,321, forward strand.
TGACACGGAGGATAAGATTCGAATTGCGAGTCTGCTGAATGAGGTGGGTGTGCAATACATAGAGGCGGGCTTCCCCCCAGTCTCGGAGGAGGACCGGAAGTCGATCAAGGCCATAAGTGACCTCGGCCTCAAGGCCAGAATCACCTGCCTGTGCAGAGCCATGCGAAAAGACGTAGACATGTCGGCCGACTGCGGGGTGTGGGGCATCGTTCTGGAGGTGCCTGTCGGTTACCCGAGGCTCATGTATCAATTTGAGTGGCCCGAGCAAAAGGTCTACGACAGAGTGATGGACTCGGTTACCTATGCCAAGAAAGAAAAAGATCTGGGGGTCGTTCTGTTTTTGATCGACACTGCCCGATCCCGAATTCAGTTCCTCGAACGTTTGCTAAAGGATGCGGTGGCGACTGGGTGTGTGGATCGCATCGCCGTGGTTGACACAGTGGGTGCCATTGTTCCTGAATCAGCGGCGTGGATCACGCGGAAAGCCTGTTCCTGGGTTGATGTGCCCATTGAGATGCACTGCCACAATGACCTGGGCCTGGGCGTCGCCAATACCATTGCCGGCCTTATGGCGGGCGCGAAGATCGCCTCAACCACCGTGGGCGGCCTTGGCCAGCGGGCGGGAAACACCCCCACCGAGGAGTTGATCATGGCACTCAAGGTGGCTTACGGGGTACCATGCTCGCTTAAAATTGAAAAATTGATTGAACTCAGCAAGTTTGTTCAAGAACTGACCGGTTACCATCAGCCAGCATACCGTCCGATTGTAGGGGACAACGTGTTCCGGTGGGCGGCGGGCATTCCCGTGGCGGCCTTGCTGAAGGAGCCGCGGACCGTTGAAGCGTTCGGACCTGAGTTGTTGGGCCGGGAGCACTACATAGAACTGGGCAAGAAAGCCGGCAAGGCCAATATCACCTGGAAGATCGAAAAGATGGGGCTTAAGCCTTTGAGTCCTGAAAAGATTGATCAATTGGTGCAGAAAGTCAAAGACAAGGCCACGGAAATCAAGGGCACCCTGGACGACGATCAGTTCCTCGGGCTGTACAGGTCGGTATAACGAAAAAACCGAATGTCGCCGCTGTTTCTCAGTATTCATCAACAAAAGGAAACATCATGAGGAGGTTGAAGCCGTTTCTTTACTATGAGCCTTCCACCCTTCAGGAGGCCGTGGAGATATTGTCCGAGAAAGTCGGCACTGCATATCCTCTGGCCGGAGGGACGGACCTCCTTGTGCGTATGAAAAGGGGCGAGATCAAACCAGCCGCCCTGGTGAACCTGAAGCGAATCCAAGGGCTTGATCAGATTACAACCGTATCAGAAGAAAAAGGCATTCGCATCGGCGCCCTTGCACCGCTCTCCTCGGTTGAGCATTCCTCAGCGATTCGCTCGAAGTATTCGGTGCTGACCCAGGCTGTTGGTTCGTTAGGCTCTCCCTCCATAAGAAACCTGGGGACTCTTGGCGGAAACATAGGGAGAGCATCCCCTGCCGCCGATACAGTACCGGCGCTTCTTGTGTTACTGGCCCGTGCAGATGTTGAGGGGCCTCAGGGGAAACGGGATGTGGAACTTGAGAAGCTTTTCGTGAGCCCGGGCTTAACAACCCTGTCCCCGGGGGAGGTTATCACATCGATCTTTCTGCCTGAACCGGCTCCGTGCTCCGGGGCTGTCTATTTAAAGCTTGGCCGCCGTGAAGGAATGGAGTGTGCCCTTGTGGGAGCGGCAGCATTATTTGTCCTTTCAGGAAAGAACGGTGAGGCCAAAGAGGCTCGGGTTGCCCTTTCCTCTGTAGCTCCAGTCCCTTTACGGTCAAAAAAGGCGGAGGATGTGCTCCTTTCCGGCTCTCTTACTGAAGAACGCATCAAGGAAGCCGCCAGGGCCGCTGCTGAAGAATCCTGTCCCATTTCCGACATGAGGGCCAGCGGTGAGTACAGAAAGGAGATGGTTAGAGTATTGGTTTTCAGGGTGCTTTGGAGAGCATTTCATCTGGCTCGAGGAGGCAAGATCGAAAATTGAAAAATTCCGTCGATCTCACCGTAAATGGCGAGCGTCGTCAGGTAGAGGTGGAACCGCAAACTACTCTGCTGGAGCTTCTTCGGGAATCGCTTCACCTCATCGGAACCAAGGAAGGATGCGGCTTGGGCGACTGCGGAACCTGCATTGTCCTGGTGGATGGAAGACCCGTTAATTCCTGCCTTATATTGGCTGGGGACGCTCAAGAACGCCAGATTACCACCATCGAGGGTCTTGCCGCAAATGATGAGCTTCACCCCTTGCAGCAGAGCTTCATGGAAAGAGGAGCCGTCCAGTGCGGCTTCTGCACTCCTGCTATGATACTCTCTGCTAAAGCGCTTCTGGATAATAATCCCGGGGCGAGCATCCAGGAAATCAGGCAGGCACTATCGGGAGTTCTCTGCAGGTGCGGCTCTTACCAGAAGATTATTGGGGCCGTGCAAGCGGCCGCCGCAAGAATGAGAGAAAGCTCTTGAAATGAAAACCGATTACGTGGGCAAACCGGTCCCCCGGCTGGACGCGCCTGAAAAAGTGACGGGTCGCGCAGTTTACTCCGTGGATGTTGAGCTTCCCGGGATGCTTTACGGAGCGACGCTCAGGAGCCCCCTGGCCCACGCCAGGATCATAGAAATAGACACATCGGAGGCACGTAAAGCCACAGGAGTCAAGGCGGTGGTGACGGGAAAGGATTTTCCTTTCCTATTCGGCCCCATGATCAAAGACCAACCTTTTTTGGCTATTGACCGAGTCCGATACGTGGGAGAGCCGGTGGCGGCGGTGGCTGCGGAGACGGAAGCAGCAGCTCAGGTGGCCATGGAAAAAATCCGCGTGCAGTATGAAGAACTACCGGCGGTTTTTGATCCGAGGGAAGCGGCTGAAGAGGGCGCTCTCCTCATCCATGAGAACCTGGATAAATACGAGCGTTCACCTCGTTATACAATCATTCCCGGCACAAACATCTGCACCCTCAGGACATACGCGCTTGGAGACCTGGATGAGGGCTTCGCTGCAGCCGACGAGATCTTTGAGGATGAGTTTTACGTCCACGCCGTGGCCCACGCACCAATGGAAACTCATGCCGCAGTGGTCCAGTATGTTTCCCCGGAGGGACAGTTCATCATCTGGTCAGCCACCGACGCGCCTTATCGCAGGGCCAAGGAGCTGGCCCAGGCATTAGGTATCTCCTTTAACCAAATCCGCTTTATCTCCACATACTCGGGTGGTGGATTTGGTGGTAAGGGTGCAATGGTTGCCGAGGCGGTAGCCGTGGCCCTGGCCAGGTTTACAAGAGGAAGACCGGTGAAAATAGTCTTTTCTCGGGAAGAGGAGCTCACAGCTTCCCAGATCCGCCTGGCTGCCTTTCTCAAGCTCAAAACAGGTGTCAAAAAAAATGGCACCTTCACTGCCCGCAGGGCTGGAATCATCTGGGACAGCGGGGCATATGCCTCAAAGGCGCCGGAAGTATCTGTCCGGGGGGCCCTTACCGTCTTCGGCCCATACCGTATTCCGAACCTGGAGTTGATTTCTCGACTCGTTTATACCAACAAGGAAATAAGCGGTGCCTACCGCGGCTTCGGCACCACGCAGGTGACATGGGCCTGCGAGGTCCAGATGGACATCATGGCAGAAAAACTAAAGATAGACCCTCTTGAGATTCGACTGAAGAACGGCTACATTGACGGAGACCGCTATATTAACGGGCAAGTCATGCGAAGGGTGGGGCTAAGGGAAACCCTGGAAAAGGCAAGCCGAGAGGTGGGCTGGGGCCAGCCTAAGCCGAGGGGATCGGGCAGCAAAGTCCGGGGGCGGGGGCTCGCCACAATGATTAAAGGGACCAACACGCCCACAGATTCGTACTGTTTTATCAAGGTTAACGAGGATGCAAGCATAACGCTGCTTTCAAGTGCCGTTGAGATCGGTAGCGGGCAAAAGACGGTTTTGGCTCAAATTGCCGCTGACGCTATCGGTGTGCCGTTAGAATCTATTTCCATCACCAACCCGGATACTCACGTTACTCCATACGACTTTGGACAAACCTCCAGCCGTACCACGTACCATATGGGGAATGCCATCCTCATGGCCGGCCAGGAGATACGCAAAAAGCTCCTGGAGCTTGCGGGGAATATCCTGAAGACCGATCCCTCCCGACTTAGCATCTCAGATGGAAAGGTTTTTGAGGAGGGCGTGGGAGAGCGGATAACACTGAAAGAGCTCCTGGCCAAGAAGTTCGGTAGAAAGGGCGGAACCATACTGGGAGAGGGTCATTACAGCCCCGCAAACTCACCCCTGCTGGATGCTTCACCGGGACTGAAAGGGATGAGCAGCATATTCTGGATTTTCGCCACCCATGGTGCAGAGGTTGAGGTTGACACTGAAACAGGTGTGGTTAAGGTTCTGAAAATTGCTGCAGCCCACGACGTGGGACGGGCCATCAACCCCATGGGATGCGAGCAGCAGATCGAGGGCGCCGTCATCATGGGCATTTCCAACGCTCTTTTTGAAGAATTCATGATGGAAAAAGGACGAATCTTAAACGATACACTGGCCGATTACAAACTGGCCACCATGATGGACACACCTGAGATTATCCCTATTCTGGTGGAGACATACCACCAGGAGGGTCCATTCGGCGCCAAGGGCGTGGGCGAGCCAGCGGCCGCACCCACTGGCCCTGCCATTGCCAACGCAATATTCGATGCTTTAGGAATCCGAATAAAAGATTTACCCATCACCCCGGAAAAAATTCTGGCAGCTTTGAGGGAAAAAGAAACCAGAGGCTGAGATCATGCTTGTGCATCTGCTGATCCCGGGATTCCAGTGTGGACAAAAAAAGGAGAGAGCATGCCAAGGATTTCCGATCCCATCCAAGTGGGCAACCTGATCCTGAAGAATCGGTATGTGGTCTCTTCCACCTTCAGCAACAATACCCTGGAGAATCACTACGTAGGCCCTAATCTGTTGAACAGCTATGAGCGGGAAGGAAAGGGAGGGGCTGCTCTGGTGATCGTGCAGGCCTCTTTCATCCACATGCAGGGTCGGGGCAATTTTCGCCGGCGTTTGGGTATACACGAAGACCGCTGTATTAATGGGCTGGAGGAACTTTCCTCGGTCATAAAGCGGGGAGGAGCCAAAGCTGCCATCCAGCTTCAGCACGCACGATTTCACTCCAGGGGCGATCAAACCCCTGGAGGTGCGTCGGCAGATTTTTCCACCTTTACTGAGGATGATATTCTGACAGCCATTGAGGCCTTTGCCCAGGCGGCTATAAGAGCAAAGAAAGCGGGCTTCGACGCGGTGGAGGTGCACGCCTGCCATGGAAGCCTGGTGGCACAGTTCTTTTCACCCCTGATTAACCAGCGCCGGGACAAGTGGGGAGAAGACAGGCTGCTGTTGCCTTTGGGTGTTTTGCGGGCGGTGCGGGATGCGGTGGGTTCCGATTACCCCATTATCTGGCGCTTGAGCGCTGAGGAAGGGGTGGAAGGAGGCTTCACCATCGAGGATACACTTAGATGGGTTCCCGATTTCGAGAAAAATGGAGCCAGTGCCATCCATGTTTCCTCCGGAAGCCGCTCCGGCCTCGCTGCCAGGGCCGAAGAGGTTCAGCCGCTTTATTTTCCCTTGGGCTATCTGCTCAGGTACGCCCGGGCAATCAAAGATGCGACACAACTCCCAGTCATCGCCGTAGGAAAGATACTGGAACCCTCGCTGGCGGAGAAGGTTGTGGAGAAGAGCTGGGCCGACATGGTGGCATTGAGCCGGGCCATCATTGCTGATCCCGATTTTCCACGAAAAGCACTGGCAGGGAAATGGGCAGAGATCAGAAAGTGCATCAGCTGCAACTATTGTTACCGCCGGGTTGCCTTCGAGCAGTTGTCTATCCGTTGTGCCGTCAACCCTGAGCGAGGTCGCGAGGTCCGATACCGACCACAGCTTGCCGTGAGGAAGAAGCGAGTGATGGTGATTGGGGGTGGAGTGTCAGGGATGGAGGCAGCCCTGGTAGCCGCCCGGAGGGGTCATCAGGTCACACTTTACGAGAGGTCCGATCGGCTCGGTGGCCAGGTGAATCTGGCGTCTAACATTCCCCGCCTTTATACCAGCAATTTGTCAAACCTAGTGAACTACCAGACCGCAGAACTCAAAAGGCTAGGCGTCCTGGTAAAAAAGGGGGTGGAAGTGACTGCTGATCTTGTGACAAATGACGGTCCAGAGGCTGTGATAGTGGCCACTGGGGCCAGATTTATCCTCCCGCAATTGCCGGGAGCCGAATCTCCCAGGGTGGTACTCCTTGATGAATACCTGCTCGGAAAGAGCAAACCCGGCACCCGGGTGGTTGTTCTTGGAGGCCGAGAAGGAGCGGAAGCAGCCGTTGCACTGGCCAAAGAAGGCCACCATGTCACTCTGATCCATGAAGGCCCTGAGGAGGAGGTCGGTTTTCCTCAATATATTCATGACCGCTTCAGATCTTACTATTTGAGAAAGTATCTCAAAGAGCAAGGAGTAAAAGTGATAGCCCAGGTAGCTGCCACTAAATTCCTGGATGAAGGCCTGAAAGTGAGGATATCCGAGCAGAAAGAAACTGTCATTCCCGCCGATACCATCCTGGTGGCCCTGGGTCGCGTCTCCTGTGCCGAATTGGCCGAGACGCTTCGGGAAAGTGTTGATGAGCTTTACGAAGTGGGGGACTGTGTGGCGCCCAGATCCATCGTGGAAGCGGTTGATGATGGGGCCTATGCCGGCAGGTCAGTATAACGTCATCTCATCAATATTTCCGGCGACAGCTCAGACTCCAATGGTTGACACGATTAGTCAAGAGTAACTGGTGAGGGGTAAAGCATGAGGGGATTGAAACGCGTGTTGGAGGATTTTGAGCGGTGGATATCGATTGTGCTCATTGCTTGCCTTTCGATACTCCTTTTTATTGAGGTATTGTTCAGGTACATCTTTTACACGTCTGTCGGCTGGATTGGGGAGATTACGGGATTCATGTTCATCTGGTTCATTTATCTCTCAATAAGCCACATTACCAAGAAAGGGACCCATATCCGGGTGGAGATCGTGAGCATGTTATTGCCCCGCAACTGGCTCCGCTATCTGGATATGTGCACCAATTTACTCTGGTTGGCTTTTAACTTATTGATGACCTATTACGGAATTCAACTTGTTCTATCGGTGATTCGATATCCATTTCGGACGCCTATTCTGGATATCTCCATGGCCTATCCCTACGCCATTATCCCGTTGGTCTTTGGAACGATGATCGTCCGGCTCCTGGTAAACATGTACCAGGATTTTACCTGCTCCGATGCAAAGCGGAAGAATGAGGAGAATTGAGCATGGCTTCGGACACTTTAAATATAGCTCTGATTCTCTTCGGGTCCCTTGCTCTGCTTATTTTTCTACGTCTTCCCATCGGTATTTCGCTTGGCATCTCCGGGGTCCTCACTTTTTTTTACACCAAAGGCTCTTTTTTAGCCATGGCCCAGACCTATTACGATGCGGTCGATTCCTTTCCCTTGATGGCAGTGCCGATGTTTTTCCTGGCGGGCTCGCTGATGGAGATGGGAGGATTGTCCAGGCGACTGGTGGCGGTGGCTGAGACTATGATTGGCCAGATTCGCGGTGGTCTAGCCATGGTGACCATACTTTCCTCCATGTTTTTCTCGGCCATTTCCGGATCAGGACCTGCAACTACTGCCGCGGTGGGAGGAGTAATGATTCCGGCCATGAAACGCAGGAATTATGACAAGAGCTTTGCCGGAGCAGTAGCTGCAACGGGAGGCACCATGGGAGTGCTGATTCCCCCCAGTATCCTGCTCATCCTCTATGGGGTGAGCGCCGATCAATCTATCACAAAGCTCTTCATGGCCGGGTTATTACCCGGGCTTCTCATTGGCTTAACCCTGATGCTCACGGTCTACCTGATCTGTCGAATCAAGGAAATTAAGACCGTGGAACAGGGATTTTCCATCACTAGATTGCTCCTGGCCATCTGGCGAGGCAAATTCGCCATCATGGCTCCTGTAATAATTCTGGGAGGGATCTACACCGGTTTTTTCACCCCCACAGAGAGTGCCGTGATAGCGGTGATCTACGGTTTCCTGACAGGTTTTTTCATATACCGGGAACTTGATGTGAAAACAACCATCCAAGCATTGGATTATACCGTAAACGTTACCGGCAAGCTTGGTATCATCTGGGCTGTTTCTGTGGCCTATGGGGAGATAATGACTCTTTACCGGATCCCTGTGGTCATGGGCGATTATATTCTCAGTATCACAAGGAGCCCCTTCCTGGTTCTTGTGATGATCAGCGCGTTTTTGACCTTTCTTGGAATGTGGATGAACTCCATTGCGCAGGTGATTATCTTGACGCCCATCTTCCTGCCGGTGATCCGGACCTTGGGAATTGACCCCATTCATTTTGCCATCATTTTTGTGGTCAATGCCGAGGTGGGATTCCTCACGCCGCCTCTGGGAACTAACCTATTTGTGGCCATGGAGATCGCTGGGGCCACCCTGGGAGAAGTTGCCAAAGCTGTCATTCCCCTGATGCTGGTTCTTTTCCTGATGGTGTTAGTGATCATCGTTTTTCCCAAGATATCTTTGATTTTGCCTCAGACGCTCACCGCCGGATAAAGGTAGGGCGAAAAACAAGGATTAAACTTAACAAGGAGGAGGTAAGGAGAGATGAGAAAGAAAAGTTTCGTAATTGCAGGACTGAGCTTAGTTTTATTCCTGTCTGCTTCGATGGGATGGGCGGCACAATACACTATTAAGATTGCCCACAATCTCCCACCCACTTCAGAGTCTCTTTATCACCAGGCAGCATTAAAATTTAAAGAACTGGTGGAAAATGCGGCGCAAGGCAAGGTGATAATTCAGATCTTCCCCTCTGCCCAGTTAGGTAGCGACGTGAGCGTGGCTAAGAAGGTTCAGAGCGGGGCGGTGGAGATGGAGATCATTACCGCCAACAAGTTGGGTTCCTTTTACCCGAGTATCGATCTTTATTCCCTACCTTTCCTTCTCAATTACTTCGATGTGGCTGCAAGAGTCTTCGAATCGCCGGTGCACCGAAAAATGGTTGAGGAGCTGGAGAAAAAGACTGGTCTGAAGCCCCTGGCCTTTGTGGCAGCCGGTTTCAGGAATATCACCAACTCCAAACATCCAATCAACAAGCCCGCCGACATCAAGGACCTCAAGATACGGGTGCCCAAAAACAAGATCGAGATCGCCACGTTCAAAGCCCTGGGCGGTAATCCTGTTAATATCCCCGGCAGTGAGCTTTACAGCGCCTTACAGCAGGGTGTGGCTGATGGTCAGGACGGCTCCGCAGCATGGGCTTATGCCAAGAAGGTATACGAGGTTCAGAAATGCCTTGCCGTCACACATCACCAGCTATCCACCTCGACGATGATCATCAACGCCAGATATTTCTATGGTCTGCCCAAGGATATCCAGCAGGCCATCACAAAGGCGGCAGCCGAAACCCAGGATTACTGGCAGGAACTTTCCAAGAATGCGGACAAGGATATCATCGAGAAATTCAAAGCCAAGGGGATGGAAATCTCCTATCCGGACCTTAAACCCTTTATCGATGCAGTGAAACCAGTTTATGAGGAATTTGCCGGGCGAGTCGGCGGGATGGACCGGATCAAGGCGGTTCAGGCCGTTGAATGATATGGTGGGCTGTGCGCCGCGGAACAACTGGCCGTAAATGCCTGAAAGTTGCCGCTGGCGCACAATCCTGCCAAATGACTCTTCATTTAACTATTTGCTAATACCTTTTTTCTTTGGTGGGTGTATGATGAAAGAAATTTATGCCCACATGATGGAGATGATGCGCTCAGGAGAAAAAGGGGTGCTGGTAACTGTCATTGAGGTGAGCGGTTCAGCACCCCGCCATTCCGGCAGCAAGATGGTGGTGCGTCCTGATGGGCGAATTTTCGGCAGCATTGGTGGCGGCAAGCTGGAAGCGGATGTCATTAGCGTGGCATTACAGACAATTGGAACCAGTGGCCCGGTTCAGCATACTTACCAGCTCACCGAGGATGAGGGAATGTGGTGCGGCGGGAGCGTGAAGATTCTGTTCGAACCGTTTGGCCAGCAGGAACGATTAATCGTCTTTGGTGCGGGACACATAGGGCATGCTCTGGCTCCTATGGCGGCAAAGGCAGGATTTCGGGTTACAGTGGTGGATAATCGTCCTGAATACGCCAGCAAGGACCGGTTTCCGGATGCCGACAAAGTGATCGCAGGCGAGTATTCCGATATTTTATCCCGTCTGGAATTCGATCCTCAAACATACATGGTCATCGTCACTCATAGCCACAAGGACGATGAAGAGATTTTAAATTACTGCATTCATCAGCCCTTCGCCTATTTAGGCGTAATTGGAAGCAAAAGTAAAACCCTCACGATGATAAAGCATCTTGAGGAGCATGGGGTCGATCCGGACAGACTGGCCCTTATCCATTCGCCAATTGGCTTGAAAATAGGCGCCGAAACCCCCTTTGAAATCGCCGTCAGCATCCTGGCGGAGATAATTGCCATCAGGCGGGGAGCATCGGTGGATGCTCTGTCGATGAAGTCGGCCGGATAAAAGTTGAATTCGATGTCTATTGGAGCGATCATACTGGCTGCTGGAAAATCGGAGCGCTTCGGTGGCCCTAAGGTGCTCCAGCGTTTTCATGGTATCCCTTTTCTTACATGTATTATGCGGTCGTTACATCAGGCCGGAGTGGAAAGAATAATTCTTGTTCTTGGCCACCAGGCTGATAAATTGATCCCTCAATTATCGGAAGCTGAAAATGTTCAGGTAGTTATCAATAAAATGTATAAAGAGGGGCAGTTTTCTTCTCTACAGAGTGGAATTCAATTCATAGATTGTTCTCTCAGCGGTGTTTTGCTTTGCTTGATTGATCAGCCGCATCTGCATCCACCTATCTATCAATCAATTATAAGGAATGCTCAGGCTTTACCGAAAAAGATTCTATTACCTACATATAAATGCCGTGGAGGACATCCGGTTTATCTCCCCAGCTGGATTTTTCCTGAAATAACTGCACAGCCACCCACAATTTCCCTGCGGGATCTGTTTTCTCGCTTTCCTGATGAAATTGTCAGGATAGAAGTGGATGATCCAGGCATACTGGAAGATATTGATACCAGGGCCGATTTGAATCGGTTGGAAGATCTGATACCAAAAACTCAATGATATTATAATCAAGGATGTTGTTGATGATCAATTAATCGATCTTTACAGATCGTTTCATGAAAAGTACTGCAACAGCACTTCTAAAACACCTGAAGAGGCTTTTGGAGGCATGTAGGTGGCAAAGATGGCAAAAATGGGCGAAAAGACGTACCGGGAGATCAAAGTAGCTCGCCTGTTAGGCGGTGGATGGATGGTTATCCCGCTGCACGAGATCCGTGGATCAGGAGATGGGCTAAAAGTGCTTATGTTAGCCGTTGTCCATGGGGATGAGCCATTGCCTATCCTGGCTCTCAGGAAACTGGTGGTGGAGATCGACCCCGGTGAGATGAAAGGGATGTTGCGGATCATTCCGGTGGCCAACCCCGTAGCATTTGGCCAATTTGAGCGCATGACGCGGGAGCGCCATGACATCAACAACCTCTGGAGGGCTTTTCCGGGGAGCGAAAACGGGACCATGACGCAGATGATGGCCGCTACCATCGTCCGCGAGGCCATGGAAGACTCAGATTATGTTGTGGAGTATCATTCGGGTGGAGCTGGCGGTCGTATTCAGCGGAGAGTCGATTTCGACACGGAAACCCCTCCGGAACTAGTGGAAGAGTGTCGTCGGATGGCGTTTGCATATGGTGCGGGTGTAATCCACCAGGTCAGGATCCCTGAAGGTTCACCGGTCAAATATGCCCTATCGAAAGGCAAGCCTGCCATCCATGTCGAAATTGGGGGAGTGTACCTGGGCGGCGCACAAACTGAGCCTTTCGTGGCATTGATCCGTGATGGCGCGAAGGCATTATTAGGAGAACTGGGCCTGCTGGAAGCTGAGGTAAAGCCGGAGAAGAAGCAACTTTTTTTCACCCAGAAGGAGCGTGGTGAGGCAAATCCCCGCAACGGTGGTTACTTGCTCTCGCGTGTGGAACACTTTGAAGATTTAAGAAGAGAAGTTAAAAAAGGCGAGATTCTGGGAGAGATTTTCGACCCGTTTTCCTTCAAGGAGGTGGAGCAGCTTTGTAGCCCCGATGATGGATACTTGATCTTCGGTAGGGTTTCGGGACCTGTGGAAGCAGGCGAAAAAGGGTATGCCGTAGCAAAAAAGATTGGAAGCATGTGGGTGGCAAATTAGGAAATTTGACCTTTGCCATCGAAAAACAATCTGGGAAATACATGGTGTCATGACAAGCATGACAGCGATGAAGGTGATGATTTCCTTCGTTATCCTGTTGAGGGCCCCAGCGCCGGGTGTTTCAATATGTCATTTCCAAGACCATGCGCAGGTACATGTGTAGGGTGCTAAGGATTTTTCATGGCGCTCTATTTGGGCTACTTGCGGAGGAAAGAAAGGGTAACTGATAAAACAGTTGCCGATCGATAGATCCCCTTCATACGAAGGTAAGGCCGCTTCTGAAGGTCGGGAGTATAATAAGTTTCTATTCAATGGCAAGTGAAAAGTCTTGACTATTAAAGAATCTTTTTATATGTTAATTAATTAGGGGATAAAATTATGGGTGTCAGCAATTTAAAAATCCTTCCCCTTAACTGTGGCACCATTCATATCGAAAAATCGACCCAGATTTACTGGCACAAACTTGTTGTTAAGATCGACATCCCCTTATTCACATTTCTCATTTTGGGCGGAGAAAAGACGATCCTGGTTGACACCAGTTTCTTATCGGTCGAGAGAGCTAGGGAATACCGCCACTGGCCGTCCTCGGGGGCTCCAGATCAAGAACTCTCTTACCAGTTCAAGAAAGCCGGTGTAGAGCCACGGGAGGTAGAACTCGCATCTTCACCCACCTCCATTATGACCACGCACAGAACAACTGGATGTTTCCCCAGGCGAAATTCATCGTTTGGCGCGATGAACTGCGTTACGCCATTGCGCCTATGTCCACTCAGGCTATCCCCTATGAAGCGCCGGTGCCCCCGGCCAATTCAAGCCCGGTATGTGCCACAGTTGGCCCGGTTTTCAACCTCGTTTCCCTCGACAGCCCCAAGAGAAGTATAGAGAGAGTGACCTGCTTTACCACTCAAGGGCACACTCCCGGGGGTGCCTCGGTGGCTGTGGAAACAAAAGAAGGCACTTAAGTTATTGCCGAGGACAAATCAATCTTTATGAAACTATCGGGAAAGGACTCCCCGGGGGTAGATGTATTCTCACCAGGAAACGGTGGGCAGCATTGAGTTGATCCTGGAAGTGGCCTCTCCCCCCAGCAAGTTCTTCTGAACCACGAATTTAAAGTCCTGGAGAAAGAGAATTATTCGTGAGGACTTTATGAAGATCTTTTACCGAGAAACGAGGTGATGTTCAAACCAAGGTCGTTTTTAAGAAGAAAATTAGGATTCCTTCGATCAATTATCGCAAGAGGAGTAAATAAAACTATGTGAAGTTCGAACCTGAGTATAGAAATACCTGCCTAAAGGGAACTGTGACAAGCAGTGCCCATCAAGATTAGGTGATGTTATGAAAAAGATTCTTTACCGTAAATTGACTTCTTCGGAGATCCAAGAAAGGGCAAAAAAGGGTGCAATGATAGTCCTGCCCATAGGGTCTATCGAACAACATGGACACCTACCCGTTGATACAGATGCTCTTCAGGTTGAAGAGGTTGCAAAAAGAGCCATTAAGATTGCTTCCGAGAAAATTGATATCCTGTTAGCGCCTCCTCTTTACTATGGATACACATCCATTACAATGGACTTGGATAAACCACTTGATAAGTTCCCTGGATCAATAACCTTAAAGCCCGAAACCTTCATCGAGGTTATTACCGAGATTTCCACGTGCTTTGTGAGAAGTGGTTTCAGAAGAATACTGCTTCTCAATGGTCATGGAGGGAATTATCAGGCACTTCAGGTTGCGGCAAGAAAAATAAGAGATCAAACAGGCGCAGTTATAGCTGTCACTAATTATTATACCCTCCCCTCAACTGAGGAGATGAAGGAAGCAGGGTTAGAGGAAGGCACATTAAGACACTCGGCGGAGTGGGAAACATCTATGCACCTGGCATTAGATGAGGAAAATGTGGATAAAAGCAAAATTGTTAAGGATCAAAAAGCAATAGATGCAATTAAGGTCAAAACCGAATATTTTTCAAGGGATGAGTTAGGAGGAAAAGCATTTGCTGCAAAAGCCTATTTCCCCGAGAGAAATTCCGACTATTCCGGTCAGGGTGTTGTGGGCGACGCGACACTTGGTAGCCGAGAAAAAGGAGAAAAGTTTCTGGAACTACATGTCAAGAAGTTGGCGGAGTTTCTTTTAGAATTCAGTACATGGGAATATGGAAAAATCTAACTCTAAAGGAGCATATAATGCTCTCATGATTCACAAGGGAAATCTCAAGGCAAAGGTTGGAGACGAGGAGAAGATCGTAAAAACAGGAAGCGTCATTCATATTCCGGCAAATTCGCCCCATAGTACGGTTGCCACTCCAGAAGGAGATGCCCTTTATTATGTAACAAAAGATACCTCATGGGGTATCGCAGGTGATGCTGAAGACGGTAAAAAAACAGGGCCTCATTATGAACCTGGCTTTGAACCAAAGAATTAAGAGTGCTCTTAGAAAAAGGAGGTGAAGCGTTTGAAAGTCTGAGATCCGCTTTCTTTTTCAAGAATGTCCTCGGGATTACTTTTTATGAAAATTTAATTTAAGGGAGGAGAAGATATGGAGACAAAAAAAGCACAATTGAAGGTTCTGAAAGCTGGCAGACTTATTGATGGAAAAGGTAGGGAAGTGATACAAAACGCAATCGTCGTCATTGATGGATCACGTATCAAAGAGATTGGAGTCGAAGGCGAAGTTAGCGTGCCAAGTGATGCTGAGGTCATTGAAGCACCTAATTGCACGCTGATGCCTGGTCTTATTGATACACACCTTCATCTTTCTGCACATAACATACTGACTTTTAAAAATTATCGAGTAGCCACGTTTGAAGTAACACCCCAACTACAGATGCTCTATACTCTCCTTCATGGGCAGATGCTCTTTGAGATGGGCTTTACAACTTTAAGGGATCATCCCTGGGTGACAGCTCACGGTGGCCATAATACTGCAGAGTTGGTTGCCATTCGAGATGCAATAGATGCCGGAATTTTCGCTGGCCCAAGGCTAAGGGTTGGGGGATATGCAATTATAACCAATTCTCATCTCGACCTTATTCTTCTTGGAAACTTTCCAAGGCAGCTTGGCCACACAGCAGATGGTCCTTGGGAGCTCCGCAAACTTGCACGAAGCCAACTGAGAATCGGTTGTGACTTTGTTAAAACCTGTGCCTCTGGAGGGGGCGGCACAGACAAGGAAGCCCCAGATGTAAGAAATATGACGCAAGAAGAGTTAGACGCTGTTGTGGATGAAGCGCATGCCTTTGATAAGCATTGTTCATGCCATTGCTTTACCCCCACGGCCCAAAAAATGGCTGTAAAAGCTGGAGCAGATACCATCGATCATTGCGTGTTTACTGATGATGAAGCGATTAAAATGATGAAAGCAGAGAATAAGATTATCATCCCTACACTTTTGCATCGTTCAGATCGCGCGATAGAGGTGAGACGGCGTGTGGGGACGTCAGAGTTTGTTTTGAACAAAATGAAAAGGATTCAACCGTATACAAAAGAGTCGTTCCAGAGATATCTTGAGGCAGGCATCAAAATGGCAATGGGCACCGATATGGGACTGGATCCTGAAATGGGCGCCAATGCACAAGAGCTAGAAATATATGTAGATTATGGCATGACGCCAATGCAGGCTATTCAGACAGCAACCAAGAATGCAGCCGAGGCTATTTGGCTGGATCAAGATACCGGCACATTGGAGGCAGGAAAATTTGCTGATATCATCGCGGTTGAGGGTGATCCTTTGAAAGATATTCGCATACTACAGGACAAGAAAAAGATCAAGATCGTAATGAAAGAAGGGGAAATTTTTGTGGACAGGAGACCGGGACATAAAAAGTCTGTTATCCACGATGAACAATGGGATTGGAAGCGCATTTAATACTGCCAGGAATAAATGAATAAAATCCGATCGTTACAAAAAATCTATCACTTTGTAGTATGGGAGGTGTTTAAGTGCCCAGATGGAACTGGCTGCCCATTGTCGTTTTGGGGTTCTTGATGGGGACAAAGCTGGTTAGAGTGAGCATATAAGATACTTATTG
Organism: uncultured Thermodesulfobacteriota bacterium; assembly: GCA_964611635.1. Lineage (GTDB taxonomy): Bacteria > Desulfobacterota > JAFDED01 > JAFDED01 > JAFDED01 > JAFDED01. The sequence goes on from CAZTAS010000078.1 coordinate 19,692, forward strand.
GGTCTATTAACCCCACAAGGATGAAGTGATCAGGAATAATGAAGTCAGAGAAATTTGGGTGATTAAAATAACCTCTTAATGAAAAAATTTTACAGGGTTATTATTCCCTCCAATGGATGGTAGTTGTAACACCACGGCCGGGGTTAACTGAAGGAGCCCGCAGGGCGTGGGAATTTATAACACTTTCACCCTTCCCTGTCGATGGAGAGGGAAGTTGGTGGGAGTAAGACATTAAGGAGGTAAGAAAAATGAAGGCAAAACTGGCAAAGAGTTATTTAATTGGAGTACTCGTCATAGCAGCAGCCTTTTTTTTGACGAATGGATTGGTCATGAGCATCCAGGAGGCGATAGCTGCGGATAAGTGGCCAGACAAGCCGATGCAATTGGTTGTTCCCTGGAAACCGGGCGGCGGAACGGATAGAAGTGCTCGAGCGCTAATTCCCTACCTCGCTAAAGAACTAGGGGTACCTGTAACCGCTGTAAACATTGCTGGCGGCGGCGGCTGGGTAGCTTGGTCGCAAATGGCGAGGTGGAGTGCGCCAAAAGATGAATATATGATAGGATATGTAAATATTCCTCACGTATTGGCTTTTCTGGATCCGCGTTTGAAGAGGACAGAGACTATTGAAAGTTTTGGCTGGCTTGCGCTTCATACATTCGACCCGTGTACCTGGTTGGTAAGATGGGGGGATGAACGATTCCCGGATCTGAAGGCGTTTATCGAATATGGTAAAAAGACTCCTATAAAGATAAATGTGGCCGGATTTGGAGGTGATGATCATCAGGCTCTTGTAGCAGCGCAGAAAAAGTTACCAGGATTTAAATCCATTAATGTTTATTCAAATAGCGATGCTGAGAAAATAGCAACTACTTTAGGTGGAGAAACTGATGCTATCGGAGGAAACGTACCTTATTTCATATCCTATGTGCTAGAGGCCAAACTCCGATATCTTTGTGTATTCCATGATGAAAGAATGAGACAAATACCAAGTGTTCCAACCTTTGAAGAAGTAACAGGAAAAAAGGTTTACGCACATGTGGCCCGTGCAATAGTAAGCCCCCCCAATCTGCCTGAAGAGAAAAGACAGATTCTCATCAAGTCAATCAAACGGACATTTGAAAACCCAGAATACCAGATGTTGACTAATAAGATGGGAGATATAGTAATGTTCAAGACTGGGGCAGAACTTAAAAAGTTTTTGGAAGATGATGTAAAATTAGCTAAGGAGGTTGCATATTGGAAGATGGAGAAGTAACCTATTAAAGCTGCCGTGGGTTTCCCTTTTTAGGGAAACTCGCGGCGATTTCTAACATCTTAAAAACTTTTTAAAGATGAAATCTATATGGAGGTAGGAAGATCACAATTGAAAGCTCTGAAGCACAGCAGGCTTATCGACGGAAATGGTTGAGAAGTACCTACCACGGACAAGCCGGACCCAAATAGGTGAAAAACCATGTTTTGAAAAATTGGACGTTCCTTCCAATAGCTGCAACACTGCTACGGAAAAGGCTTTCTGGACACAGTAAAAATTTTTTGCCAGAAAAAACACGAATCTCACACGCAGTGCCAATATAACAGTAGAAAAGCCTTTGCGTCTATATTGATGACCCGAAGCGTCTCCCAGGCAAGGGCCAACCCTGGGCAATAGAGCCCATCGAAAATCCGAATGTTAGAAGCCCATCTCTAAAAAGTATATCGATACAGTTGCATACTCCAAAATGAAAGGATGAGAATGAAATGAAGAAACATTGGAAGGACAGAATAATCGCAATTCTGTTAATTGGTGTTAGCATTTATTTAGGGTGGGAAGCTCTAAATTTCCCTTTAGGAGGAGGCTTATTCCCTTTATTTTCTTTTTCTTGTATTATTCTTCTATCGTTAATCATTATATTTTCCACCTTTTTCGTCAAAAGTCCTGCCCAGGAAGAAAGAGAAGGTGGTTTTAATTGGGGTGATCTTAAGCCCTATCTTTTATTTTTTTTGTTGATTTTTCAGGTTTTTATAATGCAAATCGTTGGTTATTTTGTTTCAACGGGATTATTTCTCATCGCCGCTTGCTTTTTTTTAGGAATCAGAAGATTCCGTCCTATGCTATATATGCTTCTTGTTTTATTTCCAGCTTTGTATCTATTTTTTGTGGTGGGATTAAAAGTGAATTTGCCTAAAGGTGTTTTATATTAATTCTCAATTTTGCAGGCTGACGAGAAAGGTTTTGAATAGGAGGCTCTATGGATTATTGGTCAATGTTCTCCTATTTATTACATGTTTTCACTTTGACTAATTTTTCAGCCTTGTTACTTGGCGTAGTGGTAGGACTCGTTATTGGTGCAATACCTGGGCTTAATCCTCCTATGGCAATTGCGTTGATGCTTCCTGTTACATTCCATATGGCGCCAGAAACATCATTAATAATGCTCACATCTGTGTACGCAGCAGGAATTTACGGTGGATCTTTTTCAGCAATACTCATGCGTGCTCCCGGAACCTCGGCTTCTGCAGCGACAGCTATCGAAGGCTGGGAATTGACAATCAGAGGGAGGTCCATTGAAGCAATTCGAATCGCTACTTTTGCCTCCGTTGCGGGAGGGTTACTCAGCGCTATTGCCCTGCTCCTTATCGCTCCTCCTGCCTCAAAAATTGCATTATGGTTCCAAGCACCAGAGTACTTTTTGGTGGCAATCCTGGGCTTGACATCAATAGCGAGCGTGTCATTTAAATCACTAACTAAAGGCTTGATATCCGGATTTATTGGAATTTTTCTGTCCACTATTGGTGTAGATATCCATACAGGATATCCCCGGTACACGTTTTATTTTACGCCATTAGAAGGCGGGATAGACATTATACCGGCAATTATTGGCCTATTCGCGTTTGCTCAGGCATTAGAGATCAGCGCAGGGGAGGCAGGAGAAACCATCGTCATTACTGGAGAGAAAACAAAGTTAAGTTGGAACATTTGGCCAAGGCCCTATGAAATTCTGCGTCTTAAAGCTAGCTTGATTCGTGGTTGGGTTACGGGGCTTATTGTTGGCATCATACCTGCAGCAGGAGGCAGTATCGCTCAGTGGATTGCATATGGTGAAGAAATACGCAGAGCTAAACCTGGAGATCAATTCGGCAAAGGCGAAATGAAGGGTTTGGCTGCTTGTGAGGCAGCGAACAACTCCACTACTGGTACCTCTTTAATCCCTATGTTTATTTTGGGAATTCCTGGTGGTATTTCTGCTGCAGTCATATTGGGCGCATTGATGATTCATGGTCTGCATCCAGGCTTTGGGCTTTTTAAAAAGACTCCGCACATTGTTTATCCTATCATGTGGGGATTTATGATAGCTAACATTGTAATGGGATTTATCGCAGTATTCATCGCTCGTTCAATGGCTTACATCACGCACTTCCCGCGCGGCATCTTATCACCACTGATACTAGTTTTCTGTGTTGTTGGCGTTTACGCAAGCAGCGGCAGTATATATGACGTCTGGATTATGTGTAGTTTTGGATTGCTCGGTTATTTGATGAATAAATATGATTTTGTCCCGGCGGGTACACTTCTGGGCATTATACTGGGTCCTATTTGTGAAGATGGTTTCAGGACTATGATAAAGTTGAGTGAAGGTCATCTTCTATCGTATGTATTATCACGCCCCCTATCAGTGATTCTTCTAATCTTTATAATCCTTACGATTTTCTTTTCATTTCAGCACAAAAAGAGACGCGTAGTCAATCAGATATAGGATTGAATGAATTATTCTACTCGATGATCGATAGGAGAAATTAATGGAGGATTATGAAAAGGAGCGATTATGGAAAAGGAAAAATTGTTGACCGGAAAAGAAAAAAATGAAAGGATAAAAAAAGCGGGCAAGCTTGGACAAAAATATGAGCTTATTTATCATGGTTGTGGTCAGTGTACGCTTGCAGCTCTTCAAGATGTTTACGGAATGAATAATGATGCCGATAAGACTGTTTTTAAGGCATGTTCAGAATTTCGAGGGGGTGTAGGGAAAAAAACAGACGGAATTTGTGGTTCATATGCAGGCGGGGTTATGTTTTTGAGCTCCATCATTGGAAGAGAGAGAGAAAACTTTGCTACTTCGGAAAAAATCAGGGAGCGAACTTGTGAGTTGGTTGATAAACTGCATGGTTATTTTATCAAGGAATATGGTTCGGTAATTTGCCGAGATATACTTCAGAAGAAATTTGGAAGACCTTTTTATCTCTTTGATAATGAAGATTTTAAAAAATTTGAGGAATTGGGTTATCACGATCCTGGGGCTTGCGATATTACGGTATGCAAAGCGGCGGAATGGGTCGCCACTATAATCGAAAAGGAAGAGGTTTTGACGAGGCCTCAGCCGCCATTAACAGATCCAAGAAAAATAAGCGAGAAAGTTAAGAAGTGGCTTGAAGAAGAAGAGGAGAAGGAGAGGGGCACGGATGAAAATAGCGAAGGTTGAATTCATTCCGATTCAGGTTAAGGGCACTTCAACACTTCGTATATCCAAAGGACCAACGCGAATCGCATATTGTGTAATTATCAAATTAAAAATAGGAGGAAAAGACATAATTTTGCCTGATTTTGCTGATATTCCTTTAATTTGGCTTCTAGTGCCAATTAGGCAAAGTCAAGCGAAAAGATAGAGCTTTCTGAATCTTGCCGTTGCTTCTTGAAGGCATAAATGTTTGATCGTTTCAAAATTCATCGCCAACTTGTACGGATTATGCATCCAGTCCCGATTTAAGACATACGGGGAAGGGTCGTACCCCATTAGCGCTCACTTAATGTGAAACTGGCAAAGAATCATTGCAAAATTAGCAATTAGCAATGTAAAATTAGCAATTAACCCAAATTTTGCAATTGAAAGTCCTCTTCCTCTACGACCTTGATTTTTCA
>CAZTAS010000079.1:0-24261 GCA_964611635.1 uncultured Thermodesulfobacteriota bacterium
CCTTTCAAATTGGCTTTGGGATGGATTGTAGGCGAAACACTTATGAATTTCAATTATCTTTTTGGTTCCGGCTCGTCCGGGTTAAGACTTGATAAGGGAATCGAACCGCCGACGCGGGGATTTTCAGTCCCCGCACACCCCGATTGTAAGGAAGCTTAACCATTACTTAATTCAGTAATATCAACAAGATAGCAATTTTTGCATAGTACCTTAGAGTACCTCAAAATACCCCTTTGAGGATTACTATTGCGTCAATAGTGCGTAACAGATTTGTACTGTTGGAATTGTATTGGCTGCGATTTTGCGCTGCAGAATGTATTAAGGGAGTCAAGAAGATTATTAGGCGGGATAGTTTTGTTCAGGGAAAACGTTATGAATTATTGAACAGTGCATTACGTAGTTTGCACTTTGATTCTGGTCCAATGGAGGAGAAATCGAAAATTGGACGGATGTCCAGGCGTCAAATGTAAACAATTTCATGCTCCCCTTAAAAACTTTCTAAGAAGCTTATCCGACAAACTTAAAAATCAGGCCTTCTCCTTCGTCCTTATATTTTTCCTTAATCTGTAATATTTCATCCTCCACGGCAAAGAAGGCATTCACCACATCCGGGTCAAAGTGGTTTCCGCTGCTTTCTTTGATAATGGCATATGACTTCTCAAGGGAAAAAGGCTCTTTATAAGGCCTTTTTGTTGTCAGGGCATCAAATACGTCTGCAATCGCTACGATTCGCCCTACCTTAGGGATTTCCCTGTCCTTTAAGCCTTTTGGATAACCACTCCCATCCCATTTTTCGTGATGGGTCATAGCAATCACCTCGCCCAATTTGATAAATCCTTTATTAGAACCCTCTAGAATTCTCCCCCCGTTGGTTGTATGTTGCTTCATAATAGCCCACTCGTCTGGATCTAGTTTGCCCGGTTTTAAAAGTATACGATCCGGAGTTCCAATTTTCCCGATATCATGCATGGGAGCTGCATAGAGGATGGATTCCACAGTCTTTTCATTCAATCCCATCTTTCGGGCTACGGCGGCGGAGTAATTGCTCATGCGAATAATGTGGGTGCCTGTGTCTTCATCTTTATACTCGGCAGCCCTGGAGAGCCTGTGGATTGTATCTAGGGAGGCGGTTTTAATTGTTTCAAATGCCTGCCTAAGTTGTTTCGTTCGTTGTTGAACCATTTCCTCAAGCAGTCGGTTCTGGTCGTAAAGGGCAAGATGTGTTCGTACCCTTGCCTGAACAGTTGGCGCGGATACTGGTTTGGTAATATAGTCTACTCCCCCGACTTCAAAACCACGACTCTCATCTTCCACCTCTCCCATAGCAGTGACAAAAATAACGGGGATTTTTGAAGTTTCCGGGTCGACCTTCAGCCGTCTGCAGGTCTCGTATCCGTCCATCTCAGGCATCATGATGTCAAGGAGAATGATATCCGGTTTGACTTTCCATGCCACATCTAATGCTTTCGTGCCGTCTGTGGCAAAAGACAACTGATATTGATTCTGCAAGATTTGCCTCAACAATTGCAGATTGTTGGGTTCGTCGTCCACAACGAGCACTTTCCATTTGTTGTCTGCCATATCATTCCTCCAAAACTATTTTTAGGGTTTCAGCGAGTTTAACCGTTTCTTGTTTAGCCCCGTCAAAGTCAAACCTTTCCATATGGTTCACGATGGGCGACAACCGATCCTGTGAGAGATACGCCTTCAGTTCAGACAGAAACGGTTCAATAACATATGGGCTGAACTGATCGAAAGCAGCCAGCATTTTAATGAAGAGTTCCTTCAGGTGCGGCACGTCCATTTCTTTCTTCGGCATTTCTTCGACAGCCTTCACCGCTTCCAGTTGCCTGATGGAGTCGACTGCCGTATTGAGTGCCGCAGCAAGTATGGAGAACCGGTCCTTAACATCATCCATGCGTTTTTCCCTGAGCGCGGCATCGATGCTTGTGGCGGCAGCGGCCACTTTTGTTATCGACAGGTTCCCCGCCACCCCCTTAAGTGTATGGGCAAGACGAAAAGCGCCGTCTAAATCGCCCTCATCAATAAGGCGGGTTAAATCAGCAGCAGCGTTGCCGTAATCGCTTGAAAATCCCAACAATGCCTTTGCATAGGCCTTTGGATTTTGCCAGGTCTGTATCCCTTTTTTAATGTCAACGCCATCAAGCGGCGGCAGTTCTAATTCAGATGGGAGACTAACATCCTTTTGAACTTCCGAAACTACCTCGCCCACGCCTTCCGGGACCACGTTTTCCATGGTTTTATAAAGCTTGCCAAAATTGATGGGCTTGGCCACAACGGCATCCATCCCCGCCTCCAAGTATCTCTCCATTTCCTCCCTCATTACGCCGGCCGTCATGGCGATGATCGGCACATGTCCTCCGGTGCCGGCCTCTAGCGCGCGAATACGCTCGGTGGCTTCGATTCCACTCATCTCCGGCATCTGGATATCCATAAGAATGAGATCGATGCCCCCTCGCTGAAAAGCCTTGACCGCTTGGCGGCCATTCCATGCCACCGTAACGGCGTGACCCTGCTGCTCCAGGCGAATTTTGGCCAGATCGACATTTGCCTCAGCGTCTTCAACCAGCAATATCCTGAAACCACGCCGAACACCTAGCAAGACAGCTCTACCTGGAATGATAAATAGATCGGTTTCTTGGGGAACTTGATCAGTAGGGGGCATGGTAATTGTAAAATGAAATGTGCTTCCTTTACCCTCCTCGCTCTCCACCCAGATCCGGCCTCCCATAAGCTCAACCAAATCCCGGGCGATGGTCGTGCCCAAACCGGTACCGCCAGATTGGCGCGTCGTGGAAGTATCTGCCTGCATGAATGGTTCGAAGATTTGGCTTAACCGGTCGGCCGGTATGCCGACCCCTGTATCCTCAATTATGAAATAAAGTTGACCTTCCTCCTCGGCCGGCATTATCCGCATGGACACACTGCCCTTTTCGGTGAACTTGATAGCGTTGCCCACCAGATTGATAAGAATCTGTCTGAGCCTCAACGGGTCACCGACAAATGATCTCGATAAAGACGGTTGGATCTCAAGCTGGAGATTTAGGCCCTTTTCCCGAGCCCTTATATCCATTGTTTCACGGACTTCCTGCATCAATTGAAGCAGGTTGAAAGGACGTTGTTCGATCGTCAATTTGCCGCTTTCCAGTTTACTAATATCAAGGATATCGTTTATCAATCCCAGGAGACCATTAGCGGAGATTTGTGCGGTCGTGAGATGTTTTCGCTGAAGTTCCGGTAGTGATGAATCTTCCAGCACCAACTCCAAAAAACCAAGGACTGCGTTCATGGGGGTACGGATCTCATGGCTCATATTGGCCAGAAACTCGCTCTTGATCCGGCTGGCGGCTTCAGCCTGTTCTTTGGCTTTCCTCAATTCTTCGGCCGATTGCTTGCGTTCAGTGATATCCTCAAAGCACTCAATGCCTCCGGTAATGGCGCCATCACTGTCGGTCAATATTTCAACATTCTTTTTAATAATGAGAATCTGGCCGTCTTTTCTTCTAATTGTGCATTCTCGATCGAAAATCGGTTTGGTGATGTCCGAAGATAAAAGCCCGCATTCTTTGTCACATGGGTTTAATGCGAACTCGGTGCACTTTCGGCCCAGCACCTCTTCGGCCGAATAGCCCGTTATCTTGGCCGTCTGATCATTCCAACTCGTGATCCGTTTTTGCCGGTCAACCGTGAAGACTGCGCTGGGTATCATTCTATATAAGAGCTCGGCATGCTCCTTTGCTTTTTTACTCTCCTCTTCCGCCTGTCTACGCTTGGTGATGTCTTCCTTGACCGCTACGTAGTGGGAGATATTGCCTTGTGCGCCTTTGACCGGCGCGATGGCCGCTGATTCCCAATACAACTCCCCGTTCTTCTTGCGGTTGCAGAACTCACCGCGCCAAACGTTTCCGGCTCCGATCGTTGCCCACATTTCTTCGTAGAACTCGGGGGTATGCGTTCCGGATTTCAGGACACGCGGATTCTGACCGATGGCCTCTGTGGCTGTGTAACCGGTCAAATCGCTGAATTTCGGATTCACATACTGGATTGTTCCCTTCGTGTCGGTGATGACCACGGTTGAAGGGCTCTGCTCAACGGCCTGAGACAGCTTTTGCAGTTCTTCCTCTGCCTGCTTCCGATCGGTTATGTCGCGAACCGTGGCCTCCAGAACGGTCTCTTCGCCGTACTGGAATGCCGAGAGGAGGACCTCTGCCGGGAAATCCTCGCCGGTCGTCCTGCGATGCATCCACTCGAAGCGGCAATGGCCCTCCCGGAATGCCGTCTCGATCCGTGCCTGGGCCGCAGCCAGCGAATCCTGTCCGTCCGGCTGTCGAGGCGGAGAGACATCCGCCGGATGCACCGCCGTGAATGCCTCCCGGGTCTCAAATCCAAACATCTCCAGCGTGCGCGCATTGCAATCGAAGAACCTATCGTGCGTCAGCAGCATGATGGCGTCTCTAGATCCTTCGAAGATCGAGCGGAAGCGGCGTTCGCTTTCCGCGAGTTTCATGTTCCGCTCGTTGGCCAAGCGCTCCCATTCGTTACGGGCCAAGCGCAGGGCACGGTTGGCGCGCTCACCGCTCAGGACCAAGAACCCCACCAGCGTTGCCGCCAGCAATGCGATCAGGATCAGCATACTTAACACGATCGTGCGGTTTCCACGGTAACCGGCAAGGGCCTCCCATTCGTCGATCTCCGTGGCGATTCCGATCTGTAGCTCGCTGTCCCAGGTCCACGCACCAAGCACCCTTACGCCGCGGTAATCACGATAGCCGTCCACGTCGACACCGGATTGGCCGCTGGTGGCCATAGCGGCCATGCGTGTCAATGGTTGCTTGTCCCGGGGAATGGAAGGTCGGTACCCGAGCAGGAGATTGACGCCCGGGTCGCTCAGACGAAAGCCGAGAAAGGCATCCTCGTCTTTGGGCAGGATCCCTGCACGGAGCAGATCGTCGGTGAACCGGCTCTGCGTGAGCAGTCGGCCCTCCTCGTCAAACATATAGGTTTCACCCGTTTGACCCATCCGGCCGGCCTTGGACACCTGGGTGAAATCTTCACCGATATCGTAACAAAAAGTCATTACAGCGATGACGGTACCATTCTGATCTTTCACAGGTGTGGCAATAAACATGCTCGGCAGCGTTTTTTTCTTCTGTCCGGCCGCATCTTTCAACGATACGTCGTAAGGGAGGGGCGGGATGAACACTGTCTGGCCTGAAAACGCCTTCAGCAGCAGCTCCGGTCGATGCTCGGCGATCAGGTTGCGCCATCCAATATTCGCGTCACGCATCGAGCCGATGTTGGTAAGGTCCGGGGCGATGATGAAGAAACCCAGTTGGTGGTGATGTGTGCCCACCCTCACGAAGTAATCCCGTAATTCTCTCAACGCCGGATTGGTCATGAGCGCGTCCCGCGTGCGGGGAACGCGCAGCAGTTGCCTGACCGCTGCGGGTACCTCCGGATCGAGCGCAAACATCTTTATGTGGTCCTTCTCGAGGTCGAACCATGTATGCAGTGCCCCGTGTGTCGTCTGCACCAGGACGTTGAGCATCTCGCCGATATTCGCCCTCGCCTGACGCTCCAACCGTTGAAGCCCAAACCAGACGACTGCAATAATGACGGTAAGAAACAGCGACGCCACGATGATCCAGACCACCTGGCTGCCGGTTGTCTGGAGTCCGACCGGAAGCCGATCACCGGCCAGGCGAACCAGCAGCCATATTGACAGTGTCAGCACGATCATGATACCGACGATCCACCCGACCACGCCGGTGAGGCTGCCCTCGGGCGCCACTGCCACAGGGGCCACACCCACTCCAACAGGCACCCATTTCTCACGAATGGCGAGCTTCTCTGCGTTTGTAATTCCAGCCAGCGCTTTGTTCAGGATGGAAACAAGCACCGGCGCGTCATTGCGCACCCCGAACCCCAGGTCGATGGTCAGCCCCGTGGACCCGATGACTTCGAGGTCAGTCAAACCGAGTTCGGACACGAGGTAGCTCGCGGTCGAAGTGCTCGCCACAAAGACATCGACGTCCCCCTCAGCCAGGCTCAGTAGGCCTTTGCGAACGGTATCCACGACCACGTAATCAAGATCGGGGTGCTGCCGCTGCAACGGAATCACGTAGCCATAGTCCCTGACCACAGCCACGCGGCGGCCCTTGAGCTCGGTCGGGCCCGACACACGTGCTGCCCCCCGCCGTGCCAGGATCACAACCGGGAACTTGATGTAGGCGGACGTGAAGGTCATGGTCTGCCGCTCCGACGACGTCATTTCGGACAGCACATCAACCTCGCTGGCTTCCGCCATCCGCACCGCTTCGCTCCATGTCGCCACCGGCACGCGTTCGAAGCTAACGCCGAGCCGAGGCTCTAACATGTCCAGCACATCCGCCACGATCCCAATGTACTTGCCGTCCGCGGTGAAGGCTTCCTGGGGCAGCCAGTCCGGGTCGCCGGTGAAACGAATCACGGGATGGGCAACCAGCCAGGCGCGCTCTTCCTTTGTCAAAACTATGGACGGCCGCGCATCGATGCTTTTTAATAAGCCGGTGATGTAACGGTTTTTAATCTGCTGGCGTTCGTATTCTGAAATCTGCTTAATTCCTTTGTTAAGTATATTCACCAGTTCCGGCCAGTCTTTACGGATAGAAAAGATTAACTCAATATTTTGCTTCAGAGCAAAGACCGGTTGAAAATGTGTGACGGCATCTTTTTGGAGCTTATAGTCAATTCCAATATCCCCGATAAATCCATCCACTTCCCCGGAAAGAGTTGCGTCAAACTCCCCCTGATGACCAGTTTTAGGTATAGCTATCACACCTGGATAGGACTTTAATGCCTTCTGCTCAAACAGGTTGCCTTCCTGGTAGGCAATCCGCTTGCCGTGCAGATCATTCAGCGTCTTGATGTCTGAAGGATTATCTTTTCTAACGTAGATATATTTTTGAAATGACGTGTAACTTTCGGTGAAACTGGCGAAAGCGCGGCGTTCCTCATGTTCGGCCGACGAGGAAATCCCATCGATATCCCTCTTTTTCAACCTTTCGATCATCTGCCGCCATTTGCCGGTCACAAATGTGATATTTGTTCCCAGCATTCTATTGAGCAGCTTCACAGTATCGCCATCGATACCAGAGTAAGTGCCATCGGGATTTCTGATAATGAGCGGTTCCCACTCTCCATCCACGCCAAAAACGATGTTCGGATGCACTTTCAGCCAGGCTCGCTCTTCCGGCGTAAGAACAATTGCTTCCGATTTCAATTGATTGGAGGCATGAATCGGGCTGCTTATGAAAGCAAAACAGAAAAAACATAGTGTTATTATAATGTATTTACGGATGGTCATGATGGTTACTCCAACAGTAATTTTCTACAAAATGATTGATTCACTATTGAGACAATAAAGATTGAAGACCTTTTTTTCATTGTACTTCAGCTTGGCTCACTTTCCTGGGAAAGTATCTCTTGTGCTGTTTAATAAGTAACCATCTATGATTTTGCACTACAAACTTAATATTCTGAAAATTTTTTTCTCTTTTCATGACCAACCAAAATTCCTCCGTTGAAGAAAAAATTGCCCTCATTCAACATCAAATCACAAATAGAATACGAAAAAAAGAGAGAAAAATCAAGGAGATTAACAGAGCCATTTCCAAAATAGAGAGAGCAATCCTGCATATTAAAGAAGAAAATAATTTTGAAGATTTGATTCAGAAATTAAAACAGCAACGAGAGAAAGAGGAAATCGAATGCTTCAAGGAAATCATGAAGCTCCATAATGAAATAAAAAACTTAAAAAATGTATGTTAAATAAAAGCTGAGAAAGCTGCCACCCGTTTTCTTTCAGGAAAGTAATTTGCTTTGGCTCTTCCACCTTTCCGGCGAAAGGAGAGAAAGAGAAAAAGTCGATGAATTACTGGACATCATTTTATTTCAAAGGGTCAAAAGGGATTACCGTGAAAAAATTTTGTTAAAGCCAGGAGGTGCAAAGGGCGGAGGAAAAGCGAGGTGAGCGGCGGAGGAAAACTGTGACATCTTGTTTATAGATATACAACCTGCATTTTTTCTATCAAGACTTTTCTTGTTTCAGTTGTTAAGGGGTTGCTGGTTTGGATCTTTCTTTGCTGAATCCTGGCGTTTGGATTGTTTTCTGGCCTGGCGAAGTCGGTAGTTCTCCCCGTTGGCTTCCAGGATGCGGCAATTTTGGGTGAACCGCTCCAGCAGGGCGTCGCTGAGTCAGTCGGAGCCAAAGATCTCAGTCCATTCCTCAAATGCCAGATTTGAAGCGGACTTTAAGGCCCTGGGCGCAGGCTGAAAATGCTAAAGCGCACGCCAGATGGGTCTCACCTGTTCCGGGGTTTCCTAAGTTACTCCTTTCTTATTAGCCCACTAAAGCTTGCCCTGAGTGAACCCATAGGTACCGATTTTCTCTCTCAAACACCAATACTCCCGCGGTCTTGAGAAGAATGCAATGGGTTCCATTTTCTTTGGATCGATGTTTCCAGCTTGATCCAGGGTGTCTTTATCCGCGTGGACGGCGAGAATCTCCCCGATAAACAGATCGTGCATGCCCAAGGTCAAGAAATGCCTTACCTTGCATTCGAGATTCACCGGACATTCTTCGATCAAGGGTGCCCCTATTTTTTCCCCCTGAAAGGGCGTCAGGCCGGTTGTTTCGAATTTATGCACTTTTCGCCCGGAAACGCTCCCGCAGTAGTCCGCCACTTTGAGCATCTCTCTGGTCGGAATGTTCACGCCGAATTCACCGGAGGCTCCGATCAATTCGTGTGAATAGCGGATGGGCTGGACTGAAATTCCAATCATGGGAGGTTGAGAGTTTACAACGCCTGTCCAGGCGATGGTTATGATGTTCGGTCTCGATGAACCGTCTTGACAGGTCACAAGGACCACTGGAGTTGGAAAGAGTAAAGGCATAGGATCTAGTCGACTTTTCTTCATGGTTGATTCCTCTGTTCAAGTTTGTATTTTTGGATAGGAATTTTCTTTCCCGCGATTGATTCGTCTTTTTCAATCGGCTATTGAGCATAATATCTTCCGTGGGCTGAAAAAAATGAAGCTGAAATGTGGGATAGTTCTCCGAATGATGTTGGTCATTGATGGTATGGTGAAACAAAATCAAGATGATAAGGCTCACATGACTTACCACAATTTCATGCTAATTTTTAACAAACAGCCATATATCTGAGAATAAAAGTCACTTACCCTTAATGGGCTTAGATATACCTCTGAGTATGGGAGCAATTAAGCTTACGAACCCTGAATGCCCAGCTGTTTGAAGCCTCAGGTTACTAAAACCCAAAGGGAGTTCCCCAATCAATAATTCCATTAATACTTCCGTGGGTCCCATGAACCGATAATCTTCATCCTTAAAGTGCAGCAATCCCGAACCACCCGAGAGTTTTCCCTTGCTTACGATGAAATGACCTCTGAAAGGGCTATCCGAAGCTTCGAGGTTGACATTTATATTCCTGGTTGTCCTCCCCAACGCTGACCTCAATTCCTCAAATTTACCGGCAAGCAAGCTTACACCTTCCCACAGGAGATCCATAAACTTGTCCGAAACTTCGGGCACCTCGCTTAAAAACTTCGCAGCATCAATTTCTATAAGCTTTCTAATAATCTTTGACAGTAGATCCGGGACTTCTTCCAGCATTTTCGAAGTGCCGTATCTGCGTATTTCATCAATTGTATAAGGTAAAGTGTCTTTTAATTCTTCGGCAGACATTTGAAGCATGCCCTCTACTCTCTTACTCATTAATTCTTCAGACATTTTTCCCCTCTCTACTATGATTCAGCTTTTTTTACTCTGCAAAGGATCGCTCTACATTGTGGAACCCCTACCACAGGATCATAAGGGGGATCAAGGGTCAGTAAAGCATTTATATTTGAATCAAAGCAACCATGCTCGGGAGATGGTTTTTCTGGAAACCACCAAGCATGGGGACCGGCGACAACATCCGGGTGCATTTCAGGAACAAGGTGTGCTTTAAATTTAACGTGCCCTTTGCCCGCTGACTGCGGCGTTTCGAGGTAAACCCGGTCATCTTCGGCAATTCCAATGCTTGAAGCTGTCTCCGAGTTAATCTCCAGATAAGCTTCCGGTATTAACTGTCTTTGTCGCTTAATTTGTCTCCCCTCACTATGCATATAACATGGTAGTCTATAGTGTGTGTAAATTAAGGGAAATTCCTCAAAGAGCTCGGGTGTGCTTTTCGGACTTTCTGGCGGCTCCTGGTAGACCGGGAGAGGATCAATACCCATCGCTTCAAAAACTGTTGAATATAATTCAACTTTGCCGCTCGCAGTGCTAAAAGCCGGCGTGCTGGTTTCGTATCTTCTATAATTCCTTGGAAATGTTATCCTGGAGCCTGGTTTCTCGCAAAGCTCATCATATGTGATGCCTTGGTATTTCAGCCTCCAGTTCAAATAATCCTTCACACCATCCCAAGGAGCAACGTCCATACCCATCTTCTTAGCTATATCAATGGCTACCTGTCTGTCGTCTCTGCACTCACCTAAAGGTTCTACCACTTTTTTAGCCGCTGTGACGTAACTGGATGGATGCCCAAAAGCGGCAACAAGCAAATCACATTCAGGATAGAAAGCAGCGGGAAGCACAATATCAGCAAGTTCAGCTGTCGGTGTCATAAAGAAATCGGATACAAAAATAAGATCCAGTTTATTCTTCATAATTTCCCATATCCTTTTGTTGTCCATCTCAGCTACGATCAGATTATTGGCAATACACCATAATGCTCTTACCTTTCCCTCTTCCATGGCCCGGACAGTGCCAGGTACATTACAGATAGCGCGCTTATGCATAAGTGGATATTCTTTGGCTCCTATCCGCCTTTCATTCACTGCAGCGGGAGGTTTAAGCCCCCAAAACATGAGATAGGCTTGCCAAAACAGTGCTTCACGAAAAGTCCTGTAATATAATAAATTTCCACCTTTAGCATCAACATTACCAGTGAGACCTATTAAAATCGATATGGACCTGCATGTTTGAGTGGAAGTAATCTGTTGGGCGCCGGAACCTAATCGGATATAAATACACCCAGGTTTAGTGGTGGCATACATCCTGGCTGCTTTAATTATATCTTCTTTGGATAACCCCGTTATTTCAGCAGCCCACTGTGGGGTGTACTCTTTAACATGCTCCTTTACCTTATCAAAGCCTGAACAATAATTCTCAACGAATTCCTTATCATAGAGATCTTCATTAATAATGACGTTCTGCATAGCCAGAGCTAAAGCCATATCCGTTCCCGGTCTAATTCTCAACCACAGATCAGCGCGCTTTGCGATGGGTATAGGTCGCGGGTCGATCACCATCAACTTGGCACCTCGACGCAAGGCTCTGTGGATCTCTCGTGCCTGAGCCGGGGTGGCTATATCCGGCTCTGAGCCCCAAAAAACGATGCATTTCGCATGCGTGTAGTCCGGACCAAACTCATAAGTGATCGTATCTCCGAAAGTAACACTATTAGACATGACGTCTGGATGTATACATGTATATCGCCCTAGGTGAGTATTTGGTGTAGGCCATAATCTTTCAGCTATCTTCGTAGCCTGAATTCCTATATGCTTTTGGCCAGAGCCGCATGAGACGTGAATGGCCTCTGGGCCGTATCTTTCCTTTATTTCTTTTAATTTCCCCGCGATGGTGCTTATCGCTTCATCCCAGGATATACGCTCCCATTTGCCCTCACCCCTTTCCCCAATTCTCTTTATAGGATACGTGAGTCGGTCAGGGTGATACATTACATCAGGAACAGTCGCTCCTTTAATACATACGGTGAAACAATTAAGACATCGCTTTGCCTCCTCAACTCCTATCTGCTCACTGTAGCCCAGCTCCACCTCCTGAAAAGAACCAACAGCTTCAGTATTAGCAATAGTAGGCATTTTTTGGCGATTCCTTTGAGCCGGGAAGGCATCGGACATCTTTTCGCATGCACGATTAAATCCGTCCGTGAGTGATAATTCCTTTTTCTTCGGCTCAGAATAACCCAAATATTTAATGATGGAGGAGGCCGCTTTACGTCCTGCGGCAATACTCTCTACTACTGTACCTGCCCCTACTACAACGTCTCCAGCGGCGAAAAGCCCAGGAATTTCGGTGGTCAAGGTCTCGGAGTTAACTGCCAGAGTCCCGCGAGGTGTTACCTTTAATTTACCATCTACACCCAAGGATGAGATAGATGGGGTCTGACCGATAGCTACAATTAATGCATTAGCATCCATTGAATATTCGCTGTCCTTACCCTCCTGCAATGTCCATGTGATATTACCTTCCGCATCTATCTGTGTAGAAGCAACGCGCTTAAAATCTACACCGGCTACTTGCTTTGTATCATGGCTTATGAACTGTTGGGGGGCTAAGGCTGGGTAAATTTTAACCCCTTCTCTCTCTGCATTTTCAATCTCCCATATGTGGGCGGGCATCTCTGTGCGGGACTCTAAACACGTCAGATGCACTTCAATTGCACCCAGGCGCACTGCTGTCCGTGCTATATCAATGGCCGTGTTGCCACCACCAATGACCACAACCTTTCCGCTGAGACGAATCTTCTTACCCTCTTTTATTTGCTGTAGTAAGGAAAGAGCATTATAAATACCATCCAAATCCGAACCAGGAATAGTCAAAGTGATAGGCTTCCAGCAACCAATGGCGACCAGAACAGCATTAAACTCTTGGAGGAGGCTATATAGTGTAAGGTCATTGCCAATTGCTGTTTCGGTTTTAATATGTACGCCTAAGGCCTTGATATAATCGATGTCGGCTTGGAGCATGGTGATGGGAAGTTTGAATTCGGGAATTACTGTGGCCATCATACCGCCAGCTACCGGGGCTGACTCATAAACAGTAACACCATACCCCGCTTTCACCAAGTCGTGAGCTGCTGTGAGACCGGTCGGTCCTGAGCCTATAATGGCAACCTGTTCCTTCTTCGTCCTCTTAACAGAAACAGGTTTTTCCCCTGGATAAGGAGCATGATCAGCCACCAGCCGTTTGATCCATTGAATGGCAATTGGTTCATCGATAATGCTTCTAATACATTCGATCTCACAGGGATGGTGACAAATTCTTCCGCAAACAACCGGAAAAGGATTTGTGCTCCGTATTATTTCCATTGCCTCCTTGAGCTTGCCTTGAGATGAAGCAATGACATAGCCAGGAACATCCATACCTATGGGACAAGCCTCACTGCAAGGGGCCGTTCTGTTTATCGGTAATGCATCGCCAACAGCGACTATTCTTCCATCTATAACCTCTGCAGTTAAATGGCACTTTTGATGACATCGGAGACAAATTGTATCGGCTTGCATTTTACTATCTTCCTCTCATTATGATTTATTCAAAAGACAGTATAGTGAACAATTATACCACTCCTCAAAGTTAAAGTACTCCTCCTGATCAGCGATCACGTCTTTCATAAAACCTAAGAATTTACACTCCCTTTCTCCGGGTCGTCAGCCAAGCCAAGAACCCTTTTCGGAAAAGAGCCTTTTTTATATATACAGACTTTTCGTTTGTTATTTTACTGATTTTCAAAATATATTTCAACATTAAAACATCAGGAGTTTCCTGAGTTTTTGAAATACAATACGGTTTTATTTAGCAATATCAATATATTGGAGGCGAGAGCATCTGAAATTATTCCTTCCTGAGTTTCGAAAATCTTGATCTAAACATTTCAAATACTTGAGAAAGTTTCTTTTCCAAAATCGTATAGGGTGTTTGCGTTATCCCATTAAACTCAGTAAACTCCTACATTATTTTGGCCTGAAATGGAACCTGATAAATTTTTACATCTCATTGAAACCGTTGAAGATGCTATAACATCTCATGTCCAAGAATTAACTGCGAAACTTTAATTAGAAGTTGGAATAGATAATGATTTGCGGCTGAAATATGGTATTGATTGAACTTTGCGGAACCCAGTGAATACAGTTAGAAACAATTGACTATCTAGTTCAGTGTGCTCTTAGAAAATACCAATAAGCAATCAGAAAATATTTATTCAAGAATACCGGACACCTTGAATCGTCTAGACGGTCTGTGATATGAGGTCTCAGGCATTCAAAACATCCGGAACCGCCATTTAGACATGGCTATTCGAACACACCCGACAATAGCAAATCTTCGTACTCCTCCTCGGTCATTCTTAGTATTTCTTTGCATACGTACTCTGTATCCTCACCGACATCGCGAGGACAAAATCTAAACTCAGATGGAGTCTTTGATAACCTGTAAGCTGGACCAATATGGTGAAATTTCCCAAGCCCTTTGTAGTTCTCAACCCAGAAAAACTGGCGCTCCCTAAGATGGGGGTCCTCTATTAAGTCTGCTGAGGACTGAACAACCCCCGCAGGCACTCCGACTCTTTGAAGTTTTGTCATAACTTCTTCCGCAGTAAAGTTCATAGTCCACTGCTCAATCAAATGGTCGAGTTCTTTTTCATGCCCTTTTCTGCCTAAAACTGTGGAGAACTTTTTCCCCTCAGTCCATTCAGGCTTGCCCATAACCTCTATGAGAGATTGCCATTCTTTATCGGTCGTCACACTGATAGCGCACCATTTATCCTCACCCCGGCAACGGTAAGCATTATGTGGCGCTGCATACGGGCACTCATTTCCCATTCGCAGCGCCTCTGTCCCGTTTGCTGTATGCTCTAACAACAGAGGGGCGATAAACTGTGAGCCCGTTTCCAATTGAGAAATATCTATATGGACCCCTTTACCGGTCCTATTCCGATAGTCCAGTGCCGCTAATAGCACGGCCACAGCGTAACGGGGTAGTATCAAGTCCGTATAGCCGCCGAAGGTGGTGACCGGGGTTCTATCAGGCCAACCAGCGAAATTGGTTAATCCTGTCAGGCTGGTCGCCATTACTCCGAATCCCCGATGCTCAGAATGGGGACCAGTTTGACCTTGAATATTCGCCTCAATCATTATGATATCCGGTTTTATGTCAACTAAATTCTTGTAATCCAATCCCCATCGCTCCATGGTTCCGGCAGTGAAGTTATCGGCTACAATATCAGCCCAAGCCACAACCTTTTTTGCCATCTCCGGTCCTCTGGGATGATTCAAGTTGACTGCCATACTATACTTATTACAGGTAAAAAAAGCAAAGAAACCGCTTTCATTACCGCGGCGTGGTGGTAATGAGCGCAGGAGGTCATGGCTTGTCCTCGACTCAATTCGAATTACCGTGGCACCATTCTCAGCTAAATACTTCGTGATGAGCGGACCCGCCAGCACCCAGGTAAAGTCAGCCACCTTCACTCCATCCAATGCTCCTCTTTTCATCTTCGACCCTCTTATATGGTTCCATTCTGTTTCAGTATCATTATTTCTTCCGTGGAAAATCCCAACTCATCCCGATAGATCTCCAAGTTATGCTCACCTATAAGCGGGGCTCGGCGTCTAACTCTGTATGGCTCAGCTCCGAGGATCTTACAAAAAGCACCAGGGTAGATAAGGGTGACGCTGAGTTCGGGATGATATACCTCCGTCCAAAAGTCTCTATGCTGAAGCTGTTCGCTGTTCACCAAATCACTCGGTGTCATCACAGGCATCAACAGTATTCCCCGGTTTATAGCTTCTCGAAATAGCTCTATTTTCGTCTTTGACTTGAAAAATCTGAGTATGAGAGCCTCTATCATATTCCAAGACTCCTGGTTTTGCTTTGCAATATCCCAACTTTCCCAGTCAATGTTGCTTAAGTGGTCAGTGGACATGCCCTCATTTTCCATCCATTTGACCAAAGCTCGGATGCTTTTGAAACTAGCACTTCCATGTCCCAACACAGCAAAGCTGACAAAACCGTCTTTACATGGCCAGATTTGTAATTGTGGCCCGGGGGTTGATAGCCCACTACGCATCGGTCCTACTCTTTTCTCCAACCTTTTGTCAATTTCCCAAATTGGTATTGCATTCAGGGTGGTGGAGATCAAGCATTCCTGCATGGACACATCAATCCACTGTCCTTCTCCTGTTTGCTGGCGCTCATAGTGTGCAATCATTGATGCAGCAGCAGCCTCAGCACCAGCGTGCAGATAGGCTTGAGGAAAGCTAATTCGCAAAGGTGGACGGTCTGGATCGCCTGTGAGGTACATAATCCCGCCCATAGCCATACCAACGATATCAGTTGCTTTGTACTGACTGTATAATCCTGTTTGACCAAAGGCAGTAATCGAGGTCATGATAAGACCAAGGTTCACCTCTCTTAACTTATTAAAGCTTAATCCCAGTTTATCAAGATAACCCGGCTCAAAGGATTCAACCAGAAAGTGCGCATTCTTGACCAGTTTCTTGAATATATCCCTGCCGTCGGCTGAATCTATGTCAAGAGTTATACCCCTTTTATTGAGGTTATAGTAAAACCAGAAAAGACTTTGCTGTGAGTTAGGATTATTATGAAAGAAAGGCCCAATATTCCTTGCTTGATCGCCGCCTACCTTCTCTATCTTGATCACATCAGCACCGAGGTCAGCCAATATTTTCCCGCAGAGAAAACCTTTTTCGTCGGTAAGGTCCAAAACACGATACGGAGCAAGCAAAGCATCTAGAGCCATAATAACCTGCCTTTCTTAATAATGTCCCGAGGATTCAGTGACGCACTATCATAAAAGTCCACACAAAACATGTTATAGCCTAATATGCGCCTAGTGCATACATCGGCTCCTTATTTCCATGCAAGACAGATTTACCTGCTACTTTGTAAAGTCTCTCAATCGCCCTTCCTGATTGGCGATTGCACACCACAATTTCTCTCCTTTTTCAATCTTACGCTTATATCTTCTGAAGGCTTCTCGCTAAGGAACACCCCCAGATCTTTTCTGGAAATCGCCATGCCAAAGAATGTTTTTGCTACCGAAATACCAGAATCATCGCTCATAGCAGGCTGGGGAGCCAGGTGGAGAGCTGCGGAAAGATTACAACAAGAATCAGACTCACCAGCAAAGGTAAGAAAAGCCATGGATACAAGTAACGAAACAAAGATCCAATCGGTACATCAGCCATGCCAGCCGCTGTATACGCACCAATACAAACAGGAGGTGTTAATAATCCCAATCCAACGCTGAAAGCAACAACAGCATAAAGCCAAAGCAAGGATATGCCAAGTTTCGCTGCCGCAGGAGCTAGCACCGATGTTGTCACCAGTAAGTTCGGTATAGCTTCCAGGAAGGTGCCTAATAGTAAAACACCTGCAGCACCCAATCCGAGGAAATTTGTCTGACTGAGGCCATGCTCAATTGAAAAGCGGTGCACATCTTGTGGAATTTGAGTATAAACCAGGACAAGAGATAGCATGCTCGCGGTAGAGATGATGATAAAGACTACCGCCGTAATAGATACAGTCTGCTTAAGAGCGTCGCGTATGCCATCTAAATGTAGTGAGCGAGAAATGAAACCAACTAAGATAGCGTAAATGCAAGCAATCCCTGCTGCCTCAACTGCAGTAAAGATGCCCGTGAAGATACCGCCTAGAATGATAATTGGCAAAAGCAATGCAGGAATCCCCTCATAGGTGGCCTGCAATCTTCCCTTCCATGAGACTGCCGGCATCGCTGGCATTTTCCTGCATATCCAAAAAACAGCAATCATTAGAAATATCAACTGTATGATTCCAATGAGTACTGTGGAAGCAAATACCTGTATTACTGAAACGTCGGTAATCGACGCATATATAATAGCTACATTACTTGGCGGAATCAGAGATTCAAGGCCTGCACTTCCAGCGGCAAGTGCTGCGATAAATGGCCTCGGATACCCATGTTCTTCCATAAGAGGTAACAAAACGGATCCGATGGCAATGATGGCGGCCAAAATTGAGCCATTTATAGCACCAAATAGACCCATCGATAGCACCATAACTAGTGCGAGCCCACCTCTCCAATGTCCGACCCAAGCGGCGAAGAAATTAATCAATCGACGGGATAAACCTGAATGAAGCATAAGTGTGGCAGCAAAAATAAAAAGCGGGACAGCTACTAATACATACTTAGTGACAGCAGAAAACATTGATATACCTACCGTCGCCCAGGGCACGTGTAAGTCATAAATAGTGACCCATACGCCAAAAATTGCAAAAGCCAGGAAAATAGGCACACCAAGGAAGAGAAATATAACACTGACCAATGTACTGATTGCAAACATTAAGTCTTTTTCCCTTTTTCTAGTTTATTATTCCATAGAGAAGAGCTTTGGCGGAGCGATTTATTCCGAAGCCCTTTTGTATAATCCCCACTGAAGCCTTATCCCTGAGAAACCTCTTCCAACACCAGTAGTCCAATTATTAAGCAGTGCATTAAATAGTTTACACTTTGATTCTGATCGGATTTGCGTGAATTTGGAAATTCGGAAGGATGTCATGGCTTAAAATGCAAACAATTTCATGCTCCACTTAACAACTTTCATCAATCCATTTGTCACCACCTTTTGGCCTTATCATTAACTTGAGCAATGCGATTACATTGCTTTCATTCCATGCCCTATCGCAATGGAAAGCTCATAAATACAATCAACTATATGTTTCCTGCGACTATTTGGAGTAATTGGACCAAACCCTATATTCCCTATCTGCAGGATGGCTGTACCTCTTCATTCGTTGGCTTATTTCCTACAGCTTGCCTTAAGCGACACAATGTCCTGGATCACCATGTCGACTGAGAGGAAGAATGCCAAACCAAGACCAATAGGGCAAGATATGGAGAATATCCACACGGGTATTGGTACCGCGGTGTAAGTTGCAGCGCCCGTATTGAGATGCAGTTTCACTAATGATATGCCAGTTCGAAGCATTAGATAAATTGCATATGCTATCAGTAAATGAACAACAAGGCTTACCACTTTTCTGAATAATGGATTAAGTCCTTCAGGGATCAAGCTAGCCTTTATATGGCTATCAAGTTTGAGGCCCATTGCGACATACAAGAACGTAATATAAGCAATGAATAGGCGTGGAAGCTCAACTAAATAGGAGTGGCTGATCCCAAACAAGGACCGTGCTACAACTTCGACAACAACCATCCCCAATATTATTATTAGCGTGCTGCAAGCGATGACTTCCATCAAACGACAGAGTCCATCTCTCAGGCTGGTGCACCAACCTACTATCATTTTCATCCCCTACCTCAGGTAATGTATCCAAAGCCTTGTGCTGAAATCTTTCCCACCCGACCCGAGCAGCCAACTACGAGAGCTCTTTATTGCTCGATTTTTTATAGAACTCCCACGCCTTGTATCTTCGTAAAATGCGCTCTGTTTTAGAAGATTTTTTCAATTAGCCGTTTTTGAATTTCTGGCCACAGGCGGGGATTCTTCCACGCTTTCGCCATCTCCGATCCGACTTTATCTCTAGTCAGTTTCTTCATATAATCAACCTCCGCACTTGTCAGCATATGAACACGGCCGCCCAGTTTCTCCTTGAACTCCTTCAAAACTTTTGCTTCCTCGCCATCCAGCTTGTCAATAGTCTCCTGAGACACTTCCGAGGCCGCTTTCCGCACATCATCCTGTATGCTCTCAGGAAGTGAAGTCCAGAAATTCTCATTTACAAGCACTATGCCGAGCAAAACACCCCACGGTGGTTGGGTTATAACCTTTGAAAAATCAGTATACGAGAATTTGCGGGGTCCAATAATATTGCTTATATAAGCTTCAATCATGCCTGATTGAAGCGCCTGGTATACTTCTTCGCTAGGCATTGTGATGGCAGACATTTCCATCGCCTCAAGAAGCTTCGCAAGGGCAGGGCCTAACGTTCTTGCCTTCAAGCCCTTGAGATCATTAAGCGACTTTATGTCCTTCGATGTCCATATCTGGACGTGTCCATTGGCAATGAAGAACATATGTCGCACATTTAGCTGTTTTTGGAACCCCTTCATAACTTCTTTGCCGACGTCATTTTTAGAAAAAAAATTGATGATTTCCTCATATCCCTTAAAGGCATAGGGAACTGCGACGCAGCCTAAGTCTGAAAAGTAACGCTCAGCAGTGGACAGAAAACTACCACCAAACTCCACGCTGCCGGCAGAAACAGCCTCAAGCCAATCTTTGGAGCCATAGAGCGTCCCCGAGTCATAGACCGTAATCTCAAGCTGGCCTTTGGTAGCCTCTTTTACCTTCGCAGCAAAAAGGTGGCAAGCCTGCCCAGCGGGATGGGTTGTTGGCCAACTGGTGGCAAGACGTGCTTTATAAGCCTTTGCGGACTTCGCTTTTACCGTGTCCGCCAGGGATAAACATAGCACAATGATGCATAGAAAAGACACTAGAATTAAACCACATTTTTTGCCCATTTTTTTCTCCTTTCTAAGGAATAAAATTTTGAGTGATTTCTTCTATCAAAGCTAGATAGGGTTGTCAATAGGAATATTAATAACTTTTTCAATTTTTTTTGGGAATCGGAACAAACATGGTATCATTCTGTTATAACTCTCTGTTTTTCCTTGACAACTTTGTATTCTTTTAAAATTTATAGTGACATCTTAATTAAGATGATATAGTAAATATTTTTTTCAGTTTCCGGCGTTGTGATCTTTGAAAAACAGAAGCCACCAGGTTTTCATAAGACTCATAATAGGTATTTGTGGTTTCCTCCATAACATATCGTTTTCTCCTGTCTATTCCATGGATTGAAGATGCAAAGGCGGGGTTTATCCCGCCCGAGCGGACAAATTTTTTTGAGCATATCTTGCATATGGGCAAGGATAAGCCTTGCCCCTCCGTTGCTACAGCCGCTTGTTGAGATCCTTACCAAAGGCCTTTGGCTTTTTCACCATCTGAGGAGCTTATGCGCCGCTCTTTCAAGCTCCCTTTACAAGTAAAGCTGGAGAACATGAAATGTTCCCGTATCAACCTCCTGTAACTGGAGTCGAAGCCTGCGAGCCGATTGGGCTTCACCGGGGAAGAACAAGATACCGTAAGCGATGCTTCCGGGTTCAATGGTCTTGTTTTGCAGGGACTTTTGGTACAGATCATCCATAATAACCCGTGGGGCTTCATTGGTGGTGAATTCTTTGGCGCCTCCCAGAGTCGCCCCTGCAGCTGCCCCCACAGCCGCGCCCTTGCCGGCTGCTTCAGCCACGTTTTCACCGGCCACTATGCCGATTGCCGCCCCGATGATCGCCCCGGCAGTAGCGCCCAGAAAGCCGTGGTAAGCTCCTTCCTTGAAAATCTTTCCGGTTTTCGCATACTTGGTGGCCCGCTCATAAGCATTCTGACCGTCGAGGATGGACCACAAATTATTTTCGTCATCCTCCAGAAACGTCTGCTCGGCGTTGACCCTCAAAGGATGCTGACCTCGATTGTCAAATACAACCTGAACGGGCAGCATTCCAGCCCCCCTAATGTCAAAGCCGAAGGCCTCCTCTGCAATACCGGCATCCACATAGGCTCTGGCTCCCACCACGGTGCCTGCTACTTCAACGGCGTTGCCATAGGCGGCAGGCATCTTGAAGGGCACTGGCCTGGCCTTATAAGCGGTGGTGCAAGCTGCCGCAAAAGCAAGAGCCGTGGCGGCTAGAAATATTTTTCTCATGAGGCTTCCTCCTTGATTTCTATGTAATTTTCGGACACCCGGAATCGGGCACTATAATTTCGCATTTTAATATTATTATATACTATTCGCCTTGGTTTTCACTTTTTTTTTCTACCGGATTCAGCAAAAACCAGGCCGCAAGGGACGGCTTCAACTCAGCTTCTGTATGTTTGATTTAGTTTTGTTGACAATTATGAAAAAGCATCATACTGTAATATTGGTCTTTTAATTATCTGAAAATGCGTTTATGACACGGATTCGTAAATACCTGGAGGCGGATGCGCCCCTGATAATGGCCCACCGTGGCGCGGGTGGAACTTTACCGGAGAACACACTTCCGTCGTTTGCCAGGGCCCTGAAAGCCGGGGCGGATGTGTTGGAGTTGGACGTTCGCATTACCCGCGATGAACAGCTGGTTGTTTTCCACGACGAGACCAATGATCGAATTACCGAGGCACAGGGGCGTGTAGGTTCGCTCTCATTTACGGAGCTTCAGAAGCTGGACGCAGGATTTCGCTTCTCTCTCGATAGGGGCAAGACATTTCCTTTCCGCGGCCGGGGATTGAAGGTTCCCGGGCTCGCGGAGGTTTTGCAGGCCTTTCCGGATGTGCGCGTCAATATCGACCTTAAGGACCCCGACCCCCGGGGAGCTGAGTTCCTTTCAGACCTTATTCGCCGAACGGGCGCGGAGCAGCGGGTTTTGTGTGCATCGTTTCATACCAATGTCCTGCAACGATTCCGGGAGCTGGAGCCGAATGTTGTGACCTCGGCATCCAAGAGCGAAGTGGTGAGGTTTATAGTGGCCTCTTTCCTGGGCGCGCAAAGATTATTGCATTATGGTTTTGATGCCTTACAAGTTCCCTTCCACCGAGGTGGTATCAGGCTGGTGACATCGCGAATGATCCGGCATGCCCACAGGCTCGGCCTGCCAGTGCACGTATGGACTATAAACGAGCCGGATACCATGCTCCGCCTTCTGGAACTGGGGGTAGATGGTATTGTAACTGACTTCCCCGACCGGTTCCTGGCGGTTCGGAACCGATGGATGAAAAAAAGGAATCTAGGTGCCCCGGACACATATACTGACGATTCAGACCTGGTGAATGAAAAAGAGTTTATAATAAGCGGTTGATTAATTGAAGCCTATGCAAAGAAAGAAAAATTTCTGCATCAAGAAAACAGGAATGATCTCATATGGCCGGGGACAAACTCACTCCGGAAAAGTTAAGAAAGAGAATCGATAATCTTCCTTTCCAGCGGAGGCTGGGCATTGTTCTGCAGTTGGAGGGGAGACAGCGACAGGAGCTTATTTTGCTTTCCAGCCATCCTGAGCCGCTGGTCCACGCCATGCCGGGTGAGGAATTACTCATCACCATCAAGGAAATCGGCGAGGAGGATGCCCTACCTCTAATCTCAATGACATCCGACAGCCAGCTCCGGTACCTGATGGATGTGGATGTGTGGATACGGGATCGGCTGGAGCCATCCCGGGTGCTGCGATGGCTTTCGCTGATGCTGGAGTGTGGAGAGGAGAAGATACTTCAGTGGATTCGCAGCCAGGACGAGGAGATGATGGCTACGTTCTTCCACACCATGATCCACGTGGCCAAGCCTGGGGAAGATACTGCGCCGCCTGAGCCTGAGAGTTACTCTTCGCCCTTTACCCTGGACAACATATATTACCTTTACTTTAGAGATAGCGAGCCTATTCCTTCTATTGCGAGGTTTATTGATATCATCTGCCGGAGGGATAAAAAATTCTATTTCTGGCTCATGGAAGAGTTGATCTGGGGAATTTCTGCTGAACGCGAGGAGATGGCATTGAAATGGCGTCAGGCCCGGCTGGATGAAAAAGGATTTCCCTCTCTGGATGAGGCGCTGGGTCTATACCAATACCTTCCTGAAAGGCAGGTGGAACGAATATTGCGTTCCGGCAGTGAGAAAGAGAGGGCAAAGTCAGCGCAGTACCCCTTAGCAGCTGGCCGGTTCCTGAGGGCTTTACGCCAGGGACCGGCATTTTTATCCTCTGCCTTGTCTCGCGTCGAGGAGCCTGACCAAATGGACCGGCTGCATAGGGAATTCTTACATCTCTGCAACATGTGCATGGTTTCCGATGGGATTGAACCGGGAGACATGGGGGACATCCGCAAAAGCACGGAAAAGGTGCTTCACTTCCTTGACATAGGTCTGGAGGTCCTTTCCAAAGGAGACTTGGAGAGAGCCACCGATCTCATAATGGGCCTGCACCTGTTACTCGTCTTTCAGGCGGGATATACGCAGGTTCTGAAGCTCAGGCTATCAGCCCTGGAAATCCTGAAATGCGGCATTCCCGAGGCAGGCTCCACAATCCTAGGGGACCGGCTGGAAGGCATGTTGAGGGGAGTTTGCCGCAAGCGTCCTTTGTTTTGCGAAGGGTACAAATATCGGGAGTTTCGCTCCATGGAAGATATCGGCGAGGCGCGTGATGCTCTGGAGATAATCCGGGAGGTGGATCATTTGATGCGCGACTTGCTGGGATGGCCTTTGGGGGCACTGGGCCAGCCGACGGTAGCGGAGAGGCTTCTCCAAAGCAAAGAGCTTAAAACGGGGAAAGTGCTATTGACCGCCATGGCCCAGCTTGGCCTGGAAAGTCAGTTCCGCTTCGCTCCTCTTACACGGGAAGAGGC
>CAZTAS010000080.1:0-24135 GCA_964611635.1 uncultured Thermodesulfobacteriota bacterium
AACCGAAAAAAATACTTTCATTATGTCAATATAATTAAGACGTTTGCTATAATTATGATGGTCAACCTTTATTGCGCATTATCTTACTCCTGACTAAAAGGATATCATGATTACTTCTTTTTCTGGTTTTTTAAAAAATTCTTGATATGATCAATTTTATATTTTATATGTAATCAAATAAAAAAATACAACTTATAAATACTAATGAATATTGATAAAATTTCAAATAAGACTCTGCGGGAAAAGGTTTATGATCAGCTAAGGAAAAAGATTATCTCTGCAGAGATCGTCCCAGGCCAAGTGATGACCCTACAGGGCTTGGCCAATAAATTTGGTACAAGCCTGATGCCTGTTAGAGAGGCGCTATGGCAGCTTGAGTCCGAGAAAGTGATCGTAATCGAAAATAACAGAGGGATTAGAGTCAATACATTAACTGCTAAGGAGATGGAGGAGGCCCTCAGGATCAGGTTGATTCTCGAATCGATAGCAGCCGAAAGATCATGCGAACGGAGGCCAGAGAGCGCATTGCAAAAGATAAAACATTTATTGGATAGAATGGAGGCTTCTATTCAAAGGCCGAAAAGTTACTTTGCACTGAACAGTCTGTTTCACTTTGCCATTTATTCTTACGCAGACTCGCCTATGCTTCTTCAAATTATCGACTCGTTATGGGCACGGATTGGCCCTTATCTGTTAATTAAAGCTTTAAAAGGAGGCGATTTCTCTATTTCTTTAAAGTGGCATCGAGGCATGTTTGAAGCATTTGTTGAAAAGAATGAGAAAAAGATAAAAGAGTGTCTCCAAGAGGACCTCAAGCAAGCGGCCAAATTTATCATTCCTTTTCTGGAGTCGTACACTCCATTAAGTAAAAGAAACATTTAAAATCGGAAAATCAGTCATTTTGACCATGTTAGAAAAGGCCTTCGAGCAGATAGTGAATGTAGAAGTCCTGTGAATGTGCCTCGCTAGTTTTTTCTAATTAATAAAGTTGATTTCATCGGAATTTGGTTTTTGGTGAATATTGTAGCATTATTTGCAAATATTTAATTTTATTAATAAGATATTCGGATACTACTGTGAGAGGATAGAATTTTATTACAGTTTATCACAATCAAGGAGAAAGCATTAACTTTGATTTAAGGTTTAAAAGAAAGGAGCACCATGAGTAGCGCCAATGATGAGATATTGATTTCCATCTATCGCAACATGGTACGCACTCGTGCCCTGGATGACAAGATCGATGATATGATTGCCCGGGGCTTCCGGATCGTTCAGCACCCCACCACTGGCCAGGAAGCTACGCCTATTGCGGCCTGTGCTCATCTCCGAGAGGATGACTATGTGATGCCTTATCATCGAGGATGGGCCTGGGCAATCGGGAAGGGCATGGAACCGAAAGCGATCCTGGCAGAATTAATCGGAAAGGAGACAGGCTGCTGTCGTGGAAAAGGTGGTCCTCATCTTGCGGATTTTAATTTAGGTATTCTTGGCCGATCCGGGATTCAGGCTGCCCATATCCCTATAGCTGCAGGTGTTGCACTATCAGCCAAAATGCGTAAAAGCGGCCAAGTTATAGTATGCTTCTTCGGAAACGGGGCCTCCAATGAAGGGAATTTCCACGAGGGGTTGAACCTTGCCGCGGTGTGGAAGGCGCCTGTGGTATATGTCTGTGAGAATAACCTTTATGCTCTTTTCTCTCCCCTCCTAGAGACCACAGCAGTTGAAAACATAGCCGATCGTGCAGCATCGTACGGCATCCCTGGCGTAATTGTTGATGGTAACGATGCAGAAGAAGTTTACGATGCTGCGGGTGAGGCGATGGAGAGGGCTCGCAATGGCGAGGGCCCAACGCTGATCGAATCCAATACTTATCGACTGCGAGGCCATACCGCAATGGATCGCTTCCATTATGGAGGATATCGAGACAAATCAGAGGTTGACAGTTGGGCGCAAAAGGATCCCATTTTACTGCTGCAAAAAAAGCTTCTGGAGCGTGGAGTGGCCTCCGAAGTGTTGCGCGAGGAAATTGAAAATGAAGCCAAACAAGAAATGGATGAGGCAGAAAAATTTGCCACCGAAAGCAAATTTCCCAGCCCTGAAAGTATCTTGAGCGACGTTTATGCATGATCAAAGGGAGCATTAGTTATGGCAGAGAGAATTATCACTTATGCCGAGGCAGAAAAGGAAGCCATCCAGGAGGAGATGCGCCGAGATGAGCGGGTTTTTTGCATGGGAGAAGATATCCGGATCAATGTCTGGGGTGTGACCCGGGGTCTCACCGAAGAGTTCGGACCCGAGAGAATTCTTCAGACCCCAATGTCCGAATCCGGATTTGTGGCAGCGGCGGTGGGGGCGGCCATGACTGGAATGCGCCCCGTTGTAGAGATTATGTATGGAGACTTTATGTTATACGCTGCCGATTCTGTGGCCAATCAAGCTGCAAAATACCGATATATGTGCGGAGGAGATCCGTTTCGTGTTCCCCTTGTAATCCGGGTCGGTGGAGCAGGAGTAGGAACGGGAATGGGTTGTCATCACGCACAGAGCCTGGAGGCCACTTTCATCCACTATCCAGGATTGAAGATAGTCTGTCCAACCACGCCTTACGAGGCCAAGGGTTTACTGAAAAGCGCTATTCGAGACGATAACCCGGTTCTTGTTTTTGAGCACAAACTCATTTACGGCACCCGTGGACCTGTACCGGAAGAAGAATACTTGATTCCTCTGGGAAAAGCTGAGGTAAAACGAGAAGGAAACGACATCACCGTTGTATCCTACTTGATGTCGTGCATCAAGGCGTTGGAGGCTGCGAAGATTCTGGAGAAAGAGAATATTTCCCTGGAAATCATTGATCCTCGTAGTTTACTGCCTTTAGATGAGGAAACCATCTTTCGCTCCTTGGAAAAGACGGGCCGTCTGATGATTATTGAAGAAGGAACAAAAACCGGCGGCGTTGGTGCGGAGATTGCCGCGGTGGTCGCTGAAAAGGCCATTCACCTGATCGATGCCCCGATCACACGCGTGGCTGGAGCTGATTGCATCCTTCCCAGCAGCTATTACTCGGAGCCCCTGGTTGTCCCGCAGGTCGAGGACATAGCCCAAGCTTCACGAAATTTAATGGCTTATTGATTCTTTGAGGAGAAGATCATGCTGGTTGAAGTAAAGATGCCCTCATTAGGGGTTGCTATTAGCTACGGCACACTTGTCCGCTGGTTGAAGAAGGAAGGTGATTTCGTAAACAAAGGAGAAATCATTGCCGAAGTGGAAACTGAGAAGGTCAACTTCGAGATCACCTCTCCTGAGACTGGTGTATTGGAGAAGATCCTTTATGATGAACAAGCCGTTGTTCCCGTAGATGACGTTGTGGCAATCATTAGAGCCGAAGCGGAGGCACAGGCCATCTTATCCCGAGAGATCTCGGTATCTTCCGGGGATACACAGGTTGAAACCACAGCCTCCTTGGCCACAAATAAAACAACTACTTACAGAGCAAACCCAGCCGCCAAACTCCTTGCCCGTGAACTAGGCATTGACTTGCAGCAAGTTCAGGGAACTGGACCCAGGGGGCGAATCACCAAACAGGATGTGATCCGTTTTCATGAGCAAACCTCTTCCCAACCCGCCACTGCCACGCCAAGCCCAGAGCTTGTCGTTTCTCCTGCCAGGACATCAGGAATTGAAACAGATGTATCTGCAAAAGAAGAAGAGTTTATTCCTTTCACGGACATCCGAAAACGGATCGCTGATCATATGATTCAAAGCCTTAATACTGCGGCTCATGTAACCACCGTCATCGAGGCGGACATGAGCGAGGTTGTTCATTTGAGAAATGCTCTTAGAGATTTTACAAGAGAGACCCACGGCTTCAATCTCACGTATCTCCCATTTGTGATAAAGGCGGCTTCGCTGGCAATTAGCCACTTTCCTATCGTGAATTCCACGTTGGAAGGTGATCGCATAATAGTGAAAAAATATCAGAATTTTGGCATTGCCATGGCCTTACCCACGGGGCTTGTGGCTCCGGTTCTCCGGCGGGTGGAGAGAAAAGATTTGATGACTCTGGGACGCGAAGTTGAAGAGATGATACACAAGGCAAGAGAGGGAAAGATTACACCAGACGACATGGTGGGTGGCACCTTTACAATCTCCAATGCCGGAGCATATGGCTCGGTGCTCTCAACTCCTATCATCCATCAGCCACAAAGCGCCATTCTGTGGATGGGACGGGTGGCTAAAACGACTGTTGTTTCAAAAGATGATAAGATAGAGATCCGTTCTATGATGTATCTTTGCGCTTCATATGATCACCGTATTTTCGATGGTGCAGTGACCGCTCAATTTTTGAGTAAAATCAAGGAGTACCTCGCAAACCCATATCCCCTATTATTGCAATAAAATATATTTTCTGAAAATAGTTAAAAGAGTGAGGGTATACAGGGTTTGGATATCATTTTTCGAAAAATTGGCGGGCTTGATTTCTTGATCGAGAAAAAGCATTCATGATAGTGGAAACGATTAAAGCTTTTCTATTCTTATTTGTGTGCCTGGCCAATAGATCAGAAAAATAAGTTATAGACCCCAATCTCCAAAAACTTTTTATTTCGTATTCTTTCAACGCAGAGGGAAAGGGTACTATTTTCGGAAAGGAGTCAGCAAAAATGGCGGCCTGGAAAAAGCTTCATCATTCCAAATAAGATGATAAAGCTTTTTTTGAAGAGAATGGAGGCACATTCAATTATCTGAAACTGCCCAAAAATTTTGAAAATACATGAGATAGCGTCTAAAGGATGCAGGCAAATATAATAAAATTAGCATTAAGAAAGTGTTGTGCTCGGATTAATATTCTGGCAAAGTGAGTTGGACCAAATACAGGAAATTGAGGATGGAAGCCCAAAGGGACAAAATATTTCACCGTGATTGGAGGAAACCATTACCCCGTATTGACCATGGAGACGGCGTTTATCTTTACGATGTTGAAGGGAAAAGATACCTGGACGGCTCTGGTGGCCCAATGGTGGTCAGTATTGGGCATGGGGTGCAGGAAGTTACTGATGCTATGGTGGAACAAGCAAACAGAGTATGTTTCCCATATTCAGGGCATTTTTCCAGTGAAGCACAGGTGCGTCTTTCTGAAAAGGTCATAGAGTTTGCGCCACAGGGAATGTCGAGAGTCTATTTTGTTTCTGGAGGCTCTGAGGCGACGGAGGTAGCTTTAAAAATAGTTCGGCAGTATCACCATAAGAGGGGTGAGCCTTCCAGGGTTAAAATGATATCTAGGTGGCAAAGTTACCACGGGGCTACTATAGGAGCCCTTTCCCTTTCAGGGCATACGCCGAGACGCAATGACTATCTTCCTTACATGCTTAACTTTCCTCACATCCCTCCATCTTACTGCTATCGGTGCCCTTTTGGAAAAGAATACCCCTCTTGTGGAACATACTGCGCATATGAGCTTGAGAGGACCATCAAACAGGAGGGTCACGACAGCGTTGCCGCTTTTATAGCGGAACCTGTTGTTGCCAATACGCTGGGTTGTGTGGCTCCCCCTGCGGAATATTTTCCCATTATCCGTGAGATTTGTGATCGTTACGGCATTTTATTCATTGCCGATGAGGTTGTTACCGGGTTTGGAAGGACAGGAAAGAATTTTGGTATTCAGCATTGGGGAGTAATGCCTGATATAATTGTGACGGGCAAGGGGATCAGCAGCGGTTATACACCCCTCGGTGCCGTGATTGTTAATGAGAAGGTCTTCGATGTGTTCTTAAGCTCTAAACGATCGACTATTTTCCTTGGTTATACCTATGCGGGAAACCCCCTGTCTTGTGCCATTGGATTTGCTGTTCTGGATTACATTAAAAAACATGAACTGGTTGAACGTGCGGCCAAAATGGGAGCCTACCTTTTTGAACAACTTTCCTGTTTAGCTGATCTTCCCATGGTTGGAGATATCCGGGGCAAGGGGTTGCTCCTGGGCATCGAATTGGTGCGGGACAAAGATGAAAAAACTCCATTTGATCGTTCGCGAAAAGTAGCCGAGACACTTACAAGCAGGGCTTTTGAAAAGGGCTTGATCCTCCTTTCGGGATCCGGGACAGCCGATGGGGTTATGGGAGAGCACATCATCTTGTCACCTCCTTTTATCATCGAGGAAAAACAAATTAATGATTTAATAACCATACTGGAGGAGACCATCCTCGAGACTCATGAGAATCTGGGGGGATGATAAATCAAAACTTATTTACCTCTGGGTAGGAGCCAGAGAAAGGAGGAAAATAGGGCACACCAACACCAGGTGAAATGGAGAAGAACCTTTTGACCTAATGAATTATTTCCAGAAGGAGGGCTTATTATGAAGATTAAAAGCGCTGTTACCATTATTCTTATGGTAGGGGTATTCATGCTGGGCTTCGCAGGCACGGCGGTTTCCAAGGAGTATATTTCGATGCTCACCTGCGGCACAGCCGGGATATATTACCCTATGGGCGGCGGGATCGCTCGAATATGGAATACCTACGTACCCGAGGTGAATGCCACGGCAGAGACCAGCGGATGCTCAGTGGTCAATCTGAGGCTGATGGAACAGGGTCAGGCCCATACGGCGATTTGCCAGAATGACGCTGTTTATTATTCGACTAAAGGTTTAAAGTTCTTTGAAAAAAAACCCGCAGCCAAACCCAGAGGAGTCCTGATGCTATACGGTGAACCCCTGCATATAGCCACCACCAAGCAAACAGGGATCAAGAGCATTCCTGATTTCAAAGGGAGGCGTGTTCGTGTTGGTTACCCGGGGGCTATCACGGTTGAGAATGTTAGGAGTTTATTAGAAGTATATGGAATTACCTTTAAGGATATGGACACTTCCCTGATGTCCCTGTCGGATTCATTTAAACAAATGAAGGATGGCGACATCGATGCCATGCTGGAGTGTCATGGCTATCCTGGCGCTGGGTTTATGGATCTGGCACACCATCGAGATATGGTTCTCCTAGAGGTAGACGAAGAGCATGCGAAAAAAATGCAAGAAAAATTCCCCTTCATGGCGTCTGACATTATCCCGGCAGGGGCGTATAGGGGGGTAGACAAAGATGTCCATACCGTGGGTGTCAGGTGCATGGTTGTCGCAAGCAGCGACTTGAGCGCTGACCTTGTTTATAAACTCACCAAGGCCATTTTTGAGCACCTGGATATTCTACGAGAGACTCATGCCAAGGGGAAACTGGTTACTCTGGAGACCGCACTGTTAGGCATGCCCATCGACCTCCATCCGGGTGCAGAGAAATACTACCGTGAGGTGGGAAAGATCAAGTAAGAATTGTTCAATGGATCGGGTCATACTGACTGATGAAATGAGGGGCGCCATCTCTGTTATTTTGAGATGGCGCCCTGGGGGCTTAATGAAGAAGATTTTATTTTTTATGATCATTTGCCTTTTAGTTTTCATTTCGGTAGGTATTTTCTCAGCGCGTTCTGTCCTATTGTTTGAGGTACGGGATCAACGAAATAACCACACGATAGTCCAATTGTTGTTCCAACCCCAGGATGTTTTTTATTTACAAACCATTCACTCAGTAGTGCTAACTCCATACACTCATATTTATAAAGTCGATGCGGAGGGCAACATTATTCTTTCAGGGGCTGAGTACATCTCTGGAGGTGGAGGATTCCCTAACACCGGCGATGGTGTTTTCTCAATCAGTGACGGAAAATTTCAGATGAATGAGATGAACCGGTTTATCGGGAAACTGCGTTTCCGGGTCTCTCCCATTTCTCAGGAAAAGCTTATTGTTTCCAATGCAGAGATTCCTCTTTACAAATTTGTCCCAGAAGGAACCTTGATTGAAATCAGAGTTTTTAAAACATGGTTATGGTCTTATCGAAACTGGTTGCAAAAGCATTTCAAACAAATCCCAAGGCTATAAAACAAAATATAATGCCTTAAGATTCGGAATAAACGCCATGTAAGTGTACATTGAAATGTGGGCGACAACGCAAGCCATCCTACAAAAATCATAAGTAATGTTTGAAGCCCAGGATTCATTCTTCATTTCTGAGAACTTTTTGCTACCCAATGACTGTGATTATATTTTAATTTACTAATCTTCGAAGGTGGCGATTTTGAATAATACCAATGCTAATTCGAGCATGCGGCCAGAAGATGTCAGCCAGAAATTTGAAACAACATCCAATGTTCGAGAATTCAAGGGACCGCTCAAGATGTTCATTTCTCTTGTTGCTGTGTGTTTTTCTTTGTTTCATCTTTATACAGGGGCCTTTGGAACCATTTATGTTACTTTCCAGAGATGCGTGCACCTTTCTTTCGCAATGTTCCTAATTTTTGCCCTCTATCCCTCCACTAAGCAAGGATTGAAAAAAGGCTTATCCATTATAGATGTGGTGTGCATGGTCTTATCCATCGCAGTCAATTTGTACCTCATTCTGGCTTTTGAGGGCATGATCGATCGCCAGGGGATGCCCAACACCACGGATCTCGTTTTTGGTGGCCTCACACTGATACTGGTTTTGGAGGCGAGCCGGAGAGTCATTGGGCCATCCCTCACCATAGTTGCAAGCGCCTTCCTTTTGTACGCATACTTTGGACCCTACATGCCGGGAATGCTGGCGCACAGGCCATTCACCCTTTCGCGTATCATTGGCTATCAGTACATGACCACCGAGGGTGTTTTTGGTATCCCGCTGGGTGTTTCGGCGACCTTTGTATTTCTTTTTATTCTCTTCGGCGCTTTCATGCGCAAGACCGGAATGGGAAAATTCTTACTCGACCTTGCCATGGGTGCTGCCGGATGGGCCGCCGGAGGGCCGGCCAAGGTGGCGGTCATCTCAAGTGGCCTCATGGGGATGATTTCCGGGAGCGCCACGGCCAATGTCGTTACCACAGGCTCTTTTACCATTCCATTGATGAAGAGTCTCGGTTACAGTAATGCTTTCGCCGGTGCGGTGGAATCGGTGGCCTCCACCGGGGGGCAATTTATGCCGCCGGTTATGGGGGCGGCCGCTTTTATAATGGCGGAGTTCCTGGGAGTCTCTTATGTCCGGATTGCCATACTGGCTTTTATTCCGGCGTGCCTTTATTTTTTCGCTATTTTCGTTCAGGTACACCTGAGGGCCAAAAAAATCGGCCTGAAGGGGCTTCCCAAATCTGAACTTCCCAATGTCTGGGTTGTGCTCAAGGCGAATGGTCATCTTTTTATCCCTGTGGTTGTCCTGGTTTATTTCCTGCTGAAGGCATATTCTCCTATGAGAGTGGGGTTTTACGCGATTGTATCTGTCATCATTTTGGGGGCGTTCGCGAGGGGAAAGGGCCGTTTTACACATCGATCTTTTTATGAAGCCTGCGAAGAGGGAGCGCGATCGGCCCTGGTAGTGGCGATTGCCTGCGCCTGTGCGGGGATCGTAGCGGGTGTCGTTACCATGACCGGGTTGGGGCTGAAATTCGCCATGCTGATTATCACCTTATCCCGTGGGATAATGTTTTTTACGCTGCTCCTGACCACTATCGTATGCCTTCTCCTTGGCATGGGAGTGCCCGTGACAGCCTCTTACATCATACTGGCGGCCTTGGCAGCCCCTGCTTTGACGAAATTGGGCGTCGTGCCCATTGCAGCTCATCTTTTTATTTTATATTTTGCGGTTCTGGCAGATATTACTCCGCCGGTGTGCATCGCTGCATATGCCGGAGCCGCTGTGGCAGGAGCAAACCCCATGAAAACGGGAGTTACTGCTTTCAAATTGGGGATCGCAGGTTTTATTGTGCCTTACATCTTTTGTTACAGCAGCGCTCTTTTGGGCTTAGGCAGCGTCACTCAAGTTCTTTTTTCTGTGCTCACGGCAATCCTGGGGATAATTTTACTGGGAGCGACGGCGGAACTATATTTGCTGCTCAATAATAAGATATACGAATCTATATTATTGCTATTTGCAGCACTCAGTTTGATCAAACCGGGATTGAGGACAGACCTGATCGGCCTTGGCATATTATCTCTCGTGCTCTTATTGCAGCTCTTAAGGAACCGAAAACAAATGAGAATGGCACACATGGCGAACCCGTGGGGAAAGGAGTAGTATTGATGACTGCAAAACAAGAAGACAGGGTTTTTTATCGCGATCGGAAGAGAACATACCCTGTTATCATACGGGGGGAAGGAATTTACCTGTTTGATCAGGATGGAAAGAGATATATTGATGCCTCTGGTGGGCCATTGGTGGTCAATATCGGCCATGGGGTGCAGGAGATCATAGATGCAATGGTGGAGCAGGGCAGGAAAGTCTGCTTTCCCTATTCCGGACATTTTGCCAGTGAATCTCAGTTGGATCTGGCCCGGGAAGTGATAGAATTCGCCCCTCAGGGGATGTCGCGGGTCTATTTTGTCTGCGGGGGTTCTGAAGCGGTCGAGATTGCCCTGAAGCTGGCCAGGCAATATCATCTGGGAAAAGGAGAACCCTCTCGATCTAAGATTGTTGCCCGATGGCAAGGTTACCATGGGTCCACCGTTGGATGCCTCTCCATGGGCGGCCATACTCTGTATCGCAAGGATTATGCTCCCTATTTGACCCCTTTCCCGCACATCCCGCCACCTTACTGCTATCGCTGCCCCTTCGACAAGCATTACCCTGCCTGCGGAACATACTGCGCATGGTATTTGGAGAAAACTATTAAGGAAGAGGGGAAAGAAACCGTCGCCGGCTTTATCTCAGAACCTGTAACAGGCAGCAGCCTTGGAGCGGTTATGCCGCCTCCTGAATATTTCCCCATCATTCGGGAGATCTGCGACCGATATGGCATACTGCTTATCGTGGATGAAGTGATCACCGGTTTTGGAAGGACGGGAAAGAATTTCGGCATTGACCACTGGGGAGTAACCCCGGATCTGATCATCACGGGCAAAGGGATCAGCAGTGGCTATGCACCTCTTGGTGCGGTCATCATTCATGAAAAAGTCTTCGATGTCTTCGAGAGTTCAAAGCGCTCGAGCTTCTTCACCGGATATACCTATTCGCACCACCCCATATCCTGTGCGGTTGGCTTGGCTGTTTTGAGATATATCAAGAAACACGCGCTGGTGGAACGTTCGGCAAAAATGGGCGACTATCTATTTCGGCAATTTGAACACTTCAAGGAACTGCCCATGGTGGGAGATATTCGAGGCAAAGGATTGCTGCTGGGGATCGAGCTTGTGCAGGATAAAATAAAGAAGACCACCTTTGAAAGATCCAGAAGGATCGCGGAAACCATTGCCCGGAGGGCCTTCGATCAGGGATTGGTCGTGGGGCAAGGACATGGGCTGGAGGACGGCGTTGTAGGGGATCTTTTAATGATGGCCCCTCCTTTTATCATTAAGGAAGAAGAAATCGACAAGGTTCCCGAATTTTTAGAGGGAATTATTAAGGAGATCTGGGAGGCTTTATAAAAAACTTAATTTCACTACCTACTATACTCTTAAAATCGTATTTTTTTATTCAAGGAGGCTTCTATGGAGATGAACTTTCTAGATCAACTATTGGAAGAGTATGCTTTAGCCACTCCTACGTCCATGTCATATTCTGAACGCGCTATGAAATATCTTCCGGGAGGGGTTACCCGTACCCTTTCATTTTTCCATCCTCACCCACCCTATATTGATCGTGGTGAGGGGTGCAGGATCATTGACGTTGATGGGAATGAAAGGATCGACTTTTTTAACAATGCAACTTCTTTGATTTTGGGTCATGCACATCCCGCAGTGGTAAAAGCCGTTCAAGAGCGTGTTGCTAAAGGCACCGCCTTCCATGCGCCTACCCTTTTAGAGGTGGACCTAGCGAAGATGCTTTGCGAGAGGATTCGCTCAGTAGAAAGGGTGAGATTTGCCAACAGCGGGACTGAGGCGGTCATGATTGCTCTAATGGCAGCCAAGGCTCATACGGGAAAACACAAAATCGGGAAGTTTGAAGGGGGATATCATGGGACTGGTGAACACGCGTCCGTGAGCGTTCATCCCGATCTTAGCAAAGCGGGCCCCCCGGATTCACCCTCCAGCCTTCCCGAATCGCCCGGCATTTCTGAGAATATTCTGAAAGAAGTGGTGGTCATGCCGTTTAACAACAGCGATGCCGTTGAGAAGATAGTGAAGAAAGAAAAGGACAATCTGGCGTGCATCATTGTAGAACCTCAGATGGGAGCGGCAGGAATCATTCCAGCTAGGAAAGGATTTTTGACTGATTTGCGACAAATCACTCAGGATAATGATGTTCTCCTTATTTTTGATGAAGTCCAGACATTCCGCCATTCATGGGGAGGAGCTCAGGAACTGTGTGACTTCACCCCGGATTTGACTACCCTCGCCAAAGTGATCGGTGGAGGATTCCCTGTTGGGGCTGTTGGCGGCAAAAAAGAGATAATGGAAGTGTTTGACTCAAGTTCTGGCAGTGCAAAGCTCCCCCATGGAGGTACGTTCAATGGCAATCCAATTACGATGGTTGCCGGAATCGCCACTCTCGAACAGCTCACGCCGGAATCATATACCCAATTGAATGAATTGGGAGAAGAACTCAGAAAAGGTCTTTCAGATCTATTCCAAAAATATAACTATGAGGGATGTGTTACGGGAGAAGCCTCCTTTTTCAAAGTTCATTTCACACGAGAAGAAGTATGGGATTACAGAAGCGCGATGAAGGCAGTAAACAAGACTGAACAACAGAAAATCTTTTTCCATTTATTGAACCGCGGGATATTTCTGGAATCAAAAATCAGGGGATGCTTGTCTGTGCCAATGGGGAGGCCTGAAATCCATGCACTCCTGGACGCATTCGAAGATTACATGAAAAAACATTGATAAGTAAACTGATAATCAAATCAGTAATATCCGGTTTACTTTACAATAAATTGTCTTGGTTATCAGCCTCAGCCATTGGAGACCGTTGTGAATTGTAGTATGGCGAGCTGATTAATTCATCCCTTTTATCACCTCCCGCAGCCAGGGTAGATCGCCCTTTGTGTCGAAGGGGAGCGCGAAGGGCTTCCCCAGCACTTCCAGGTCCTCCCGCTCCTGGGCCTCAGCTGCCAGTGCCGGACTGACAGCCATGTTCTCCAGCTCCGCCGTGTTGGCGATCCACGCAGCTCTAAGGGTATCAGGCTGCCTTACGCCAACGTTAGCAAGGGCCTTCTCCAGGGCCTGACGATCCGTCTCCAGCATGATGGGTATTTGGGCCTTCTCTGGAGCATTGGCAGTGATGCAGTTGATCTCGGTAACGGACCGGTCCATGCGCTCCACCGCACGCAGTTGAACGAAGTCAGCCATGCCGATGCCAATGGCGTTGCCCCCCGACACCTCGGTTACGTTGCGCAGGAAGATGCGGGTGATTCGGGGCGACTCAGGCTCCTTTTCGTAAATGTTCATAATACGACCGATTACCTTGGTGTCCATACCGGTGCCTGAAATTTCCTTTCCGATCTCGTCAACCACCAAAAGGTCTAACTGTGAGAAGGGGAGTGCGGCCTTGAACCGCTTCGATTCCTCCAGCAGCTCAGGCTCCCGCCGGAAAATCTCTTCCACCGTCACCGCCTCTGCGCGGCGCGGGCTATTGCGCTTGTCTTCCAGCAGGGCCACGCCACCCAGCACCGGAAGCCGATCGAACAAAACGCGGGCCATGGAGTGGATGGATCGCTGAAATCCAATGTTGACCGCCAGCCGGTGCATGGATTCGGCACCCATCCTCCGTCCCAGCCCCACCACTGCCATCTTCAGAAGACCCGATTCAGTCTCGCCAATATAGTCTGTGTGCTCTTTGATCCTGTTGAGGAGAAGGATGTAGTCCGCCTCAAGGGCTGCCGCGTCAGCATATACAGGCGCATCCAGATCGGTAGCGCGGCCTACCTCCCGGGGTTCCATGTCTTTAT
The DNA here is from genome assembly GCA_964611635.1 of uncultured Thermodesulfobacteriota bacterium. GTDB lineage: Bacteria > Desulfobacterota > JAFDED01 > JAFDED01 > JAFDED01 > JAFDED01. The sequence continues at coordinate 13,895 of CAZTAS010000080.1, forward strand.
GGATCGGCGCACCCACCGAAGCCTCGTTCACTCCAAGATGGGCGAGCATCTCCACCTGACCCGGACCGGTGCCGCCCCCGTGGGAGCCCATGGAAGGCATGATGAACGGCTCTCCTCCCTGCTCTCGTACAACGTCTACTGCAGCTTGCAAAGCCCGAGGTATCTGGCTGATCCCCCGGCTGCCTGCGGTGATCAGCACTCGCCGGCCAGCCCGCACCGGTTGCAGTAAATTGCTCTCTTCTAGCGCCCGCCGAACGGCCACATACAGATCTACATCATCCGATGGGGGAAAAACCTGCCTTAATAAGATGAAATCGGGAAGTTGCATGTACATATCTCCTTATTCAATAAGTTGCTTAAGACTCATGAAAGCTTGGCATATCCCGGCGGGAAGCTCCACTAAACGCGCATTCAAGGAACTTTCTTATAGCCGCGATCTCAATCGGAACTTACAGATGATTCTTTAAATCTTAATAAAGCTTATCACAATCCAACAATAATGTGAGGCTATTTTTTGTTTATTAATCCACCGAATACGATCAAGGGGAAATATCGTGGTAAAGATAGCGATTTGAAGGCATGACCCCAACTTTAATGATTGATTGCCGTTCCTCGGTTTGCTCTGTGAGTCGCTGCTAGAGGCAGCATGACCCATCTCCCTTATTTTTTTACCTCAATTGCAATTGAGTGCCTGAGGAGTGGGATTTCTAATACCTGAAAAGCCTCCGGCATCCATGTGCTTCATTCCCGCATGAAATTTTGCATAAACAAAAATAGGGGAGGGCAGGGGGGATAAATCAGTAGTTACCCCATCTATGAAGAGGCGGTTACTGTCAAAGAAAAAAGCATCCGGCAAGCCCCTGCTTTATTCGCGGGCGGGAACTCCCTCAAAGAGTTCAAGCGAGCGCCTCCGGCAATCATCAGGCTTTTTTGCCCACCGCAAATAATTCTATTTTTGGGTACTTGACAATATTTTTTTTTCGATTATAATGGGCGCACTAAGCAAATATAGGGCTTTGAGTGGAATATAATTTTGAGTGGAATATAATAAATAGTCTGTTTCTGTAAATGTCTTTGTTTATAAGTAGGGCGGCATGAAAAAAGGGTAGATCCCATTGTCCTTGCGGGATGAGGGGGTTTTTGAGCTTTTAAATAAAAAAAGTGTTTGGTCCCATAGTGCGTAATGAAATATTTTCTGACGGTTATGTCACATCTGTTGGAACGTGTCAGAGAATTTCGAAACTAGTGCCGGCGATGTAATTAATTCTTATAGGAGGAATCAGAATCATGGAAGATCAAGTTGTAGTCTTGAACCCAATCGGAAGAGTCGGTGCCCCTGACTCGAGAATTGCCCCCAGATTGCAGGATTTGAATACGAAGGTAGTCGGAATGATTGATAACCAGAAAGAAAATGCTGATATTGTATTGGTTACTCTGAGAGACCATTTATCCTCTTTGTACAATTTCAAGGAGATATTGTATTTCACGAAGGAATCTGCCGCAGAGCCAGCAAATTTTCTTGACGAAATAGCGGCAAAATGCGATTGTGTGATAAATGGAGTCGGTCATTGAGGTGCATCAGCATCGTGGAGTGTCCACGATTCAGTTCAGCTGGAGCTAAAGGGGAGACCAACGGCAACAATATGCACCAATGAATTTGGCCGCATGGCACAATTCGTGACTAGAAGTTTGGGCCTGAAAGGCTTACCATTAGTGATCATGGCGCACCCTCTGGGCGCAACTAAAAAGGAGATAGTTAAAGAAAAGGCAGAAGCCATTGTGAAGCAGGTTGTATACGTCTTGACACAAGCAAGAGAATTATTAGAATCTGAATTTACCAACAAAGAATACCCTATTCCATCCGGCGTTTGCCCAATGACAAAACCCGGAATTTGAGCAGTTAAACAATCTTAGGGGGATATCAAAGATGTTAGAGATGGCCGAAGAAAAAATTAAACTGCCCCATTCTGTGGAAAAAATAAATGATATTTTTTACGAAAATGGATGGACCGACGGTCTGCCTATTATACCTCCAACAGAAAATAATGTTTCTCAGATGATAGGCGAAGTGAAAAGAGATAAGGATGAGGTCATAGCTACCATTCCACCGAAAATGGGAAGAGCCACTGTCGATAAGATTGCCATTAATGCTGTCATTGCTGGATGCATACCGTCGTATCTTCCGGTCATAATAGCAGCCGTTGAAGCAGTTGCAGATCCCAGATATGGATTAATTGGCAGGCTGACTACTACCCACGCCGGAGCCCCTCTCATAATAGTGAATGGTCCTTTGGTTAAAAGGCTTCTGATAAACTACGGATCCAACACGTTTGGCCCGGGGTGGAGAGCCAATGCAACTATAGGAAGAGCTTTGAGGTTGATATTGATAAATATAGGTGGTGCAATACCCGGAGAGATTGACTGTGCCACTCACGGCCACCCCGGGAAATATACTTATTGTATTGCAGAGGATGAAGATTCAAATCCATGGGAACCTTTGCATGTGGAGAAAGGTTATTCAAAGGACACAAGCACGGTGACTGTTTTGAACTCTGAGGCGCCCCACAGCATAAATGATGCGAAAAGTACTGATGGCTATTCATTTTTGACAACTTGCGCATCTACAATGGCGGCTTTAGGAGGAAATAATCTTTACGGCCATGGAGAACCGATGCTTATTCTAGGGCCTGAGCATGCAAGGTTACTTGCAAATGAGGGATGGTCTAAATATGATATAAAGAACTTTATTTGGGAAAAGGCAAGGCAACCCGTGGGAATGATCCTAAACAGAGGCATGGAAAGATACAAATTTCCGAAATGGATTAATCTTACCGATGAAAAACAAATGTCTCCTATCGCTATCAAGCCGGATGATATTATAATTATAGTCGCCGGTGGTACAGGAACAAAGTCCATGTGTATTCTAACTGCTGGTCGTCAGAGTCTTAGCGTCACAAAAGCCATTAGAGAATCTTCTTAATATCAATTCTTCTTTCATCAGAGTTCTCTCAAAGAAACCACAAAAGCAAATTAAGGAGGGTCATAACAATGAAAAAAGCTATTAGCACAGAAGTTACAAGAAGAGAATTTATTAAAAAATCCTCTTTAATAGCAGCAGGCGGCTTGCTTTTTGCCTTTGATGCTAATAAACATGCTTTTGCTACTATGCCTTATCCAAAAGAAGGGCCTATTGAAATAATCATAGGCGTGGCTGTTGGAGGAGCCACCGATCGAGGTATAAGGGGTGTTGCACCACTCTGGTCGGATCACCTGGGAACTCCTATAAAATATTCATATAAACCAGGAGCCTCCGGAGAGGTCGCATGGACTTTGTTTGTAAACAAACCTGATACAGGGTACCACATAATGGGGGGTGTCATCAGCATAGACGTCCTTACCTTTGGATTGCAGAAACCCAAGGGGATTCAGTTGCCTGGTAACGTATTCTTTTTCGCCACTATATCTCTTTTCCCTTCAGCCATATCTGTCAGGGCGGATAGCCAGTATGAAGACATTCAAACGTTAATCGATGCGGCAAAAAAGAAAGAGATAAACGTGTCTGTGTCCAGATGGACCCATCCAGCCAATCTAGGGTGTCAGATATTGAATAAAAAATTGGGAACGAAGTTTGTAGTCGTTCCCTATGGTGGGGGCTCAAAAGCACGCGCCGCTTTGCTTAGCGGCGAAGTAGATGTAACAACGGGACCAGTAGAACCAATAATTGCGCTGATGCCCAAAACCAAAGTTCTCGTCTTCTTAGATGAAGAGAACATATATAAGGAAGAAACAAACAATGCTCCTACAGTTAAGGAAGCTGTGGGTTTGGATATGCCGAGTCTGGGTTCTCAGATAGGTTTTGCCGCTCGGACTTCTTTTAAAGAGAACTATCCAGATAGACTGGAGTTATTAAGTAACACGCTTAAAGAGACATTCAAAGACCCGAGGTTCCCTGAATATGCCAAGAAGTCAGGATTTCCTTTAAACTCATTTCAACTTTGGGATGAGGCTCGGAGTCAAAAATACGTCTTAGAATTCAAGAAGATAGTCGATGAATATCTTCCTTTGTTAGTAAAGCACAAGTAATCACAAAGTTATGATGTTCATCGGAGATACCTCCCAGACTTGATGGAACTTTTGTCTCTTCGTTCAAGTCCGGTGGCAGCAATATAAAGCAGCTTTAAAAGTTTTTCTGCTAGATTAACAGTTCGAGATGCCCCAGTCGGATCTCTGTCCTAGGAGGTCTTTTTGGTCGCATCAAGTCCTGTATTCGTCTGCACACTGGAAGGCACCGCTTTTTTATAAGCTATAGAAAATATTGTTGTTACAAATCGGGCCGATGTGGGAAAAAATCAGAGGATCCAGAAATGTCTTCCGATCTAAACAATAAGTCTTCGTTTGGTGAATTCCTTATTCTTATTGGTGTATTAGCTTACTCGGTGTATTATCTATTTACTGTCAAGGATATGGTCTGGGAAGCTAGAATTTATAGTTTTTTACTTGCCTGGGTGGTTTTTTTTCTATCTGCCGTAATAATGATCCAAAGCAGACGGAAGTGGGTATCGCAAAACAAACGCGACATGAAAAAAACCAGAGTAAGAATCGGTAAAAATTCTGTCTTGTCAATATTACTGATTCTTACTACTTTTGTTTACATATTTTCCCTTATAAATGTTGGGTTTATTCTTTCTAGTATAGGTTTTATTTTCCTTACTATCGTGATTCAAATCATTGCTAAAAAATCGGGATTTGGGCCTTATAATCTCTTGAAGGCAGTAGTGTACAGCATATCGTTTTGTGCCATAGCTTTTTTCACTTTTGCTTATTTGTTTCAAATGGACCTGCCTCGGGGCTACTTAGAAAATTTAATTTTGGGATTGATCAGATGATGGACATTAATCCTATCCTTCAGGGACTGATGGGGTCATTGAACGCTATCTGGTTAATTTTTGGTGGCGTTGTCTTCGGTCTTTATATTGGGGCTATACCGGGATTTTCCTCCGGTAACACGTTAGTAGTATTGCTGCCAATCCTGATTAGCATTGAGCCTGATCATGCTATTGTGTTCATGGCGGCAACTTATTGTGGGGCGGAAATGGGAGGGTCTTATCCTGCCATTCTTGTGAACGTCCCGGGAGTACCAGGCGCAATTGCCACTACATTCGATGGTTATATGATGGCAAAAAAGGGAATGGCCCAGCAAGCAATTGCTATATCCGCCGTCGCTTCCGGTATGGGGGGGTTGCTAACAACGGCGCTTGTATTACTCGCCATTCCTCTTTTGGCGAAAATGGCCCTTATGTTCGGCACCATTCAAAATTTCATAATTATCATATTTGGAATAACCCTAATCGGGAAACTGAGTGGAAAAAGTTTTGGAAAGGGATTATTGGTGGGAGTATTCGGTCTTCTGCTGGGCGCAACGGGTTTTGATCCAATCTATGATACCCCACGCGCAACTTTTGGTTTGATAGAATTATATGACGGAATGCCCCCCATAGCAGTACTTGTGGGAGTTTTCGCCATCAGTGAATGCATATTTATGCTGGAAAAGGAGACTGTTGTTGATCCAGATGCAATAGAAAAGGTAATGAAACAGAGTTTAAAAGACTCATGGGAAGGGGTCAGATTAGCCCTTCAATGTTGGACAACATTAGTGCGCAGCAGCATAGCAGGTCTGATAGTAGGTATAATACCTGGTGCAGGAGGATCCATCGCCGGTCTGCTTGCTTATCAACAGGAAACTGCAGCCTACCCGGATAAGAAATTCGGAGAGGGAGAGCCTAGTGGGGTTCTCGCTCCTGAGGCCGCAAATAATGCAGTCATTACAGGATCTCTAATACCCACTTTTACCCTTGGCATACCCGGAAGCACCACCGCGATAGTGATCCTGATCGTTATGGAGGCCCATGGATTTCTGATCGGCCCTACTTTCATGGAAAAACATCCAGAAATTGTCTATCTTGTCATATCCTCAATGTTATTCGGCAACATATTTTTATTTTTAACTGCCTTTCTTAGTGCAAAATACTTCGCGAGGGTGACTGCTCTTCCTACCAGAATATTAATCCCTTCCATAATTGTAGTGAGCCTCATTGCTGCCTATGCTCCTCGTACTTCTACTATTGATATTTTTATCGCTTTCATATTCGGCATTTTGGGATATGTTTTGAGAAATCACGGCTTTCCCACGCCCCCTTTGATTATTGGTGTTGTCTTGGGACCGTACGCAGAAGAATATTTTCTAAGAGGATTGAGATTAGGCCATGGTAGTCTGTTGATATTTTTTAAGGATCCGGTGAGCATAATACTATGGGGCATTTTCATCTTGTCGATAATAGGGCCATTAATCTATAAATATAAAAGAAAGTAAAGATTATCAATACAATAGATACAGGAGAAAGCAGATATGCCATCAGTGGAGATAGACTCAACTTTGACCATGTTTTACGAAGACAACTGGTTCGGCGAGCCCTGGTGCCGACCGGATGTTGCTTTACTTGTTCACGGCATCGCTGAATCAAGCCGCGCCTGGTACGCCTGGGTGCCGGGAATGGCGTCCGAACTGCGTATGTTGCGCCCGGATCTCCGGGGCTTTGGTCAGTCTACGATTCCAAAGCCAGACTTTCAGTGGTCAGCGGCAGCGTTTGCATTAGATTTGAAGCGTTTTTTAGATAAACTGGAAATTGACGCAGTGCATATAGTGGGAGCCAAGTTTGGCGGTAGCATCGCATTCCAATTTGCCGCGGACTATCCAGAACGTACGCGCACACTGGCCGTCTTGAGCGGGCCGTCGCGAGCACACAGGACCGGGGGTAGTATGGACCTTACTTCTGTCCCCAATCGCATCCGTGAGGTTGGTGTGAGGGGTTGGGCGGCAGAGACACAGCGCGCGCGACTCGGGTCGGAGGTCCCTGATGAGCAACTCACATGGTGGACGGACATGATGTCGGGATCGGATCCTCGAGTCTGCATCGGTGTTTCGAGTTCAGTAAATCAGCTCGACTTGTTCAACATTCTGCCGCGCATCCAAGCCCCGACTTTGCTTGTCACCACCGATCGCAGTCCGCTTCAATCCGTGGAAACTGTGCGGGAGACACAGCTTCGAATTTCAGACTCTGAACTGCTGGTTCTGCCAAGCGATTCCTATCATATTGCTGCAGCTCAGCCAGCAGAGTGTTGCAGTCATGTTCTAAATTTCATAGTTAAGCGCAGAACAGAGTGATGTGAAGATGACATTGGGCGATGAATCACTCTCTATATTGGCGAGCGTTTCGGAACCAACTCGGGCCTATTAGGATTGCTGAGGTTTACCCCTATTATCAATTATCCCCAGGCTGCTGCCCTGCGAATTTCAGGGATATCATACCAATTTCTTGACGGCGAGTGTTCGAGGAGGCAGAGTTCGGGCATGGTGAGGATAGCCAGGTCGGTGGCACCGGGAATTACGCATCACATCACCCAGCAAGAAAATCGTCGCCTGGAGGCCTTCTTCTGTTAGGTGGACTATGGGGCTTATCTGCAACTCATGGCTGAGTGCGGAGGCCGATGGGAAGTTTGGATTTCCTTGATCGTTTAAAGAAATCCATAGGCTGCGTTCTGGGGAGGCTGAGACCGGGGCGAAAGGCAAAGCAAAAGAAAGAATAAGTATGCTCTCCCCGGAATTACGCCCCGGAATCATGAGGAATTAGTTCTCTAAGGGTTTACGGCCCAGACACTTTACACTGTAAAGGCCCTTGATTGAGGGCCTTCCTCTTGGAGGTGAAATGTGTTCTATTGTAAATAACTAACGCCACAGATAAGCAATCGAATTGCGCCGTTTATGAGTTCATCTAAAAGCACTCATAAAACAAAATGGGTTAATGACTTACTTCATCAAACCGGATGAAGATTCAAATATATTCAAGGCAAGAATGAAAGTTAAACAGGTTTCTTCCTCATGCCTTCTCTTATCTACCCTGATTACTTCAGCTTTGTTTTGTAACTGCAATCTAAGGAAATGTCATTCCCATGACCTGATAGGAATACCAACCTCCACAGTCATTTCCATTATATCTTGCCCCGAAGCTATCCTCTCGGTCAATTCTTTGGCATAGATTACAGCCTGTTCACATTTCGCGTTGCAGAACCTATACAATAATTGCTCTGCCCCTTTCCTGTCTCCGTCTTTTACCATTGCTTGAACATCTCTTTCCAATTGGAGCATCTCACGAATAGTCTGATGCTCAAAGGCTTCCCAGAATTCCTGCACGTTTTTCATATAGCTCATCTTATATTGGACAGCGTTACATAACTCCTCGAAAATTTCCGTCTTATTTTCTTTACCGTGTGCAAATGTTGGGGGGATCTCTGTCAAGCCAATATAGAAGGGAAGATACGGACTTAATGGCGGAAAATTAGGACTCGTCCAGTGGACGCTCAGTAAATCAGTATGTTTCTTGGAAATTTCACTGATGCGTGAAAATCTACTTCTGGACAAATACCCCCATCGGGCGATCTTTGATCGGCCGCCCGGATATGTCCTATCGTCCCCATTTTCATTACCTAACGCCGTTTGATCACGCAAAACACTGAAAAGGTATGGGGTACTAATAGACCCAAACCGTGCATCGAGTAACTCTTGGGCTCTTGCAGCCCGGAGTTCGCTCCCCCAACTTCCATAGACATTGAACGGATGACTAGAGGGAAGAGTATACATGTAATGATTTGCGTGGCCAAAAGCAGCGTCGCCTCTGATTGTAACAACACCATACGTGCCCTCGGGTAGCCCCTGGGTAACTATATCAACCGCTTCTTTAGCTGTATGCGCATGCTCCAATGCATTGGATGCATAAATACCTCCGGATCCATATTCAGCAACAAGGATACCCTTCTCCCGTAGTTTAGGAATCTGGTCCGCCCAGGAGCGTTTCACGTCAGGGTACTTGTCGACCACATAGCCTACCTCAACCATATAGGCTTCATCTTTGTCGGCAAAACTGGCTGATTCTCGAACACTGCCTTTGGGACCGGGGCGAGCGAGATGATCCATTGCAACTCCGCGATCGTTTAAGTAATAGCGTACAGTTTGGAAATGCATCGTGCCCCAGTGTTCATATAAAGCTTTAATTCCAGTTTTTTCATTCACAACTAAATTCATGGATCTCCAATTCCCATAGTCGAAGGGGGTGCCGTCGTTATTTTGACCCATACGCGTTTTACCATCTATAGAAGCTTTCCCCACTACTGTGACACCGGTGCAGGAGATGCCATCTTCTGTAAAAATAGGAAACGTGATCAGGACAGTAACCAGCAACGCAAAGATTAATATTTTTTTCATTTTTGTTCCTCCTTCTCTCTTTGCCGCTCTAAAGTTGGGTTTGAACTTAGATTATGCCTCCGCATACTGCGCAAAGACCTAAATTACCTTTTTTGCGCAACTTTTTAGCAATCTCTTGATACTTTTCAAGTTACTGGAATATACTCAAGACGCTCTCTAAAGGTTTACTGACCACACACCATACACGGCCACACGGCACATATCCTCGACTTATCGCCCGCAGCCTTGAATTGAAATAAACCCTATTCCCCGAAGATATCTTCTTGGCCCACCTGTAGTTTGGGTAATGGAATTTGTGAGATCGATTTTTGCATATCTGAAACTTTCAATAAGTTATTATCAAAAGTTGTTTTTGAAATGTTAGTTGGTGTATCCTCCGGATGATTATTAGACGCATTCATTCAGATAATTTGAAAAACAAAAAAGAAATAATACATACTCCATGAGCAAAAATAACGTAATTGAACTGAAAAAGCTAAAGCGCATTGTTGATGACCCGATTACTGAAATATTACAAAGCGGAGTCAAGAAGTTGTAAGCACAAGCATAAGAAGCGGAAATTGAACACTTTCTTATACAATATACTGATTTAAAAGACGATAAAGGCCGGCAAAAGGTGGTTCGCAACGGCTACCTTACTGGTCGTGAAATTCAGACCGGAATCGACCACGTGCCCGTTAAAGCCCCACGGGTAAGAGATCTCCATCCCGATAACGAATCGGGTCAGATTCGGTTTAGATACTTCATCTTACTGGCTTACCTTCGAAGGACAAAAAAGCATGGAAGAACTAATAACCTGACTGTATCTTAAAGGCGTTTATGTAGTATGTCAAGAGATTTTATCCCCTATCTGCAAATTAAATTGACCCCCTAACCCTACAACGTCATTTAATAGATAATACACCTTTTTCCCATTTCCTTTTTC